>CALDYC010000023.1 GCA_937941245.1 uncultured Acidimicrobiales bacterium | reverse complement strand
TCACCGACTGGAAGACCAGCTACAACCAGCGTCACCGGCACTCATCGCTCGACTACCAAACCCCCAACGAGTACGCTCACACCTGCTCAACCAACCAACGGCTCTAACCCCACGTGGCACCACTAACGGGGGCATCCCACTCGCCTGGCGGGTAGTGGCTGAATCGCAGCCGTGCGAGCGGGCCGGTAAACGCGGTGTCTAAGAAACCCGGGTCAAGACCTAGGGCTGCCTCGTACAAGGTGACGACCTGCATCGCCAAGTCGGAGATCGCTGTCAGGTAGTCGGTGACCGCGCGTCGAAAGCCCGGTAGTTCAGCCTCGGTTGGCCACAGGTTGTCGTCGGCCATGAGGTCGGCGCTGGTCTTCACGATGAACGCGGCGTTGCGGTTGCCAACCGCTCGTTTCGGGAGCTTGTTGTGCCCGATCGGTAGATATCCCACGCCGCCGATGGCGCCGGGCTGGTCCATCGCAATTGACATCTTGGTCTCGAGCGGAAGCGCATGAAAGGCCCGATTCATCGAAGTCGCTTGTTCGATAATCCGTGAACTGAGACCGTGCCCGGTGATCTGGAAGAACCCGACGCGTTCACATGCATCTCGCACTGCATTGGCAATGGGTGCCGGTCGAAGACCGAGAGTCGGCTTCCACCCGGAAACGTCGATGACGGTCAGGTCTTCGGCTACTGCCTGCTCAGGGTCAGCGACGTCCCATCCGTCAGCTTCGGTGCGCAGTTGCTGTTCGCGCAGATGTGGATTGAACTGGGGCGGATCGACGGCGGCCATCGCTCAATAGTGCCTGACGTTGTGACCTCGTCGGCAACCCGTCGGAATAGCTGGCGCTTGCCCGGCGTTTACGGGTTGCGAAGGTCACCCCGGACCCCAACAGAGGAGAACCCCATGGACGCAATCAAACTGCTCGGAAGCCTAATGGGCAATAACGCCACAGGCGGCAACGTACTCGGAAGTCTGCTCGGTGGCGGTGGCGGTGGACGTAGCAGCGGAGGCGGGGGTGGTCTTGGTGCTCTTGCCGGCCTGCTCGGCGGCGGTGGGGGTGGCGGCGCAGGCGGTCTTGGTGCACTCGCCGGCCTGCTCGGAGGCGGTGGGGGTGGTGGCGCAGCCAACGCGGCAAGCGGCGGTGGAGGCGGTCTTGGTTCACTCCTCGGGTCGCTGACCGGCGGCGGGCAGCCTGCTCAGGCGGTTCCCGAAAAAGAGTCGAACGACGCAATGTTGTTGATCAAGGCGATGTGCAATGCCGCCAAGGCCGATGGTCAGATCGATGAGTCTGAGGTCCAGAATATTGTTGGTCGACTTGGCGAAGTTGACGAGAACGAACGCCGGTTCTTGCGCGAAGAGCTCCAAGCGCCTGTTGATCTCGACGCATTCCTTAGCTCAGTTCCCCAGGACATGGCACAGCAGGTCTATGCCTTCTCGTTGATGGGCATGAAGCTCGACACCCAGCGCGAAGCGCAGTATCTGGGTGCAGTGGCACAGGGGCTACAGCTGAACCCACAGATCGCGAATCAGATTCACGCCAAGCTGGGAGCTCCAGAGATCTTTGCGTAGCACCCGGTTAGTCGCGGCCCGTCGTTGACGGCTCGGTCGATTCGATTGCTTTGGCCTGTGACGCGTGTGCGTCGGCCGCCTTGGTGTCGGATCGGTCGAGCGCCGACAAGATGTTCACGCCAGTGGCAGCCTCGATCTGCTCAGTGATCGCAATGACCGCTGCTGGCATTTGCGATACGAGCCCAGGCAAGGCACCGTTGCCTGGGTGGCCGCCCTGATCAATGACCGTGATCCGGTCGATGTCGATGCCCTCGATCGTGCCGGTGATCTGTGCGACCAGGTCAGGCAACATGTTGAGCAGAAAGATCTGTTGCGCATCGGACCCAGCCGCTTTGAACTGTTCAGTGAGCTTCTGTAGGACCGCAACCTGAGCCTCGCCATCAGCGATGATGGCGGCTGCCTCACCATTCGCCCGCAGTACCGCAGCGTCGCGCGCTGCCTGGGCGGGTGCGATGACGTCAGCTTCGAGCCGACGTTTTTGCAACTGAACGCGCTGAATTTCGAGATTCTGTTCAGCCGTCACCTTCGCCAGTTCACCGGCGACGATTGCCTCTTTCTCGCTCGCAACCGCTGTGGCCTCGAGTTCGGCGTTTCGCACCCGCAACAGGTTGTTCTTCTCGGCGATCTCGAGGTCTGCGTTGATGCGGGCCATTTCGGAACGCCGCCGGGCTTCGGCTTCGGCCTCTTCGGCGTCGGCCTCTTGCTGTGCTTCGGACTCGCGAGCCTCGGTCAGAACTTGCGCGGTGCGTCGACGGCCAACCGCTTCGAGGTACCCGACCTGATCGGTGACGTTCTGGATCTTGAGCACATCGAGCTCCAGACCGAGTGTGCGTATGTCGTCATCGGCTTCGTCAATCAGCGTCTGCGCAAATTTCAGGCGATCTTCGTTGACCTCCTCGGGCGTAAGCGTGGACAACACGCCACGCAAGTTGGCTTCGAGGTTCTCTTTCGCAATCTGCTGGATGTAGTGCGAGTCTTGGCCGAGAAAGCGTTCGACGGAATTCTCAAGTACTCCCTCGCGGCTCGATACTTTGATGTTGGCGACGCCCTGGACATCGAGAGGGATTGCGCCCTTTGAATACGCGTTGCTCACTGAGACATCGATCGGGATGGTGTTCAGGTCCATGAAGTCGATGCGCTCTACGATCGGAAGACGGATAGTTCGTCCGCCTTTGATGACGCGGTAGCCCACGGTGCGTCCGTCGCTGAGTGTGCGACTGCGCCCAGATACCACGGCCACCTGGTTCGGTGGGCAGATCACGACCAGACTTTTGATGGCCATTGCGACCGTCATCAAAATGACGACGAGCAAAATGGCGATGATCACGAGAGCGGACATGGGACCTCCGTTGAGGGTGAATGTGGGACTGAGAATGGGAAGAGTTCTGGCACTGGCTAGCCGCCAAGTTCTCGAGCTGCGATAGAAGCGATTCGTGCGGTGCCGTTGTCGACCTCGACGATGACCACTTCTTGGCCGGTGACGAACTCGTCGCCGCCGGAGCGCATAGGTAGTGCGGTGAAATATTCGGTTTGACCGGCGATCTCAGCTCTGATTCGGCCCTTGCGGTCATCGCCGACTGGCAGAACGACTTGGGCAAGTGAACCGTGCATGTCGCTCGTCGTGATGTGCGAGGACGATTGACTGCCCATGAGGAAGCGCATTGCCGAGCCATTGACCGTCGCGGCGAAGATCCCCAATGCGGCTGCGGCAACGAGCGTGAAAAGCTCAGCCGAACCGGTTGCGGTCAAAACCATTCCGGCAACGCCAAAGAACAAAGTGGCAAAGACGAGCGATCGAAATGACAACATGGCGCTAACAAGGTCGCCGACACCGTCAAAGAAGCTCACCCCCATGTCGGGGCCATGAGCGACAAGGTCGCCTCCAACATCGCCAGCGACGTCCATATCGGCATCGAAGTCGCCGTCGAATTCGACATCGGCATCGAAGTCCATGCCGCCGAGCACCATCGGAATGGCAAATGAGCCCCCGAACACGGCGCTGGCAACGTAGAGCCAGATCATGTGCGACGGGCTTTGGCTACTACACGCATAGCTTCGTCGACCTTCATTGGCCCATTGTACTGGTCGACCTCATCCCTCAGGATTGGCGTCGGTGATGGCCGTGCGAGCGGGTCAGACCGGGGTGGTCCCGGCAATCGTGACGCGATCCATGATCCGTGTTTGCGGGAAATAGTCGTTCACTGCGTAGTGGGCAGAACCTGGTGTTCGAGCAGCGCCTTGTGGACAATCGGGAACGACGAGTCATCGAGCTCGTTGAGGTCAACGCCGTGCACGTCGGCGCCGATAGTTGGAGTCAGGGCAACAATGTCCATATGGCGACCGTAGAACAGCGCTTTCGACGCGTTCCTACTGCGCTATCTACTGCAACAAGCGGGTTGGGACTTGGACGAAGAGTTCGGTGTTGAGTGCGAGCGACTCGACGTCGATCCGTTCGTCGTGGCCATGGAAGCGATCGCTGAACGTTTCAAATGACATTTCTGGCGAGAACAGTCCGGCGCCGTAGGCGACTGCGCCGACATCTCTGAAGAAGCGGGCGTCGGTGCCGCCGACGATGAGCGAGGGCTGGATTCGCGAACCAGGATGCGCCGAGGTCATGACATCTGTCAGAACCTCAAACAATGCGTTGTTTGTGGGCGACTCGGTGGCAGGGTCGAGGTGGATGGGCTCGATGTCAATCTTGTTGTAGGTCTCATCTCCGAGTGCGAGCTTGAGGTGTGCCTGCACATCCTCGGGCGTTTCGCCGGGCAGCGTGCGAATATCGAGCTCGATGACTACCTCATCTGGCACGGTATTTGTCTTGGTGCCGCCGTGTACGACGTTCGGGCTGAAGGTGGTGTGCGAGCAGGCGTGCAGGTGACGGGCTTTGAGTTGGTTGGGCATGGCTGCGAGAGCATCGTCTAGCCGGTCGGGGTCGAGCATCGATGCCTTGACATCGTCGTCGAACGGAAGGTTGTGCACCTGGGCTGTCCAGAGTTCATGCATGGACGGAGTTGGTCGGTACTCCGCGAGTCGACGGACAACCTCGGCAGCTTTGACCAGGGCGTTGTCGGTGCCGTAGGGCATGGAGCCGTGGGTTGGTGTTCCCTTGATCTTTAGTCGCTGCCAGGCGATCCCCTTCTCGCCGACATTGAGGGTCAACGCGGTGCCGTGAGGAGTCTGCATGGGGACGCCGCCCCATTCGGTAATGACGTAGTCGCAGGCGAGGGCGTCGGCGTGGTTCTCGAGCATCCATTTGGCGCCCCATACGCCGCCGGCTTCTTCGTCTGCAACCCCGAAGAAGATCAAGTCGCCCTTCGGGCGGAAGCTGCTTGTCGCCAGATGTTTGAACGCAACAGCCATCGAAGCGGTTTGGCTGAGCATGTCGATCGCTCCTCGGCCCCATACTTCGCCGTCGATGAGGTCCCCACTGAAGGGATCCCGGGACCAGCCGTCGCGACTCACCGGCACGACGTCGGTGTGGCCCATGATGCACAGCGACGGGGCCGTGGGGTCAGAACCTTCGATGCGGGCGACCATCGACCGACGCCCTGGCGCCGGCTCGTAGTGCTCGACGTCGAGCCCTGTGCCTTCGAGAAAGTTCTCGAGCAGGTCACTGTTGCGGACCTCTTCACCTGATTCGAGCGTGCCATCGTTGACGCATTCATTACGGATCATCTGCTGGAGTAGAGCGGTGGTTTCGGCGGTCCGGGCTGCGTCGGTGTGCATGGGGTCAGCGTAAGCGTCTCACCGGTCGCGAGGCGTTGTTCGGGACAGTGTTCGTCGCTCATTGACGAGAAATGAGCAAGGTCGGCGAGTGCGCTCACTCGCCGACCTTGCTATGTCACTTTCTCATCGTCTGGAGACCGGGCGCTACGACCCGTGTGTCACCGAGAAGCGATGCGCAACGCTGGACGGCTGAAGGTCAGTGGCGTAAGGAACGTGGGGAGGGTGCGAAGCAAACGAGCGGGTTGGTCCTTGCACTCGTTCGGAATGGTGAGTTCCCGGAAGAAGACTTCGTTCTGGTCGCCAGCGGTGAGAAGGGCTACGTCGACACTGCCCACAATCGTGACGTCCATTCGAGCAGCCGGTGGAAGCTTGCCCAGGCTGAATTTCGAGACCTGGCCAGTGTCGGTCAGCACGATGATTGAATCGATTGGAACTGTAGACGTGGCGCTAAAGCTGCACACTTCCCAATGTGGCAGAGCACCCAGCGATCCGGGTTGCGCCTGCGCTTCTGGCGCAGCTGGCAGCACCGTGGCCATCAACATGACTGCGGTGAGAATGGTGATCAGGATCTTCTTCATGGTGTGCTCCAGGTGATTGAGGTGTGTGCATTCACCGTGAGGGTTTTCACCTATTTGGGCAATGGGGCCCGAGGCACATTGCACGCGAAGGCGTCAGCCCGAAAGCCCCTACCGGGCTGCCTATAGGTCAAAAGGCGCACCAAACGTGAGGTGTTCTCGCGCTCGGGAATCACCCAGCTGGAGATCGAACTGGTCAATCCACCATCGTGGCGGCGGCGTCTTCGTCGCGGATCCACAGCGTGATGACTGCAGCCACCGCGAACATCGCAGCGCCGGCAAACATCGCAGCCTGATAGCCGCCGAGGCGCTCCGATGCGAGCACGCTGGTTCCACCCGAGGCGGCAAGCACGGTTGACGAAATTGCGACGCCGAGCGCAGGCGCGACCTGGCGGGACGTCCCATAGATCGCGGTTGCCCTCGTCATGACTTGCGGCTCGATGCGGGCATAGACCGCAGCCTGTATCGGTACGAAGAACAGTCCCATTGCTGCGCCTCGGGCGAACATGGCCACGCGAACGACGTGAAGATTGGTGTCGGTATCGATCAATCCGATGCCCGCGCTGATCACACCGGCAAGCACCGCCCCGGCCAACATGAGACGGCGTGGCCCGACGCGCTTGTACAGATAGCGCCCAACGATTTGGCTGGTGACCAGCACGCCCACCGGTTGGGGAAACATTGCCAATCCGACTTCGAGGGGTGAATGGCCGGCTTCGTCCTGCAGGAAGAGGGGGAGCACATAGATCAGGCTCATGAATCCGGCGTAGGTCGGCAACGACAGCACGTTGCACGTTCGGAACATGCGTTCACGAAGCAATCGAAACTGCAGCAGCGGAGTTGCCTTGCGCAGTTCGACCCGCACCAGCATGGCCAGAAGAAGCACGCTGCTTCCCAGACTTAGCAGAATCGCAGGCGAGCTCCAGCCTCGTTCGCCGCCGCGCGAAATGCCATACATGCCAAGTCCGATTCCGGCACACAGCAGCACAAAGCCCGAGATGTCGAACGCGCCGGTCGGCTCTGGGTCGTCTGTGCGCAGCCAGATCGCAGCGAGAACAAGTGCGGTGAGCCCAATTGGAACGTTCACGAGGAAGATCCACCGCCACGACGTGACCTCGAGAATTGCCCCACCAACGATCGGCCCGAGGGCAGGTGCGATGACTGCGACCGTGACGACCTTGCGCGACGCGACCGAGCGTTCAGAGAGTGGGAACGCGCTGAATAGCAGCGATGAGCCAATGGGCGTGATCAGACCTGCCGATGCTCCCTGTAGTGCCCGACTCGCGACAAGCTGGTCAAGCGACTGGGCTGATCCGCACAGCGCCGAAGTGACGATGAATCCGCCGAGCGCGATCAGGAAGACTTTGCGCAATCCGAAACGGTCTCCGAACCAGCCAGCCGATGCGGTCATAACACCGAGCGCGATCGTGAACGACAGCACGGTCCAGTCCATCTCGGGGGCTTGGACGCCGAATTCGTCGGCCAATGTTGGGAGCGCGACGTTGATGATCGTGCCATCCATGATCTGCATGAACATGGCAGCGATGAAGACGGCGGCGACCTTGTCCTTGTAGGCCCACCGAGCGATCATCGAGCGAAGCTATCAGCGGACCTGGTTCAGATGCCCATTGGATCGCAGCGGATTGCGGGCGTGAGGTTTTGTCGGTGACGGTGCGAACTCACGCAATCAACCGTCGTCCGATGAGTTTCAGGCACAACGTCTCGTCAGCGCCTTCAAAGATCGAAAGTACTCGGGCATCGACGAAGAGCCGGCTGATCTCATATTCCTCGGCGTATCCCATACCGCCGTGAATTTGCAGCGATTCGCGTGTGACCCATTCGGCGGCTTTGCAGACATAGGCCTTGGCCATGGCGGCCTCAAGCGCTCCGTCACCGGACGCCATCTTCTGAGCGACTGCGTACGAGAACTGACGGCTCATCTGGATCATCGACGCCATGGTTCCAAGCTTGACCTGGGTGAGCTGGTAGTCGGCAACCGGTGCGCCGAACACGGTTCGGTCAGCGGCGTACTCTCGTGCGAGTTCCCATGCCCGTTGCATGACGCCGACGGCGCGGGCGGCGGTCTGAAGCCGGCCATTCTCGAATCCGGCCATTTGCAGGTAGAACCCTCGTCCGATGCCGTCATCGCCGCCGATGAGATGAGAGCTCGGCACGAACCAGTCGGTGAAGCTGACCTCGAAGCTGTGCATGCCCCGGTAGCCGAGCGTGGGAATGGCTCGACCTTCAAGTACGCCGCCGTCGACTTCGTGGCGGAACTCGTGACCGTCGTCGCTGGGCTTGTCGACGATCAATATGCTCAACCCCCGATGCTTGGCTGTGAGGTCGGGATTGGTGCGGGCCAAAACCATGAGGGCGTTGGCGCGTCCCGCGAACGTGCACCAGGTCTTGGTTCCATTCAGCAACCAGCCACCCTCGATCGGCGTTGCGCTGACCTTGAGACCAGCGACGTCAGAGCCGTGATCCGGCTCGGTGACCGCGACGGCGCACAGCGTGCTTCCGGATGCGATCGACGGAAGCCACGTTCGCTTCTGCAGGTCAGTCCCGCCGGCCTCGATAGCTCGCGCCAGAATTTCGGGTCGGGTGATAAGCGATCCTCCGGCGCCGAGTGACGCTGCAGACAACTCTTCGGTGGCGATGACCATCGCCATGTAGTCGTTGGCGTCGCCGTTGGCTGAGCCACCGAACTCGGTCGGGATCGATAAGCCAAAGCAGCCGAGCTCAGCGACCGCATCGATGATCGACTGGGGGATATCGAGATCATGGCGATGGATCTGCTCGGCGTGGGGAGCGATTTTGTCCGCAGCGAACTGGCGGAAGGTCGTGGCAACCATTTCGAGGTCGTCGCCGATCCCGGTTGACCCGGCAAGGTCGGCGGCGGCGGCGACAACGTGCGGTGCGGTTGCCTGTGAGACATATGAGCGGTGCGGATCGAGGGCGTCGACTGCAATGCCCCAGTCGCTGCCCCTGGTCCAGATCGTTGCCGCCAGTTCGGCGACGAAACGGCCGATGA
Organism: uncultured Acidimicrobiales bacterium; assembly: GCA_937941245.1. GTDB lineage: Bacteria > Actinomycetota > Acidimicrobiia > Acidimicrobiales > UBA10347 > UBA10347. The sequence goes on along the minus strand of CALDYC010000023.1, from coordinate 58,749 downwards.
AGATGTGTGCGAGGTGTTCCTCGTCGGGACCCCGCTCGGCGTATGCAAGCGCAGTCTCGGCCATCTGCGTCGCGCTAGCGGCGTGGGCCAAAGCGTAGATTCGTGATTGATTCGCATCGGGGTCACCAGCGACACGAGCTGCATTGATGAGCTGATCGACAATGGTCGACGCCGCGGTGACGACCTGGTGGGCATTGTCGAGTGTCAACGATGTCATGGCCGTCCCTGCCTCGTCGATCTCAGGTGATCGTCGGTTGTCAGCGTATGTCCCGTGCGACCGCGCAACCTAGGCGTAAGAGCGATTGGGGCGGGTCAGGTGAGGTCAGCAGGGTCGTCGACTGGGCCGCTGGCGAGGAGCCATCCGAGTTCGTCGTCGTGTTCGAAACGCCACCACTGCCCGGTGTGGTCGATGCGCAGCTGCGTCGTTCCGCTCGTGACGGTGTTGGCTCTCAGCTTTGCGCCATCGCCCAGGTTGCGGGCTGCTCCAGCCAAAGCGGCCGACGGCAATTCGAATCGGTCGCGTAACGCACGGAAGCCAGCGTGGCCGCCCCGGTTCCATGCGTGAGCAGCGGCGCGAAGTTCTGCACTATCGAGTTGTGTGGCCGTTGCAATCCGATCGATATCGCCGTGGGTGGCACGGCGGACTACGTCGGAGCCGACACTGAGATGCAGTCCGCTTGTTTGACCGTCAGCCAACATGTTCCATGCTCGTCGAGCTGCGTCGTGGACCAATTCGTCGAGCTCGACGTGGTCGATGCCCGAGTCGGCTGGTGGACCAGCTGCGAGCGGGCGCAGCCGAGCGGGTTGATCAGGGATCGGAGCCGAGCGTTCGAATGTCTCGACCGGGCGTTTGAACGCGGCACTGGCCGAGATCCCCGGATCGGCGCCCCGGGGGGTCGCAGTCGTTGTCTGATCGTCGACGCCGAGTCGTTGTCCCCGTCGGCGTCTGACCTCACGGAGAACGTCGTCTCGTTGACGCCCCCGCAACGTCAGCAACGCGAACGGGTCGGCATCGAAGAGATCGCTGGCGGTGTAACAGAGCGCGGCGGCATGCTTGCACAGCTCGGCCCAATCAGGGCAGGAGCAGTCGGGGCCAAGATCACCACGGTCCGGCAACACCATCGGCCCGATCGAGCTCGGCACCTCGCCTGCCAACAGCGTTGCTGCGTGTGACGCTTGCGCCATGATGACGTCGAGTACGGCGTTCCACTGCTCGTCGGTCAAAACCCGCACATGTAGCGAAGTCCGATATGGCTCAGATCCCCATACCTGTGCGCTAACCATGCCGGGTGACAGTTCGATATCGGTGACCCGTTCCTGTCGCGCGTAGGTCCGGCCCCGAGGTAAACGGTTGGGGTCTTCGAGTGCTCGCGCTTCGAGTGAATCGAGCCAGGCCTTGCCCCACCATGTTCGTCCGAAGTCGCGTGCCATCAGGCGACCGCCAACTGCACGAGTTCGGCTAGCTCGTCGTCGTCCAACTCGCCGATCCAGCTTTCGCCGCCACCGGTGACGCTGTCAGCGAGTTTGCGCTTCGCGTCGAGCAACTCAGCTACTCGGTCTTCGACTGTGCCTTGGGTGATAAGGCGATGCACGGTGACGATCTGTGTTTGACCAATGCGGTACGCCCGGTCGGTTGCTTGATCTTCTACCGCTGGGTTCCACCAACGGTCGTAGTGGACGACGTTCGACGCCGCGGTCAGGTTCAGGCCGGTTCCGCCTGCTTTGAGTGAAAGCACGAGGGTCGTGAGGTCGCGGCTTTGAAATCGATCGACGAGTTCCTGACGAGCGCTAATACTGAGCCCGCCGTGCAGGAGCTCGATGCGACGTCCCTGTGCCTGATGGTGATCGACCAGTAGTCGGCCCATGGCGACGTACTGGCTGAAGATGAGCGTGGACTCGTTGGCTGCTGCGGCTCGGTCAAGCAACCGGTCGAGGGCTTCGAGTTTGCCGGAGCGGTCCGCGAGAGGGCCGGTTTCACCCAGGAACTGCGCAGGGTGGTTGGTGATCTGTTTGAGGTTGGTCAGGAGTTTGAGGACGAGCCCGCGGCGGCCAATGCCCTCGGCTTGGGCAACTTCGGCGAGCGATGTATCGACCGTCGCTCGATACAGGGTCATCTGCTCGGCGGTGAGCGGCACGATCACATCACGTTCGATCTTGTCGGGGAGCTCGGGGGCAATGCCCTCGTCGGTTTTCTTGCGACGCAACAGGAACGGTTCGACGATTCGGCGCAGTGCCTCGGTTGCTTTGCGGTCGCCGTCGCGTTCGATCGGAAGCGCAGTCACCCTTCGGAACGTCTCTAGTGGGCCAAGCAGGCCAGGTACGACCCAGTCGATGATTGACCAGAGTTCGCTCAGCTTGTTCTCGACCGGCGTTCCGGTCAGGGCGATACGCGAGCCGTGGCTGATTGTTCGCAGGGCGCGGGCGGTTCGTGACCGCGGGTTCTTTGCGTGTTGTGCTTCGTCGGCAACGACGAGATTCCATCTGATTTGGTCGAGCTCCTCGGCGGTGCTTCGGACGACGCCGTAGGTCGTGACCACGATGTCGTTGTCACCGAGGTTGTCGAGCGTGCGGCTCGCTCCGTGGAAGATCCGAACGTCGACACCGGGCACGAAGCGGGCTGCTTCGCGTTGCCAATTGCGCAGAAGCGAAGTGGGGCACACGACGAGGGTGGGGCCGGTATCGGGCATGGAGGCATGCAACGCGAGTACCTGAATGGTCTTGCCGAGCCCCATGTCGTCGGCCAGGCAACCACCAAGACCGAGCTCGCACAAGTCTGACATCCAGGCCAGGCCGCGCTTCTGATAGGCCCGCAGGGTGGCATTGAGCGCAGCAGGCTCGTCGGCTTCGCGCCCGCCGGTGAGTGCATGGAGACGATCGACGAGCTCTTGCATGCCTCCCTCGACTCGGATGTCGATCACCTCATTTGGGTCGGTCCCGATCTCGTCAGGTCGCGGAATGTCGATCTCGGCCCCGAGCGCCGCGGCAAGAGCCATCGCTGGGGTGATCTTGGGCTTGGGGGCCCGCAGCCGCTCGAGGGTGATCCGATCCAGGCGGACCCATCTGCCGCGCAACGGCACGACCGAGCGCTTTGCTTCGGACAGGATTTTGAGTTCATCGCCAGTGAGTGGGACTGCTTCGAGCAGGAACTCCCAATCAACGTCGAGCAACGTCTCAAGGTCGAGCGCTGAGGCGACACCACTTTGGGGCGAACCGACAGAGATGACCATGCGCCGCTCAATGCGTGGTGCCACCAAGGCAGATGGCCACCGAACGTCAATGTCGGCGTCGGCAAGGGTGTCGAGATGTTCGAGCAAAATGTCGAGGCCAGCATCGTCAAGGTGAGCTGAGGTCGGAGCAATGTCGTCGAGCAGATCGGCGAGCGGTTCGACGGTCTTGGTTACATGGCGGAGTCCCGCCAGAAGCACCGTCTCGGCTTGGCGGCCCAGCCGTTCGATGACTGCATCGGGGGCGTGCCAGTAGTCGGCGGCGTCAACGAGTAACGACGGATCGGTGCGACTCTGCAACTGGAAACGGATCGTCCACCGGCAGTTTGGATCGTCGGTTTGGTCCATAGCGGGGGCGCCGTCGGCAGGTGGGTGCATTCGAAGCACCAGTCGAGCAGTAGAGCAGTGGGCAGCAGCCAGGTCGTCAACCCACGGGCGGAGATGCGGCACGCGCGTCGGCGCCGGGTCGGCAAACAGGGTGAGTGACCCGACCCGTCGAGCTGCCGGGGTTCGAATGAACGTGTCGGCAATCGCGTCACACGCAGCCCGCACGGCAAACGTTGGATCGCTGATCGGTGTTCGTCGACCGGCGATTGCGAGCGGGGTTGCATGACAGGCGGCGGGCATCGCACGGACGAGCGCGGCGATCAGGTCATGGTCTGCGGCGTCGAGGGGATCGACCCGCCAGGTATCCCAGCCGTCAGGACTGACCCACGGAAGAACCTTGCCTGCTGCGATAAAGGACAACGCAGCACGAGTGACCTGAGCCCACGCGTGCACCGTGGGATCGGCTCGATGATCGCGCCCGAGCGGGGTGAGCAGGTCGAGTGCCGAGGCGAGATCGAGACGATTCGCTCCGACCCGAACCTGATGAGCTCCGCGCTGCTTGGGCAGTGTGAGCATGATCTCGTCGGTGGTCTTGTTGCCGAGCCCGCCGGGATGATCGGGGTCCCATGATGCAAACCACGACGATCGTGGGGGATCAGACGCGATGAAAGTCAGAGCGCGAGAAAGAAGCGTGTGGGTCTCGGCTGCTTGCGTCGATGCGGTCGCGACCTGCATCACGTCATCGTATCGGTCATCGTACGTGTGTTCGATGTCGTCTTTGGTTGCTCTTCGTCGACGGCGAGTGGAGCAGTCCGCCACGACGGAGTCGACGCGTGAGGAACTACAGGAAGTGGAGCCCGGCGTCGGTGGTCTCACTGGACATGAGCGATGAGGTAGCCGCGTAAGCTGGGGCCCGATCGTTGGTCGGCGTGGGTGAGCCTGGCCGACTTCCGAGAACGACCGAAGGATCCGCTGGTCATGACCAACAACACTCATGCGTTTATCACCGGTGGAGGTTCGGGCATTGGCCTCGGCGTCGCTCGAGCATTTGTTGCTGGCGGCGGACGGGTCACGTTGTGCGGCCGCAACGCCGACAAATTGACAAACGCAGCGAACACGCTCGGCGATCATGCCGACGTGGCTGCCGCTGATGTCGCAGACGAAGATGGTCTTCAGGCTGCGCTCGAGGCTGCGAACCACCGCCAGCCGCTGACCTCGGTTGTCGCCAATGCGGGCACGGGCGGTGCGGGGCTGTTGACCGAAACGTCGCTGGACGACTGGAACGACGTGCTGCGCACGAACCTCACTGGCTCGTTCCTGACGTTCAAGCACGGGGGCCGTCTGCTCGCCGAGAACGGTGGAGGCACGATGTGCGCGGTCTCGTCGATTGCGGGTTCACACACCCACCGCTTTATGCACGCGTACACCGCGAGTAAGGCGGGCCTGAACATGTTGGTTCGCAACGCAGCGGACGAAATGGGAGCGCTGGGCGTGCGCGTCAACGCCGTTGCCCCCGGCATTGTTGAAACTGACCTTTCGACGGTGTTGCAAGAAACCGAAGCGGTGAACCATGACTATTGGCAGAACATGCCGCTTGGCCGTCGTGGAACGACTGACGACATCGGCGAGGCGGTCCATTTTTTGTGCGGCCCGCTGTCGACGTGGATCACGGGCGTGGTGCTTCCGGTTGACGGGGGACACCACCTTCGTCGCGGTCCAAACATCGATGGTTTGTTGTCGCCGTTCATGGACTTGCCGCCTGCAAGCGCCCCAGTTACATCAAGCGCCCCAGTTACATCAAGCGACCCAGTGGTATAGAGCCAGACGGTTGCACGCGAACTGACGGGTGGACCCGTCGTGTGTGCACCGCGTCGCCACGACCCGGGATATCGGTACGCTCACGTCGTTCTCAAGCGAGCCGAAGTCCGGTGTAATTCCGGCGCTGTCCCGCAACGGTGATGCCCCTTGGGGATAAGTCCGGTCGCGTTCGGTTGAGACAGACCATGACCCTCGAGGAAGGGGCTGGTTTGGACCAGGACCGTCCTGTGCGCCGAATCAGCGAACAGGAGCGTTTCAGATGAAGAACAAAGCACTACTGGTGTTGTGTATGGCCTTTGCCATGGTGGCGGTTGCTTGTGGCAGCAGCGACGATGACGCTGACACCGCTGACCCAGCCAATGCGCCGATGGTCATTGTGTCGCTGTCGCCGACGGCAACAGAAATGCTCTACGCCGTGGGCGCTGGCGACCAAGTGGTAGCCGTCGACGGATTCTCGAACTACCCCGACGGCACGCCCATGACCGATCTTTCGGGCTTCGACCCAAATGTCGAAGCCATTGCGTCGTATGAGCCTGACTTGGTGCTCTCGCAGTCACCAATCGAAGGGCTTGATGCGATCGGCATCGAGAACATGGTGCTGCCCGCTGCAGTCAGCTTCGACGACGTGTATGCGCAGATCGAACAAATCGGTGCTGCAACCGGACACGTCGGAGACGCCGCCGAACTGGTCCTGGCGATGCAAACCGACATCGATGCGGTGCTCGAGAGCCTGCCCACGCGCGAGGTGCCCCTCACCTTCTACCACGAGCTCGACAACACGCTGTACACCGTGACATCGTCGACCTTTGTTGGTGAGGTCTACTCACTGCTAGGTCTGGAAAACGTTGCAGACGCGGCGGATCCTGACGGGGCGTCGTTCGGGTATCCGCAGCTGAACGAGGAATACCTCACGACCGCCAACCCGGACATCATCTTCCTCGCCGACACGATCTGCTGCGAGCAGAGTGCGGCAACGGTCGCCGAGCGCCCCGGCTGGAGCGAGTTCACTGCCGTGCAGAACGGCAACGTGGTCGAACTCAACGACGACGTCGCCAGCCGTTGGGGACCACGCCTGGTTGAGTTCATCGAAACGGTCGGAAGCGCAGTCGCTCAAATCGAAGCGGTCCCGGCGGGCTGACGCCCATCGTCCGTCGATCTGGTTACTCCAGAAATGTCTGCCCACCCCGTCCGCGTCAAGCCCCTGTGGCTTGCGGGCGGGGTGGTCTTTGTTTTGGCCTGCTCACTGCTTGCGCTGATGATCGGACCGACGGGCATCTCGCCGTGGGGCGTCCTCGTTGAGAGCTTTGACCGACTCACGCCAGGAAGCATCGATAGCGGCCTGTCACGCACCGAGCGGTCGATTGTGTGGAACCTGCGGTTGCCTCGCGTTGCGCTCGGGTTGTGCGTGGGCGCTGCGCTTGCGACGTCAGGAGCGACGTTCCAGGGTGTGTTCCGCAATCCGCTTGCAGATCCTTATCTGCTCGGCGTTGCCGCCGGCGGCGGGCTGGGTGCAACGCTGGGATTCGTGTACGGCTGGGGTGACGGCTTGGGACTCTTCGATGGCGTACAGGTCGCTGCGTTCATTGGCTGTCTGGTCTCGGTGGCGCTCACCTGGACGATGGGAGCGCTGAGCGATCGGACCAGATCAACAACGTCGCTGATCCTCGCAGGAGTGGCGGTTGCGAGCTTCTTCACCGCCGTCCAGACCTATTTCCAGCAGCGCGATACTGAAGACATCCGTCAGATCTACAACTGGTTTCTCGGCGGTCTAACGACAAGTGGTTGGGACGACACCCTCCAAATTGTCCCGGTGCTCACGGTCTGTCTGGTTGTGCTCATGCTCGCTGGTCGGCCGCTCGACGTCTTGTCTGTCGGTGACGAAGAAGCACAGATGCTGGGTTTCAAAGTCGGTCAGGTACGAGTTGTTCTGGTCGTATTTGGAGCCCTATTGACGGCCTCGGCCGTTGCCGTGAGCGGGCTGATCGCGTTTGTTGGCCTGATCGTCCCCCACGCGGTCCGGCTGGTATTTGGATCGAGTTTCAAAGTCGTGCTCCCGTTGTCGATGTTGTTCGGCGCTGGCTTCCTCGCTCTATGCGACCTGGCTGCGCGGACTGTCCTTTCGCCGGCGGAAGTCCCCATCGGCGTGATCACCGCGTTTTTCGGTGCACCGTTCTTCGTGTTCATCCTGCGAACGGCAGCACACCGATGACGGCTGTCGAGATCAACGACGTGCATGTCAGCTTCGGCAGCGTCGAGGTTCTGAGCGGCATTTCACTGCAGGTCGAAGCCGGAGAGTGGCTATCGATCATCGGGCCCAACGGTGCCGGCAAGTCGACCTTGCTGCGGGCAATCGCCGGTGCGGTCGACATTTCAGGAAGCGTGCTGATCGGCGGTAGCAGTACCGCGGATCTCAAGCCGAAAGAGCGAGCGCTGCGAGTGTCGTGGGTGCCGCAGTCGCCGGTGATTCCCGCAGGCATGGCGGTCTTTGACTACGTACTACTGGGCCGCACACCGCACCTTGGGCTGTTCGCTCATGAATCGTCACGCGACATCGAGATCGTCGAGCAGGTCATCGCTGACCTTGATCTCGAGTCGCTTGCCGGTCGATCGGTTGACACGCTGTCGGGCGGCGAGCAGCAACGGGCAGCAATCGCTCGTGCGGTCGCCCAACAGGCTCCGCTCATGCTGCTTGATGAACCGACGAGCGCGCTCGATCTCGGCCACCAACAAGAGGTGCTCGATGTCCTCGACCGGCTTCGAACCGAACACGGCCAGACCATGATTTCGACCATGCACGACCTGACCCTCGCCGGTCAGTGCGCGACGCGACTGGTTCTGGTCGATCGTGGAACGATCGTTGCTTCGGGGTCGGCGGTTGACGTACTGACCGAAGCGAACATCGCCGCGCACTACCGGGCGCGGGTACAGGTGTTGCACCGCGACGGTGCCGTGGTCGTCGTTCCAAGTGCGGGCAACGTGCCCGCGTTGTGAGAATTTGCTCGATCAGCGGCGCAGTTCGCGGATCAAGCCTTCTTGGGCAATTGTTGCGATGTGGGTGCCGTCAGCGCTGAACATGTGACCGGTGCTCAGTCCACGGGTGCGCAATATCCCCTGACCGTTCATATCGATCAGTAGCCAGTCGTTGGCGTTGGTCGGGCGGTGAAACCACATTGCATGATCCAGGCTTGCGCTCATGAACACGTCGTCCCATTGGCTTCCGTCGGGAACTTTGTGCGGATGGGTGTGGGCTACCGCATCCATTGGGTTCGAATCGCTCAGGTACGCAATCGCACATGCGTGCAGGCGCGGATCATCGCCGAGCTCGCCGAGAAATCGGGTCCAGATCATCGAACGCGGCGAACCTGCAGGGAGCTCGTGTTCGAACCAGTCCGATCCGGAGCCGTCGGCGCGGGTCTCGACTGTGTCGGGCGACACCGCGTCGCCGGGAAAGACTGCGGTCTGGGTCTCGATGCCATCTTCGTGACGCTGAAATGAACACGACATCGTGAAGATGGCGCCGCCGCTTTGGCGGGCGACAACCCGACGGGTCGTAAACGAGCGGCCGTTGCGAATGCGATCAACCTCGTAGCGGACAGGTTCGTCGAGGTTGCCGCCGAGGATGAAGTACCCGTGCAGCGAGTTGACCGTGTGCTCGGGGACGACGGTTTGGGTCGCGGCCCACAGCGACTGGGCGATTACCAATCCGCCGTAGATCCGCCCCCAGGGGTACGCAGGGCTTTCGCCTACCCAGACATCAGAGCCGTGTGGCTCGAGGTCGAAGACCTTGCTGACGTCGGCCGGCGTCCAGTTGTTTGGGTCGTTGTCGCTCACAGCGTTCTATTGTGCGCCCATGTGTCGCAACATCACCACGCTCCGAGGACTCGAACCACGCGCAACCGATGATGAGATCGTCGCCGCGGCGGTGCAGTACTGCCGAAAGGTCGGTGGGGTTGCCAAAGTCTCGTCGGCAACCGAGCAGGCATTTGACGCAGCGGTGGCGAAAATCGCCGACGCGACACGTGAACTGTTGGGTGAGCTTCCGCCCCGCAAGGCGCCGCCGAAAACGTTGCCTCCACTGCGACGACTCGCTCGCTGATCGTTCTCGCCTCAACTTCCTATCGGGAGACGACTGGCGCTGACTCCGCCCAACGCCATGACGACCGCTGAGGTGACGAATACCGCGGTAAACGATCCTCGCCAATCAGCGATCAGGCCACCGAACTGTGGAGCCGCAACCTGGGCTAGCCCGAACACGAACGTGGCTGCCGCGTACGAGGGTCCATAGGTCGAGGAGTCGGTGCGGTCGATCAGGTACGCGGCGATCACCGACGGCAACCCGCCGAAGAGCACCCCGAGAATCACGGCTCCGGTCACGATCGCCGCCAGGTTCCCGCTCAGGACCAGGCCGACGCCAACGGCCCACAGCGGATAGCCGACCATCAAGGTGCGTCGGCGTCCGAATCGATCAGAGATGCGTCCAAGCAGCACCCCGCCAAAGATGGTGCAACCGCCGGCCAAGGCGAAAATGCGGCTGGCGGTCGACTCGGCAAATCCGTTGTCGTCCTGTAGCCGAGCGGCGAGGAACGCGATGATGAGTAGGTAGCCGAAGCCGTACACGAAATAGCAGATGGTCACCGGCTTCCAACCTTCGAGTTCGGACAGCACCGCGAAGCCGCCAAATCCGCCCGAGGGTTGCGTTCCCCCGCGATTGCGCAGTACCACAAAGACCAGAACGATCGCGGCCAGCCCGATGAGAGCTTCGATTGCGTACACATCGCGCCATTCGCCTCCTGTGGAGGTGATTCGGCTGTTGAGTTGTCCGCTGAACACGATGCCGACACCCACGCCGCTTCCGGTCAATCCAACGGCTAGCCCGCGGATCCGTTCCGGAACGACTGTTGCCGCAATGCCGGGACTGGGAATCCAGATCGCGGCGCCGCCCAGCCCCATCAGAATGAGCGCACCGGTCAGCGCGAGCGCGTTCGGGGCAATGACGGCGAGTCCCAGTCCGGTGACCGAGAAGAACAAGCCGATCCGAACCGATGCAACGGGTGTGAGTCGGGCCGAGAACGAGCCGACAAGCAATGCGCCGATGAGATAGGCGAACGTGTTCGATGTGGCGAGGAAGCCGGCCAACGTGTTCGAACCGTCGAGCAGGTCCTCGCGGACCTGGGGCAGCAGTACGCCGAATGTGAATCGGCCGAAACCCTGTGCCACTCCGGCCGCGAGCATGAGCGTGGCGAAGGTGATGATCATGGTCGACCGTGGGACCGGTCTCGACGCTTGTGGCACCGGCAGAACGTACTCGACGGGTGTCAGGCGGCTGTCACCCCGACGGGTTCACGTGAGGTCGGAGCGCCGCAACACGAGCGCCCAAGTAAGAGCAAACGAACATGCCACGAGCACGAGTGCAAGCACTCCGGCTTCGGTGACGAAGGCCTCTTCGAACAGGAAGAAGATTCGGGTGGTCAGTGTCGGGAAGCCGATCGGCGCGATCAACAGGCTGATCGGCAATTCCTTCATGGTCGAAAGAAGGACGAGCCCGGCACCCGCCATGAGCCCGCCGCGCATGAGCGGCAGGTCGAGCGAGGTGAGTCGACGCAGTCGATTGGCGCCGAGGGTTCGCGCCGCGTCGCGGACTGTTGGCGGAACTGAACGCACGGCAATGAGCGTGACGCCGATAGCGAGTGAGCCGAATCGCACGACGTAGGCGAAGATCAGCAGTGCGTGGGTGTCGGCGAGCCACGCACCGACGACTCCGGTTCGCAAGGTCCAGAATCGCAGGGCCAGTGCGATCAAGATGCCGGGAAGGGCAAACGATGCCAAGACGATGCCGTGTGCGATTCCACCGGGTCGGCTGCGAAATCGACCGACGAGGATCGCAATCGGAAGCACGGCAAGCACCGCAAACAGCGCGGTTGCAAGGCTGACGCCGACGGTGTTGATTGTCGCTTCGGTGACATCGCCGGTATCAATACGAAGCGGCCGGCCGGTGTCGACACCACGGAACCGACCAGCGGTAGCCCAGTCGACGAGCGCCACGATCGGAGCGAGCGTCGCGAGAGCGAACACCGAGGCAGCAGCGAGCAGTGCGACGAAGCGGCCGCGCCCGAGTTCGGTTCGTCGTAACCGAGGTGCTCGCGAGTCGACCGTCACGGCATGTGAGCGCGAGAACAGGTGCTCGCCGCCGACAGCGACCGCGGCCAGCCCCATAAGCACCAGGCTGAGCGCAAAGGCCACGTCGGGCCGGGCCAAGTAGTTGGTCTCGATCGCCCGGGTGAGCGTGTCGTAACGCATGAGCTTGACTGCGCCGAAGTCGCTGATCGCGTACAAAAACACGAGCAACATGCCGGCGCCGATCGACGGCATGACTTGGGGTAGAACCACCCGTCGGAACGCCGTTGCGGACGAGTCGCCGAGCAGCCGGGCCGATTCTTCGAGCGATGCCGGGATCTGACGCAGCCGGGCTGCGACTGGCATGAACACATAGGGATAGGTGAACAGACTGAGAACGAGCCAGGCGCCGACGAACCCGCGGAGCTCGGGCGTCTGGTCGACCCCAAAGGACCCGAGAAGGTCGTTGGCGATACCGCCGGGATTCATTGCTCTAATGAAGGCAGCTGCGCCGATGAACGATGGGAACACGAGTGGCACCGCGAGAGCGCCGTACCAGAAGCGCGCAAACGCGATGTCGGTTCGAGCGACCAACCATGCCAGGCCGGTCCCGATGGCTCCGGCTGTGACTGAGACCGCCACCGCCAGTTTGAGGGATCGCCACAGCGGAGCGCCGATGCGACCCGAAAAGACGAGATCGAGCGCGTCGGCTTCGGCAGTGATGTTGCGCCACAACACATACCCGGCGGGAAACGCGAAACCGATCGCGCCAATCACCGCGGCGACCATCAGCGGTGCTGGGGCGCTTCGGCTCGGGGACGACTCGATCACGGTAGGTGTGAGAACAGATGGGTTGGAGTGGGGGCCGCAGCGTTACTGGTTGAGGATGCCGCTGGCTTCGATGATGGCGTTGGTCTCCTCGAACCCGCCACCGAGCGAGTTGAAGTCAATGCTGCCGAACGCTGCTGCGTCGAGAGGTGCCAGGCCGTCGATGGCGTCGACGCCAGCTGCGATTGGATATTCGAAGGTGGTCGTTGTGAAGTACTGCTGTACCGGTTCGCTAAGCAGGTACGTGAGGAGCTGGGTTGAAGCTTCGACGTTGTTGCTCGAGCTGGTGATCGAAGCAGCGCTCACCATGAGCAAGGCTCCGATGTCGTTGTTAGCGAACCCGTGGTTGGCTGCCCGATGGCTGTCTCCAAGTGCAGCAGCTTCCTGGTAGTTGTAGTAGTGGTTGACCAGTCCGAGATCAATCTCACCTCGTCCGGCAGCTTCGACGATTGACCGGTTGTTTGGATAGCTGCGGGCACCGTTTGCGACCATGTCATTGAGCCAGGTAGCCGCAGCATCGTTGCCGAACTGTTCGCGGAGCACCGTGAACCAGTCGGCGAACGACCCGTTGGTCGCTGGAATGGCCACACGATCGCGCCACGCCTCGCCAGTCAGGTCGAAGACCGATGCCGGAAGCTCGCCTGGTTCGACAGTGTCGGTGCTGTAGACAGCAACGCGCTGGCGGCCAGAGAATCCAACCCAGGTTCCCTCGTCCGAGGCGAACGAGCTGTCGACCAGGTCGAGCAGGTCGGCGTCGAGTGGGGCGAGCAGGCCCTTGCCTTCGAGGAAGCCGACCGGGCCAGGGGAGCGAGACAGAAAGACATCTGCAGCGGAACGTTCGCCTTCTTCGCCGAGCAGCAGTGCCATGTCGGTCGAGCCCCCCCAGCGAGGGGCGATGGCGTGGCCGGTTTCACACGTGAAGGCATCGAATACTGGTCCAACAAGCTCTTCGCTGCGTCCCGAATAGACGGTGATCGTTGTGTCTGTTGCGTCGGCGCACGTACCGGCATAGATGTCTGCGGCGGGGCCTTCGAGCGTCGCAGCGTCATCAGCACCACATGATGTGGCAACGAGCGCGAGTGCGGCGAGCAGGGCCAGCGCGCGAGCGGTGCGAGAGTTCGTTGATTTCGTCACGCCGGACACGATAGCGGTGACCACCACAATGCGTTAGGTGTACCTAACATTTCTTGGGTGGCACTGCGGTTGGGTGGCACTGCGGTTGGGTGGCACCGCGGTGGCCGATCGTTCAGCCAGGTGGCTCAGAAGCGAAGGCGGTGACGGCTGACCCGATGAACGCGACCGACACGGCATCGCCGGTTTGGACGGGGTCATCGGCTCCAGACCGCACGGTCAGGCGTTGTCCGTCGATGTCCACGCCGACCATTAAGTCGTGCCCGTAGAACTCGACTCCGGTCACGGTTGCGCTCTGCCCAGGCACGAGATGCAACTGTTCGGGTCGAACAAGTGCATCGACTTGACCGGTCAGACTCGCCTGGCTGTCCGCGTCGACCGCGGCATCGCAATCGAGTGGTAGCACGCCAATAGGTGAGTGCACCTCGTTGCGGATGGCGGTGCCGCGAAGAAACGAACCCGCGCCCACGAAGTCAGCCACCCACCGGTTGGCAGGTCGGGTATAGATCGCCCTCGGCGTGTCATGTTGGGCGATGACCCCGCCGTGCATGACCGCCACCCGGTCGCCGACGAGAAATGCTTCTTCTTGGTCGTGGGTGACAAAGATCGCGGTGATTCCGAGTTCGTGTACCAGGCGATGTACTTCGCTTCGGACCTCGATGCGCAGCGACGTATCGAGATTAGAGAACGGCTCATCGAGAAGAAGCACATCAGGTTCGGGTGCAAGAGCTCGCGCCAATGCAACTCGCTGCTGTTGTCCGCCCGACAACGTGGCGGGAGCCCGATCTTCAAGGCCAGAGAGTTCAACGAGTTCGAGAGAGCGACCGACGCGCGTCGAGACGTCGCTTTTTGAACCATGGAGGCCGTAGGCCACATTGCGCGCCACGCTCAAGTGCGGAAAGAGAGCCCAGTCCTGGAAGACCATGCCCACGCGTCGCTTTTCGGGCGGAATCCATTGACTTGCTGAAGCTACGCAGCGATCTCCGATGTTGATGGTGCCCGTATCGGGGCGCTCCAAACCGGCGATCGTGCGAAGAAGGGTGGTCTTGCCGCAGCCACTCGGACCTAGCAAGGCAAGTGACTCGCCAGGAGCGACTTCGAGTGAGATCGCGTGCAGCACGGTTCCAGCGCCGTATCCGTGGGTGACGTCGCTCACTGCGACGTGTGCGGCGCTCATGGCCAAGAAGGGCTCGATCGTCAGGCGGCGGTTGAGACGAGGATACGTTCGGCTGAGAATGCCCCCACGCCGACCGCGGCTCCATTGATCGAGACCGTGGTCGTCCCGTCTGGAGCCGTCGTCAAGATGGTGCCCGACCGGCCGGGCATGAGACCCGAAGCTTCGAGAAACTCAAGTTGCCCCGGTTCGAATTCGAGTTCTTCAGGAATGCGCTGGATCATGAACTCGCAGCCCGGGTCGACATCCGCGAGTCGACATGCGTTCTCAGGTTTCTGGTATGCGCTGCCGGGAATCGGGTTTCCGTGGGGGCACGTTGTTGGATCGTCAAGTATTCGAACCAGAGCAGCCTCGACTGCTGGCGAAATCACATGCTCCCAGCGTCCGGCTTCGTGATGAGCTTCGGTCCAGCTCAAGTCGAGGATGTCGGTCAGAAAGCGCTCGGCTAGGCGGTGTCGGCGAACGACGGTTTGCGCGAGGATGGCGCCGGATGCGGTCAGGGCGATTCCGGTGTCGTCATCGACAACCACAAGGTCAGCCGCGACCATTTTGCGGATCATCTCTGAAACGGCCGGGCGCGACACATTCAATCGATCGGCGATACGCGCCTGGATGACTTCGACGCCGTCTTCGACCAACTCGAAAATGGTCTCGCTGTACTCCTCGAATGCGGGGTGATACTCGGCTGACTCGTATGTCACAAGTGCAGGATACTGGCGCGAGCTGATCGGGTGCAGCGAGGGGCGAGTTCATCGTGTCGACACGGGACCGCGAAGGCGCTCGAACCGGGCGGTCCGTCAGAACCCGGTGCAGATTGCTTTCTGTTGACCTGCCGGTTGGGCTCTTGGGCTTCGGGACAGTGATGGCGGTAGCTTCGGCGCTGCATGTCCGATCTGTTTGTCCGTTCGCTCGCTGACCTACCCGAACCAGATCGGGCGTCGGCTGACAAGGTCCGAGCTCGGGCTAACGACATCTTGCGTCCACCAGGCGCCCTCGCTCGTCTCGACGAGCTGGCGGTGTGGCTCGCCGCTTGGCAACGAACCGACGAGCCCGACGTGGTCTCGCCGGAGGTGCTCGTGTTTGCTGCCGACCATGGGGTGGCGGCTGTCGGGGTGAGTGCCTACCCGGCCGAGGTCACGTCGGCAATGCTGGCCGCAGTCCAGCAGCGCAGAGCCACGGTGTCAGCGTTGGCCGAGTCGGTCGGAGCGATGGTGCGGGTCTTTGATGTCGGCGTCGGGAACCCAACGGCGAATCTTGCGAATGAGGCAGCTATGACGATCGCCCGCTTCGAGGCATCGTTCGAAGCCGGCCAGAGTGCCGTCGCAAACGGTGGGGCCGACCTTGTGGCGATCGGGGAACTTGGCATCGGCAATACCACAGCCGCGGCCGCGATCAGCGCGGCGTTGATCGGGGGAGACCCGGCTGGTTGGGTCGGCCGCGGAACCGGTATCGATGACGAAGGGTTTGTCCGCAAACAGCAGGTTGTAGAGGCTGCACTCACCCGGATCGGGGCAGTGCCAGCTCCCTTTGAGGTGCTCCGGCAGGTTGGCGGTTGTGAGATTGCGGCGATGGCTGGAGCGATTGCGGAAGCCCGCCAGCGTTGCATTCCGGTTCTTCTCGATGGGTACATCGCAACGTCAGCCGCCGTAGTGCTGCACGCGGCGAACCCTGATGCGGTGAGTCACTGCCGCGCCGGACATGTCTCAGGCGAACCCGGCCACACTCGCCAGCTCGAACATCTTGGACTGCAGCCGATTCTGTGCCTCGATATGCGTCTTGGTGAGGGATCGGGAGCTGTCGCAGCAATACCGATTGTCAAGATGGCGGCGAGGGCGACGACTCAGGTGGCAACCTTTAGCGAATGGTTCGCTCAGTGAGCCACGGCTCGTGCCGTGGTCGACGTTCGGCTACCAAAAGTCATCCGCGCTCTGCTCAACAACCGTCCCAAGACGGCCGCTCGCCCCTGCTGAGCCGTGCACGGCCCGACCGGTCAGCTGCATGATGGTTGGCTTGCGAACAGCGGTTGTGTTCCTGACCCGGCTTCGTGTGGGCGTGGGACCACAAGGCCCAAACATGGGAGCGTCGGTGCCGTGGTTTCCCGTCGTGGGAGCCGGGATCGGTGCTGTCTCCGGAGCGATTGCAGCAGGTTTGCTGCACGTCACGACCCCACTGATCGCTGGTGCGCTCGCCGTTGGGGCGACCCTGCTGTTGACCGGAGCGTTCCACCACGACGGGCTTGCCGATATCGCCGATGCGTTCCCGGGTGCGATGACCGTCGACCGTCGCCTTGAGATCCTCAAAGACTCGCGACTCGGAACCTTTGGCGTAGCAGCGCTCACGGTCGCGCTCGTCACCCAAATCTCGGCGATTGCGTCGTTCGGGCCGCGCCATGCGTTCGTCATTTTGATCGCGTCCCATGCCGTGGCCCGATCCGCGGCCGTCATGCTCATGGCCTCGGTCAAGCCGGCTCGGTCGTCTGGGCTCGGAGTTGACTACCTAGCTGAACTCACCCGGGTGCGAGCGATCGTTGCCATGCTCGCCGGACCTGTGATTGCGATTGTTGTTCTGGGGTGGTCGGGGCTCATGGTCAGCGCAGCCGCGTTCGCGGCCGCGGCGATTGTGGGGTGGCTGTCGGTCAACAAGGTTGGCGGCATCGTCGGCGATGCGCTCGGCGGCGCCGAGCAAGTCGCAGAGGTAACGGTGCTGGTCGTTGCGACGATTCTCATCAGACAGGGCGTAGATGTCGGCCTGTTGCTTTGACAACCGCCGCTGTGACGGCCCCTTTCGATAAAGCCGTTTCTCAGTCGATGTCGGCGAAATTCGGCTCGCGTTTCTCGGCGAATGCGGCAAAGGCCTCGATGTTGGCTGGGGCCCCCATCAGCACACCAAATGCGGCGTCTTCAGCGGCGCGTGCGGCGTCGATCTGCGGGCGCATGGCTGCCGTCATCACTCGCTTCGATTCGATCAGCGAGCTAATCGGCTTGGACGACAGGATCCGGGCGTGCTCCATCGTCACGTCGACAAGCTCGTCGGGTGCGCAGAGTTTGAACACCAACCCCATCTCGTCACACTGCTCGGCGGTCAGCCACTCGCTCGACATCAGCGCCCACGTGGCGTTCTGCCGGCCGATGAGTCGAGGAAACGAGTAGCTGCTCGCGAACTCAGGTGCGACCGCCAGACTCGTGAACGGGCACTTGATTCGCGCGGTGGTTGACATGAACACCAAGTCGCTCAATCCGAGGATCGTGGCGCCAAACCCGATGCCGATTCCATTCACCGCAGCGATGAACGGTTTTGGGAAGTCGAGAAACGCATCGGCAAACCCCGGGAAACCATGGGCGCCCGAGTCGAGTGTGCCCATGTTGCGCATGGCCATCTCGATGACGTCTGCCCCGGCGCAAAACGAGTCGCCGCTGCCGGTGAAGACGACCACGGCAACTGACCGATCAACGGCGGCGTCGAGAAGCGCCTCGGTGACGGCATCCCACATCGCCTCGTTCATGGCGTTCTTGGCTTCGGGCCGCATGAGTCTGATAGTGCGAATGCGGTCGCTGTTCGTGATCTCAATCATGCGAGTCCTTTAGAAGATGCTGAAGCCGCCATCGATCTTGATCACATCGCCGGTATGCCATCGTGCCGCGTCGCTCATGAGGTACACCGCGATCGCCTCGAAGTCAGCGGGCTGACCCCATCGTCGCATCGGCATGCGAGGCATGACGGCGTCGACGAACTTGTCCCAGCCAAACGCGTCGGCCGTCATCGCGGTTTCAATCCAGCCTGGGATGATCGCATTGGCGTTGATCTTGTACCGAGCCATTTCGACCGACAGGCCGAGCATCATCGAAATCATCGCACCCTTGGTCGAGGCATAGGCCTGGCTTTTCGCCGCTCCCTGAATCGCCGTTCCGCTTGCGGTGAGCACCAGCGAGCCGCCTTCGCCTTGAGCAACCATGTGACGGGTCGCCGCCCGAAGCGTGAAGAACACGCCGTGCAGGTTCACATCGACGACGTTGAACCAGTCCTCGTTGGTGTGTTCAAAGAACGGCTTGGTGTTCTGGTTGCCGATTCCGGCATTGGGGAAGCACGCGTCGAGCCTGCCAAATCGGTCGATGGTCGCAGCCATTGCTTCCTCGACCTGTTCCTCGTCGGCGACATTGCATTGCAACGCGAACGCGTTCGGGTTGATGTCTTGGAGCTCGGCTTGGGCCGCAGCGTTCTTGTTGGGATTGGTGCCCCAGATGCACACGTCGCCCCCGGCCTTGGCAATACCTCGGGCGAAACCCAGACCAATACCGCTGTTCCCGCCGGTGATAACCGCTGCCTTGCCGGTCAGATCAAATGCTCGGTGGGCCATGTCAGAGTTCCTTCATGCGGTCACGGGTCGCACCTGAACCTAGTCAGCGGCAGCCGTGGTGCTTTAGTGCTGCGGTGCGTTCGTGCTGCTGGATCAGCCCGGGCCGTTGGATGATTAGCTGTTTGTGACCTCGTAAATGAGTACCGGCGGTGCATACCGATTGGCGAGCACCTTGCCGTTCGGGTGCGCTTCGCGAAGACGATCCAAATTGTTGCGGTAGTCGCCAGTCATCACGAACAACTGGCGCCCGCCGATGTTCTCGGTCACATCGATCGAAGGAACCTCGACGTATCCGTCCTGTAGCGGTGTGCGGTCGGTGCCTGGAGTGCCGTCGAGCAAGTAACGCAGGGTCTCGTACGAGTAGTAGTGGCGAGCTGAGTACCAGTTGACGAAGACCGGGCCCTGTTCGCGGGCGTCGTTGATCACCCTTGCCGACACGGCAATCTCGTCGGCGTACACCCACCGCTGGACGCTGTCGTCTTTGAAGTCGGTAAAGAACGGCACGCTGCTCGTCCATGCGACCACAACAACGGTTGCGACGGCTCCGGCCCGCATGATCGAAGACCCGAAGCGGCTTCGCAGGGCATCGAGTAGTGCGACGGCTCCGATACCGGCAAGCAGTGCCACGAAAGGAGCCATCGCGAAGGGCCGGCGGGTGGCGCCACCGATCGTCAAAGCGGCTGCAAACGGCATGAGCGCCACGATCAGGATCGCCAGTAGCGCGAGGGTGCTGCGTTGGTGGATCACGACGTGGACGACGCCAAGAAATGCGAGGAAAACGAACACGGCCGGAATCTGAGCGATCACACCTGACCCGTCGACGTAGTCGGTCACGGGAGGGCGGATCAGGTTGTTCCAGGCATCGAGATACCAGCCGGTAACCGTGCCGATTCGAGAGCCGAACGAACCGTCTGTCCACTCGGGAAGTGAGCGCTTGTCGAACTGTTCGAAGATGGCGAAATAGACGTCGCCTTTGGTGGCGATGAACTGAAGCATGGGGGCGAGTACGACGACTGCTCCGAGCGGGGCGAAGAACACCGCGGATCGATCGACGGCTGAGCTGTTCTGGCTAGGGCGGCGGGTCCAGGCGAAGACGAACAAACTGACGGCAACAATGAACATCCAATGCGCGTTGTAGACGTACACGCCTGCTCCGGTAGCGATGCCCGCAATGAACCAGGCCTGACGGGTTTGGGTTCGTGTCGCTCGTTCGATAGCGCCAACGGCGAGCACCGATGCAAGGGGCCACCACGACAAGGTGTATGCCGTTCGCGAGAAGTGGATTGACCAGGTCATCAGTGTCATCGCTGCTGCTGCTGCGACGGCCACTCGATGATCGAGTCGGGTCCGAGTCAGGTGATAGAGCGCCACAACCGCGGCGGTCCCGCCGATCGCTGCAACGAGTCGCATGCCCCACGCGGTCGGGCCGAACAGCCACTCGACAATAGCGCCGAGGTAAAACGGGCCGGTTGGCTGGCCGCCAGTTGTTTCGGAGTAGACGCCGATCCATCCGTCGGCGAGTACTCGCTGTGCTTCGAGGCCGAAGATCGCTTCTTGGTCGTGCATCCCGCCAGGGATCTGCTCGAGCTGCCAGGTGCGCAGAAACAACGCCACGCCGGTGATCAGAACTAACACGCCGAGCTGGGGTCGGCTCCAGTGCTGACCGTCGAGCCACTGATCGAGACGGGCGGTGAGAGTCGGGGTCTCGTCCTGTGCCTGTGCCTGTGCCTGTGCCTGTGCCTGTGCCGATGTGGTTTCGCGTGAGCCAGGACCGCGGGCCGGCGATGGTGTGGCTCGCACGTCTGATGGCGGCGCAGGATCTTCGGTTGCATCGTTCGAGATCGATACCAGAGCGTTGAGCCCGGCCTCGTCCGGGCGGGCGATGGGTGTGATCCGAAGCTCGCCTGCAATGTCGTTGGTCAGGGCAAGCACCGTTGGCACATTGTGATTGATGGCAGCGGAGACCGCTGTCTCGAACGAGTCGATAAGCCCTTGGTGTTCGATCAGCCGATCAAGGCCAGTTGGCGACCGATGATGCAACGGCGTTGGGTCAGCATCGTCGCTGGTGTCATCGTCGGTGGTGCCATCGTCGGTGGTGCCATCGTTGGTGGTGCCCGCGGTGTCAACCGTTGGCCAGATGCCGGTTGCGAACACGATCTGACCACGTGCGTCGAGCTCGACTGCTGGCACACCGGGAAGTCCGGCTTCGTGGCGGACGGTTGCCCTGCTGGTCGCGGTGGCTGTCACGTCGTGCAGCGATGCGATCTCCATGCGCGTGACCTCAATGCGCGTGACCTGCAGCTCGACAATGTCTACAACGCGTTGATCGTTGCCAGCGCGCCGGATGGTGAGATGTAGCGGCACCGGATCGTGCACGCCGTTTGCGGCCGCTGTAGTCGCTACGGGGTGATGCTCGGCATCCGCCATTGCTCGGGTGACCACCGCTTGGTCATCGTCGATGAATGCAACCGCCAGGTGCTCATTGACCTGCAAAGAGGTTCCGAGCACGGCTGCAGCGGGCTGGGTTGCGCCGACGACGTTGCCGAGATGGTCACACACCACCGTGGCGACAGGGCGAACGGCTGGGGCAGCCGCTGAGTTGTCACCCGCATGTGGAGTCGTGCTGTCACCGGTCATGTCTGGCTTGGAGCGTAGATGAGCGGCGCGAGTTCGCGAGGGCTCCTTCGTCGTGGTGAACTGGGGCATGGCCAGTGCACTACCGACGTCCGGACAGAGTTCCGATCACATCCTTGCTGAGATCGCAGAGCGGCGTAGCGGCGACCTCGACTGGCGGGGCGGTCGAGCGTTCAGCCTGGTTTACAACGCCGCTGACCCTGAGCTCGAGGCTCTTCAGCATCGGGTCGCTGATGACTTCATGCACGAGAACGCACTAAACCCTTTCGCCTACCCGAGCTTGCGGTCAATGGAAGCAGAGATTCTTGCCATGGCCGGTGAGGTTCTTGGTGGCGATGCTCGCGCTGGTGCTTTGTCATCGGGGGGTACCGAGAGCATCTTTCTTGCGGTGCAGACCGCTCGCGATCACGGGCGCGATTTGCGCGGCATTGGGTCGCCAAATGTCGTCGTTCCCTCAACGGTGCATCCGGCGTTTCCAAAGGCGTGCAAGTACCTCGGTGTCGAGATGGTTCGAGTTGCTGTCGGTCCCGATTTGCGAGCCGATGTCGGGGCCATGATCGATGGGATTACCCCGGACACGGTGATGGTCGTCGGTTCCGCCCCGTGCTACCCGTTCGGTGTGATCGATCCGATCGTCGACCTGGCGTCTGCAGCGGCCGAACGAGGGGTGCTTTGTCACGTCGACGCCTGCCTGGGTGGATGGCTGCTGCCGTTCTGGGAACAGATCGGCGAGCCAGTCCCGCCGTGGGATTTGTCGGTCCCAGGGGTGACGTCGTTGAGCGCCGACTTGCACAAGTACGGCTACGCGTTCAAGGGGGTGTCCGTGGTGATGTACGCAGACCGCGCATTGCTCAAGCGGCAGCACTTTTTTTATGACGACTGGCCCGGCGGCATGTACGGATCGGCGACTACCGCTGGCACTCGGCCGGCTCCGCCGATTGCTGCGGCATGGGCGACGATGCGCTTCCTGGGTCGTGACGGGTACCGAGCAAAGGCCCAGCGCGTGCGCACCGCAACCAAGGGCTTTCAAACAGGTATCCGAGGTCTTGACGGGTTGGAGATCACCGGGGATCCCGACATGTCGGTGTTCGAGTTCAGCGCTACCCATGCAGACATTTTTGCGATTGGCGACGTCATGGACGAGCGAGGGTGGGGCCTTGATCGACAACAGGGAGGGCTGCATCTGATGGTTTCGCCCGGCCACGATGTTTCGGTCAATGCGTTTGTCGAGGATCTCGGCCGAGCGGTCGCAGACCACGGCGAGTCATCTGGGCGCCAAGCGATCTACGGCGGTGTTGCCGAGTAGCTCGCCCAAGCTCAGCCGGCAGCCGGTGGTTGGTCGCCGAGCAGCCATCGTGGTCCGTCGCCAAGATCTGCTGCCGCGTCGTCGGTGTTCCAAATGGCGCACCGTTCGAGCGACAAGCACCCACAGCCGATGCACGAGGCAAGTCGGTCTCGCAGCCGTTCGAGTTCACCAATGCGCTGATCGATGTCGACACTGACTGTCGCAGCCATGTCGGCCCAGTCCTGCTCGGTCGGAGTTCGACCATCGGGAAGCCGGTCGAGCTGTTGGCGAATCTCATCGAGGGAGTAGCCGAGGCGTTGGCAGATCTTGATGAAAGACAGGCGCCTGATCGCCGATCTCAGGAATCGCCGGTGTCCCGAGGAGGCGCGGTGCGATTGCACAAGACCAGTCTCTTCGTAGAAGCGAACTGCGGACACGGCCAGTCCGGTCCGTTTGGCGATTGCGCCGATGGGCCGGTGCCAAATCGCAGCTCGGGTCTCTGAATCATGTGGGCATCGTTGTCGACGACCTCGACGCGGTGGAACAGCGGGTGATCGCTGCCGGGCTGACCCCGACCAACCATGACGACTACGAACCCGGACGACGTTTCTACTTCGATGATCCAGACGGCATCGAATTCGAAATTGTTAGCTACGCCTGATCCTGGCTTGCGTCGAGCTTCGGCAGGTCGATGCGTCGAATGGCAGTCCGGAGCTCATCGCCATGCTCATCGAGCCTGGGGGCTGGCGAGCGCACCAAGGCCGGAGACTCGCTGAGGTCGATTGCCGTATTCGGCGCCTTAAATTCGCCGATGCCAGGTTGTTGCAACGTGACAAAAGCTCCTCGGTCGATGAGGTGCTCGTCCGCGACGACCTGACCGGCGGTGCGCGCTGGTCCAGCGGCGACCCCAGCGGCTTGCATTCGATCGGCTAGCTGGTTGACGTCGAGCGTCAGGGTCCATTCGGACAGGGCCAGATCGACGGCGTCAGGGTTTGTCCAGTCAATACTCGTGAGATCGATTCCATCGGCTTGGGCCAATGCAATGACCGAGGCCCGCATGGCCTGGTCAACGATCGAGAGCGCCAACCATTGGTCGGACCCAGCGCACGGGTAGACGCCCTGTGCAAGGTGTGCCGGTGACCGGTTGCCGTCGGGCGAGGGGTTGCCTTCAGCTTGGGCTTGCACCACATGTTCGCCGATTGCTGCGACCGTTGCTTCGAGCTGCGCGACTTCGACTGTCATGCCACCTGCCCCTGCCATCACGCAGTTCCAGAGCGCACTCATCGTTGCTGCGCAGCCGTGTAGCCCCGCGAGCGGGTCCGGCCACGTAACACCAGCTTTGAGTGGTAATCCATCGCCATAGCCAATCAACCGAGTCAGCCCGGCATGGCTATCAAGACAAGACCCAACGCCGATCCAATCGGCCGCCGGGCCCGTCCGGCCAAAACCGGGCATGGTCACATACACAAGGTCGGGGTGAAGCTCGTGCAAGGTCTGCTCATCAAAGCCCATTTGTGCCATGGCAGCGGCGTTGAAGTTCTCGACAAGCACATCGAAGTGTGGAAGGAGCTGCTCAAACGTTTCACGCCCGACGCTGGTTGCCAAATCAACCACGATTGATTTCTTGCCTAACCCAAACTTGATGTCATGGGCTTGATCGATCGAGGCGGAGCGCTCGTCGTTGCGGTTGCTCTCAGGGCCAGCCGAGGGCGCTTCGATCTGCACGACTTCGGCACCGAGATCGCTCAAGATGCGGGTGCAGAGCGGACCAGCCCACGATCGGGTTAGGTCAAGCACCCGCAGCCCAGCGAGGGGTCCGCCTGAAGCATCGTCAGGCACCCAGCCCTGATAGCCGACCCGCTGCCGGTCGTGGACCGAAAACCAGCGCCCGGGCACAAGCGGAGCCGTGGCCGTGTGATCGGCGAGCTCAAAGAAGCGCCGAGCCGCGAGCTGCGGATCTACGAGCAGACCGGTCATCGTCAGCACGGGCGCCGCGGGAATCCTCGCGGCCTGCAGCTCGCTGGTGACATCAGCTGCGGTACGGACGGCGACCCACGTCGAGAGTGGTCCAGCAAGCGTCTCGGCGCTGGTGTCGAGATCGGTCGGCGATTTGATGTGTTCCACGTCGAGCAACTGAGTCAGGCCAGTGACCGCTAGCAGTGCTTCGATCTGCGGCGCCGACGAAGCGGCGATCGTGACCCACCCGTCTCGACATCGCCAGATTCGGCCGGACACTCGTCGTTGTGGCGAGTCCGATGCGAGTCTGGTGAGTGATTCAGCGCCGAGCGCAGCTCGTACGAGCGCATCTTGGTGAAGCGATGCCATGACCTGCACATGACTGACCTCGACGGTTTGGCCACGTCCGAGCCGCAACCCAGCGAACAGGCCCGCCATCGCGCCGATGAATCCATGCAACCCAGCCGCAACCGCTGCGTGATGTGCTGGTCCGCCGATCGGGTGACCGTCTGCGTCTCCTGTGAGCAGGAGATGACCGCTCAGAGCCTGATCGACGAGGTCGGTGCTGACCCAGCTGTCGTGAGGGCCACCGCGCCCAAACGGACTGAGTTGTACCCGGACTGCCTGTGGGGCGTCGAGTGGGAGCGGTTTGAGCGGATGGGGAGCGGCGCTCTCAATGATGACGTCGACAAACTCCCAGTCGATTGCACCGACGCCTACGGGCGTCTTGTGACGATGGAGATAGGTGCGTTGGGCGGGTGTGAGATCCCCGTCGCCGATCAGCAGCACGGTTGCGCCTTGGTCTGCGAACAATTTGGCGCAGTACGCGCCCGCGGCGGACCCGGCAATCTCGACCACCGTCAGGTCGGTAAGCAGCGACATCCGGTCAGCTTGCCAGCGCCGCCGCCTGTCGCGCTGTCGATGTGACGAGCAGATAGACGCCGCCGACGACGAGCGCGCCCCCGACGACTTCGACCACGCCGAGGCGTTCGTCTCGGATAAGCCAGCTAAAGAACACACCGAATACCGGAATCAGGTAGGCGCTGGCGGCTGCCTGGGTCGGTGTTGCGCGTTGAGCGACGGTTGCGAGGAGCGCAAAAGTCACAGCGTTGGCCGGAATCGCGGCATACAGAAGCGGGCCGAATAGCCCAACGGACCAGTCGGTGTCGGCCGTTCCTTCAACAACAAGCGCGACCGGAATGAGAACCGCCGCAGACAAGTAGAGCTGGGTGCCGACCAACATGATCGGGCTGACTGCGGACAGGTCGCGGAACTTCATCCACACATTGCCGAACGCCCACGCAAGGGCTGAGACCAGCAGCATGGCGATGCCGACGACGGCGGTGCTTCCGGCGAGTGAGGGCGATGCCAGCACAATCGTTCCGACGAACCCGACTGCAAGTCCAATCGCTCCGAGCCGGTTGACTTTTGCCCGCAACATGAGCAGCGAGAGCAACGCGGTGAACAACGGCATGGTGCTGGCAATCAGCGATGCGACTCCAGCGGGAACCCGGCTGATTCCCATGACGAGCAGACCGCTTGAGATGGTTGTGATCGACAGCGACACGATCGCAATGTTGACGAGGTCCGTGCGCTTGCGAGGAAATGACTCGCCCCGCAGACGGGCGAGCAGTAGCAGGAAGCTCCCGCCAATGACGGTGCGCAACCCGGCAAGCAGCAGGGGAGTGGTGTGGTCGAGTGCGAACTTGATCGCGGTGAAATTGGCGCCGATCAGCACGGCGACCAAGACAATGGTTGCCAGGATGACGCGGGACTTCATCGGGGTCCTGTCGTCATGGCCGGACACTATCGGGGCACTTCGACCTGGACCTATACCGTTTGGCCATGGCATCGAATGCACGGCCCAAGTGGTTCGCTCAGCGGATCGAGGACCCGATCGATCCTGACCGGGCGATCATCGATGCACATCATCATCTGTGGCGTAGACACGGCGACGTGTATGCGGCCAAAGAGCTGTTGGCCGACACTCGTGGGTCCCACAACGTGACGCACAGCGTGTTCGTCGAATGCGGCGCCGCCTGGTTTGATGAGGGCCCGCCGGCTATGCGTTCGGTCGGAGAGACCAATTTTGTCGTGCGAGAGGCCCGCGTTGCGCAATCCGTCAATGCTGGCGAATCTGACGGCACCGCGATCGGCGCGATCGTGGGGCACGTTGATCTGACGTCAGGCGCCGCGGTCGACATGGCGCTCGTCGCCCACGACCAAGCAGGCGAGGGCTTGTTCCGCGGCGTTCGTCACGGCACGAACTGGAGCCCCCACGGCGATGTGCCGAACGGACATGTCGATCCCACCGAGTCGCTCATGGCAGATCCGATGTTCAGGTCGGGTGTGGCCACGGTCGGCCAGATGGGGTTCACCTTCGATGCTTGGTTGTACTTCGACCAGCTCGCCGAGTTGGCCGAGATGGCGCTAGCGGTCCCGCAGACGGTCATCGTGTTGAACCACCTCGGTGGCCCGCTCGGCATTGGTCCCCACGCATCGGAACGAGAACACATGCTCGATGTATGGCGCACCGGCATGTCCGAGGTGGCGAGGTGTCCGAACGTCATGCTCAAAGTGGGTGGCATCGGCATGGATCACTACTTCGGTATGGGCTGGGCTGACCTCGATGCCCCACCCTCTTCAGAACAGGTAGCCGATCACTGGCACGACATCGTGCACCGCGCGATCGACGCGTTTGGGCCTGATCGCTGCATGTTCGAATCGAACTATCCGGTCGACCGTCAGACGCTGCCGTACCCGGTGTTGTGGAACACGTTTCAGATTCTTGCGGATCGATACTCGCCAGCCGAACAGCAGGCGATGTTTCATGACACCGCCGCCCGGGTATATCGAATCGAACTCCCCTGACCCGTCCCTCAGCTGACCACTGACTCAGCTGACCACTAACTCTGCGGACCACTAACCTGCCGGTCAGCGAGTTATCTGATGAGCGTTCGGCGCATCGTTCGGGTCTGATTCGCGTGGTCCCACGGCAAGTGTCGGTGCATGACCGTTCGGTTGTTCCATATGACCAGATCGCCTTGCAGCCAGCGATGCTCATGGACGATGTCGTGCACGGTCAGGGTCGCTGCCAGTTCGGCGAGCTTCTGTCGGCCCTCGTCAACCGGCCAGTCGACGATGTGGTCTGCGTGGGCACCAACCAGCAGCGAGCGAGTGCCGTCAGTTCCGACCTGCATCATTCGGTGTTCGACCGGTCTGTGATCGCCGTGTTGATGAACCGCGACTGCGTTCGCAAGTAGCGCCTGTTCCTCGGGAGGAAGCAGATTCCACGCCGTTGCCATGTCAGCGAACGCGGTCTGTCCACCCGCATTGGGTGCGTCGATTGCGGCCATCACGGTCAGTCGGGGAATCGTCGCCATGAATGACTCGTCAACGTGCCAGTTCTGGGTCGCGCAACCGATCGCGGTGATCGTCGAATGAGGGCGGGTTGGCCCGGTGGAGCCGAGCATGTGGGTAACGGCATCGAGGAGCGAGTCGCCGCTGCCGAACGCCGGCACGATCAGCAATGAGTAGCGCTCGACCGCAGCCAGAACTCGTTCGGCGACGCCCACCAGACTGGCTGCTCCGGCGACCGCTTCACCGAACCCATGAACGGTTGCACCAAGCGGCGACTCGGTGGGGGTGATGAGGAGTTCGTTCAACGTGTGGCCTGCCGGTCGATGGCTCAAGTCTGGCCGCAGTCATGATCATTGCGAAATCGGCGGGCGCGCTCGTTGAGAGCCTCGTCGTTTGACGTCATGAGTGTCAGCGGTCCGCAGGCTGGAAAGCCAAGCTTGGCGTCGCGCCGATCAACCGTGACTCCTTTTCCAGCCTGATCGAGTTTTCCCGCCTGATCGAGGATCTGGCAACACGTGAGTGACGTTCTGCACAGCTTGTGATCGCACCAAGTCCCTAGAGTTGGCACATGACGACCAGCGATCCTCAACCGGTGTTCTTCAATCCGCTGCAACCGGGTTACCTCGACGATCCGTATAGCCATCAGGCTGAGATCCGGACAGCTGAGCCGGTCCATCGGATCTTTGATCGCTGGGGTCTGTTCAGCTACGACGACTGCTTCAAACTGCTGCGTGACCCATCGCTCAGTGTCGAGGACGAGAATTCTGACACCATTGGTTCTGAACGCGCCGAACAGTTCATGGCCGCAGCCGCCGCTGAGGGCGTTGAGTTCGAGCCGGACAAGTCCATGCTCAGCACTGATCCGCCAGACCACACCCGTCTGCGACGGCTGGTGACCAAAGCTTTCACGCCTCGGTCGATCGAAGCGCTTCGCCCGCAGGTGCAACAGTTGGTCGACGTCTCGCTCGACGAGATGGAAGCCGACGGGACCGCTGATGTCGTTGATCGCCTGGCATTCACGCTTCCGTTCGACGTCATCAATCTCATGCTTGGCATGCCAGACGCCGACAAAGAGAAGATCAAGGCATGGAGCGGAGCAATCGTCAAGACCCTTGACCCGATCCTGACCGACGACGAAATCGCCGATGCGATGACGGCGAGCATCAAAATGGACAAGCACATCGCCGATGTCATTACCTGGAAACGATCCAACCCCGCTGATGACCTGCTGACGCGACTGATCGAGGCCGAAGAAGACGGCGATCGATTGAGCACCAAAGAACTGTCTGCTCAGGTCTCGCTGTTGTTCATCGCCGGACACGAAACGACGGTCAACTTGATCGGCACGGGGCTGTATGAACTGCTTCGCAACCCCGAACAACACGAACTGTGGCGTACTGATTCGTCAGTGGGGGCAAATGCCGTCGATGAACTGCTTCGCTACGTCAGCCCGGTGCAGATGTCGCGGCGGGTCGCGACCAAGGACATCGAATTTGGCGAAACGATGATTCCCGAACGTTCGTTTGTGCTCGCCGTGCTCTCGTCGGCCAATCGTGACCCACACAAGTTCGGCGAAAACGCAGACCAACTCGACCTGACCCGAGCCGATGCCGGCCAGCATGTCTCGTTCGGATCTGGTGCGCACTATTGCTTGGGCGCATCGCTCGCCAAGCTCGAAGCGCAGGTCGCGCTTGCAACGTTCATTGGGCGGTTTCCGAATGCGACAGTCGCCGCCGAACCTCAATGGAATGGTCGTATCAATCTGCGCGGTCTCGAAACGCTGCCGCTCAAACTTCACTGAGCCGCCTGCCACTCGGAATTTCGCTGGTCCTAACCGGCACCTCGGTCCAGTCTCAACGCGTCTTGGAGGCGCCTCTATGTTGACCTCATTCGTGAGTTTCTTTGCCAAGCGGCCACGCCAAACCCTCGGGCTGTGGGCGGTGTTGTTGATCGTCGGAGCGGTCATGTTCGTCGCTGTGTTGCCGCGCAACGGTTTCCCAAGCGTTGACGTACCAATCGCTCTCGCTCAAGGCGACTACCTCGTCGACGACCGAGAGGCCGTCGACGCGGACGTGATCCAGCCGATGATCGCCGCTGTTGAGGGGCTCCCAGAGGTCGAAAGCATCAGCACCTGGGCATCTGACAACGGATTCACGTTCGTTGCCGAGCTCGACAGTTCGTTGACGTCGGCCTACGGGGCGCGGCTGCTCGTCGACGCGTTCGCCGATATCGGGCTTCCCGATGCGGTCGCATTCGACGTCCTCGAAGTCGATGCTGCGCTGCTGTTCAACGAGTACGCGCTGCTTGCCGCAGTCCAAGGTCCGCTCGGAGCAACACCGGCCGAACTCGAGGCCGCCGCAGCGCCCGTCGTCGAAGCTCTGGCGGCCGATCGCGACATCGAACGAGCGGTCGTTCTCGATCTGCTCGTCAGTGGGACCGATCCGAACACCGGCTCGGAGATCACCATTCAGCAGAACTTCAACGAACTATCACTCGATAGCGGCCCGCTCTTGCCGGCCGTGTCGATTGGTGTTGCAGCCGCCGAAGGTGTCGACGCGATCGGGATCGATGCTGCCGCAACCCGTGCTCTCGAAGGCATTGACATGCCCGAAGGGTTTACCGCTGAGGTGTCGTTTGAACAGGCGACCCAAATCCGAGGTCAGATCTCGTCGCTACTGCGCAACGTGTTCACCGGCATTGTCGCTGTTGCTGTCGTCAGCTTGTTGTTGATCAGCTGGCGAGCCTCGCTCATCACCGCACTGTTCATCGTGACCGTCATGGCTGTCGCAATGATCGTCCTCTGGGTCGCCGGTATCTCGCTGAACACGATCTCACTGTTCGGATTGATCCTCACCCTCGGCCTGTTCGTTGACGACGCAATCGTCATCGTCGAAGCAATCGATGCGTTTAGAGAAGAGGGCAGGACTCCGATCGAGGTGATCCGGCGGGCCATCGGCCGGGTCGGTGCAGCAAGTGTGTCCGGCACGCTTACAACCGTGTTGGTGTTTGCTCCAATGCTCTTCGTATCAGGCGTCCTCGGTGACTTCATCCGTCAGCTGCCCATCACCGTCATCCTCGGACTGATCCTGTCGCTCATCTTGTCGCTGCTGTTCATCCCGACCGCAACCAGGGTGCTGCTGCTCGGCAGCGACCCTCGCCCCGGCCTTCTGTCGGCCATCGAGGCACGCGTTGCCCGCGGCGTTGCAGCTTTGCCAGCCATGCTGAACCGGCGCAAGGGTCTTGGGCGACTGTTCGCCGCAGCAGGCGTGGCGTTGAGTCTGCTTCTGACCTTTGCCGGCCTGCAGATCGCCGGACAGGTCGGCTTCAACATTTTCCCCGCCCAGTCCGACAGCAACGAGATCTCGATCGAATTTGAGTTCGATCCCGGCACAACCATCGAACAGGCAACCGTCAAGGTCAACGAGGTCAACGAGATCATCGAAGCCGAAGCCGGTGAGTTCATTGACCGCAACTATGTCTACTTCGGAAACTCCCGATCAGCTGGCGGTCAGCTGACGCTGGTGGACCTCGGCTCTCGCGAACCAACATCGCACGAGATCGTCGAACAGATCGAAGCGGTCGTCGAAGATGTCGACGGTGCTCGGGTGACGGTTGGAGTGCTGTCAAACGGTCCACCCGAATCAGAATTCCCGTTCAGCCTGCAAATCTTTGGCTCTGACGCTGACACCGCCAGCGTGCTGGCGCTCGCCCAAGACATCCAGGCTGATCTCGAGTCGGCGACGTTCGAGCGAAGCGATGGAACAACGTTCACTGTTGTCGAGACCCAGCTCGACCTGGCCGACATCGTCGCTCGCGTAGACGGACGCCGATACGTCGAAGTTCTGGCTCAGTTCGACGACGACGACACGACAACGTTGCTCAGCGTGACCGAGGACCGGATCAAGGACCAATTCGGCGCCGACACCCTCGCGGCACGTGGGTTGCCCGCCGACACGCTCGGATTCGACTTCGGCCAGGAAACCGAGAACGAAGAATCGTTCGGTTCGACTGTCGCCGCATTCGGCGTGGCACTGATCTTGATGTTCCTACTGCTCATGATCCAGTTCCGGTCGCTGTTGCAACCGTTGCTCGTATTCTTGGCTATTCCGTTCAGCTTCTTCGGCGTGTTCGGTGGTCTGTGGCTTACCGGCCATCCGATCAGCTTCTTTGTCATGCTCGGTTTGATTGGATTGATCGGCATTGCCGTCAACAACACGATTTTGTTGACCGATTTCGCGAACCAAGAGCGCCGAGCGGGAGCCGACCGGGTGACGGCAATCGAAACCGCAATTCGTCGACGTTTCAGGCCGCTCATTGCCACAACGCTCACCACGGTGGCTGGTCTGCTTCCGCTCGCATTGACCGACCCGTTCTGGGAGTCGCTTGCTTTCACCATCATCTTTGGCCTGCTGAGCAGCACATTGCTGGTCGTGCTCAGCTTCCCGTACTACTACCTGTTCATTGAATGGCTTCGTGATCTCGGCCGCTCGCTTGTTCGGCGGGCCCGCCCCAAAGGGGCGTCAACGTCGGCTGTCGGCCACGCCTGATCACCGGTACGGTCGGCAGCGATGACCACGCTGCCGACCGTTTCCACCGACGCCGCTGTGATGCAGCCTGAGACGTGGCTGATTAGTGGAGCCCGCAATCGTCAGCCGGGTGAGCCGTTGAATGTCGCACCGCAGCTGGCCTCGAACTTCTACCTACCAGCCGACCGCGACTACAGCCGCGCGAAAGGTACCGAAACCAGCGAAGCGCTGGAGCTGCTGATGGGTCGGCTCGAAGCTGGTCGGGCGCTCGCTTTCTCGTCGGGTATGGCTGCCGCCGCGGCAGTACTCAACCGGCTTCCTGCTGGGGCCACGCTGGCATTGCCCGTCGATCCCTACCACGGAGTAAAGGGCCTGGCGCTCGAAGCCGAAGCTCAAGGCCGGTGGAACATTCAACGCATCGAACTCGACAACACCGCAGCGTGGATCTCGGCTGCTCAAACAGCCGACTTGTTGTGGCTCGAAACGCCCGAGAATCCGTTGATGACGGTGGCCGACCTGCCGGCGATCTGCGGCGCAAATCGTCGGACCGGAACACTCATCGCCGTCGACAGCACGTTTGCGACCCCGATGGTGCAGCGTCCTCTGGATCTGGGTGCCGACATCGTTATGCACTCGGCAACCAAGTTCATTGGCGGGCACAGCGATCTGCTCGCTGGCCTGTTGATCGTGCGTGACGACGCACTGTTCGATGAGTTCACCGAACGCCGCCTGCTGCACGGCGGGACGATCGGCGCGCTCGAAGCGTTTCTTGCAACCCGAGGTGCCCGAACCTTGGCGCTACGCATGGACAAGGCCCAGGCGAACGCGACCGAACTTGCCCACCGCCTCGACGAATGCAGCGATGTCGCCCGTGTGCGGTTCCCCGGATTGCCGAGCCATGACACGCACGCGAACGCGGCGAAGTTCATGGTCGGCTGGGGAGCAATGATGTCGTTCGAGGTGACCGGAAGCGCAGGCCGCGCTACCGCAGTCTGCGAGCAAGCTCAGATCATCAACCATGCGACCAGTCTGGGCGGGGTCGAATCGACGATGGAACGACGGGCTGCGGTCGCTGGCCAAGAGACCATTCCGCCAACGTTGATCCGTTTCTCTGTCGGCTGCGAGGACGTCGATGACCTATGGGCTGACTTGAGCCAGGCCCTTGAGGCCACGCGGACCCGCTGAACTCAACTCACCAAATCATCGAGCTGGGCGTGGATCCACGCAGACTCGGTCTCGTTCGTGCAGACCTGCGAAGCACGACGAAAGGCCTCGATGGCGCCCGCAGTCTGGCCGGTTCGTTGCAACAGCACGGCTCGGGTCACGTGCAGATAGTGGTAGCTGTCGAGTGCGTCATCGCTGATCGCATCGAGCGCCGCAAGACCCGCCTGTGGGCCGTCTCGTTCCGCGATAGCTGCCGCTCGATTGAGCCGTATGACCGGGTCATCGCTGTGGCTCGCTAGCGCGTCGTAGAAGTTCACGATCGTTGCCCACTCGGTTGCCTGCCAATTCGGCGCGACCGCGTGCACGGCGGCGATCGCTGCCATCAGCCGGAACCGAGTCCATGGCGCATGCAGTGAATGGCGATTGAGGTGACCGGCGCCGGCGAGGATCTTTGGTCGACTCCATAGTGACCGATCCTGATCTGCCAACAACATGAGCTGACCCTGATCGTCGATTCGCGCCGCCCGACGCGAATCGGTCAACAGCAACAATGCAGCGAGACCCGCAACCTCGGGATCGTCGGGCAGAAGCGATACGAGCGTTTCGGCAATGAAGATCGCTTCGTCACAGAGCGTTCCCCGCACGAGGCGGCGTGCGTCGGTTGCGGTATGACCTTCGGTGTAAATCGCGAATGCGACAGCACATACTGCGTCGACCCGCTCAGCGAGATCATCGACTTCAGGGATTGCAAACGGAACCCCGGCACCCCTGATCTTGTGTTTCGCTCGCACCAGCCGCTTGGCCATCGTGGCTTCGGGAACGAGAAAGGCTCGAGCAATCTGCGCGGTCGTCAGGCCCGCCACGTACCGAAGCGTGAGCGCAACCTGAGCTTCGGGAGCGAGCGATGGATGACAGCAGCCAAAGATCATCGCGAGACGATCATCGGCGATTGCGCGGGTATCGACGTTCAACTCGACGGTGGTCTCGACCATCTGGATCAGGGCCGGCACCCGGTCCGCGAATCGACTGTCGCGTCGGATCTTGTCGAGTGCTTTGCGGCGAGCGGTCGTCAGCAGCCACGCGGCAGGTTTGCGGGGGACGCCGTCGCGTCGCCAGGTTTGCGTTGCTGCGGCGAACGCTTCCTGCGCGGCCTCTTCGGCGAGATCGAGATCGCGAAGGTCGCGCCGAAGTGTCGCAACCAACGTCGCCCAGTCGGAACGAAAGGCGACGTCGATCGCTGACACAACGGCTGCAGTCATGTGGCGGGTGTCGAGTCGTCAGACTGGTAGCCGGTGGTGGCCGACGTCAGTCAAAGCTCATGATGGGGCGGATCTCGACGGTGCCTCGCACCGCGCTCGGGACTTTCGCCGCCCATGCGGTTGCTTCGTCCAGGTCGGCTGCCTCGATGAGGTAGAAACCGCCGAGGGCTTCTTTCGTTTCGGCGAACGGACCATCGGAGGTGATGGTTTTGCCGTCGCGAACCTGCACTGAGGTGGCTGTCGCAACCGGTTGGAGCGCGTCGCCACCGAGCATGGCCCCGGCCTGCATCAGCGCTTCGCCGAATGCCATCCACGGAGCGAGCTCATCGGCGGCGTTCGGTCCGGTCATGTCAGGTTCGGTTGCTTCGTCGGAGTAGAGCAATAGTGCGTACTTCATGGTGGTTCCTTCGGGGTCATCGCGGTGACGTTGTGTCATCGTCGCACATCTTCGACGAACGACTCATCGGTAGGTGGACAGATGCAGAGAACTTTTTACGTGGATCGGCGGCAGGGGAGATCTGCGGGGCGTCGATAAATATCGGCCGGACGGTTGAGCGCCGACGCGTAGCGTGTCCAGATGTCGAATCACTCCCGTCTGCTCCAAGGCGATGCGACCTACCTTGGCGACCTCCGCGACGATCTCGTCGATGGCGCGGCACATGCGGTATTCGTTCGATCGCAGATGGCGCATGCGGCGATCGGGGTCGACGTCTCGCATGCCCAAACCATGCCCGGTGTGTTGTTGGTGCTCGACGGGGCCACCAACACGGCCTGGCCGACCCGGGCTTATAGCGAGGCTGTCTCGGCTCGCTTCGCGCAGCCGCTGTTGGCGGAGAAAAAGGTCCGCTACGTAGGTGAACCGGTTGTTGCCATTGTTGCCGAGACGGTGACGCAAGCGGTCGAAGCTGGCGAGCAGGTCATCATCGACTACGAACCGCTTCCGGTCGTGTCGACCGTCGCGGCATCGATCAGTGGCGAGACGTTGCTGTTCGACGACGAATCACTGGCGCGCCGCAACGGCCGCTCGGTCGCGTTGGTCGACGACCCGCCGACCAACGTGGTGCTCGACGATGCCATGGCTCACGTCGACGGTGCGCACGACCCGGCACAATTCGAAGCCGACATCGTCGTTGACCAGTGGTTCCGCAACCCCCGCCAACTCGCCGCACCCATCGAGTGCCGAGGAGCCGTCGCGGTTTGGGATGGTGCCGACGATCTGCATGTCTGGCTGAGCACGCAGACTCCACACTCGTTTCGAAAGCGCATCGCTCCGATTTATGACCTCGAACTCTCACAGATCCATGTTGTTGCTGGCCCCGATGTGGGCGGTGGTTTCGGCGGCAAAGGAGCACCCGGTCCCGAGGAACAACTGATCCCAGAACTGGCCCGCCGAGTCGGCCGACCGGTCCGGTGGATCGAATCGCGAACCGAGAACCTCACCGGAGCGCCCCAAGGTCGGGCTGAAGACGTTCGCATCGTGCTCGCCGGTGACCAATCTGGCCGGTTGCATGCCATCAGAGCAGAGATACTCAAAGAGGCGGGGGCGTATCCGAGCAGCGGTGCCGGTCTGCCTCATGCCTGGAGTCGTTCGGTCGCCAACGGCGTGTACGACATCGCGCACGTCGAGTTCTCGTCCACCGTCGCGGTTACGAACCGTCCACCGGTTTCTGCGCTTCGAGGGGCCGGGCGTTCGCCGATCATCGCCGCTCTCGAGCGAGCGATCGACATGTTCGCGGTCCGTTGTGGCCTCGACCCGGTTGAGATGCGTGCTCGCAACATGATTCAGCCCGAGTCCATGCCGTTCACCACGCCAACCGGTTCGGTGTACGACGAAGCCGACTATCCCGCTGCGATGTCGGCGGCGATTGACCGGGCTTCGTATGGCGAACTTCGCACCGAACAGCAAAGCCGGCGAGATCGCGGCGATGAAACCCAGCTCGGTATCGGGATTGCAAACTATGTGCATCGCACCAACGGCGGCAGTACTGAACAGGCAATCGTGCGAATCGAAGCAGACGGAGCTGCCACGGTCATCACAGGCACGACCGACCAGGGCCAAGGGCACGCAACCACGTGGGCGGCGATTGCGGGCGACGAACTTGGTATCGACCCGTCTCGCATCACGGTGATCGAAGGCGTGACTGATCTGATCGACAACGGCATTGGTGCCATTGGATCTCGTTCGCTTCAGACAGCGGGGATGGCGGTGCATGTCGCGGCCGGTGAAGTAGTCGGCAGGGCCATCTCAGTTGCGGCAGACATGTTCGAAGCCGCTGCGGCTGACGTATGTCTCGATCGCGAGCGCGGCGCGTTTCACGTTGTTGGAACACCTAGCCGCACGCTGAGTTGGGTGGATATCGCCAGCGAAGTTGCGACACGAGCCGATGTTGAGAACGAACTGTCATGCGACTACACGTACGACCCGCTCGGGCGCGATGTCTTCCCCTCGGGTTGTCATGTCGCCGCCGTCGAGGTTGACACCCGCACCGGCGAATGCACATTGCGGTCGTTCGTGGCCGCCGACGACGCGGGGGTACGGGTCGACGAAGCGGTCGTCGACGCCCAACTGCACGGCGGCATAGCGCTGGGTGTGGCACAAGTGCTCGGCGAGATCAGCGACTTCGACGACGACGGCAATCCGCTTCGGGCCACATTCCTTGACTATCAGATCGCCACGATCGACCAGATGTGCCAGTTCGACCTGGTTCCCCAAACTGTGGCGTCGTCGGTGAATGTGTGTGGCTACAAGGCCGTCGGCGAGTCGGGTCCAATCGGCGCGACTCCAGCGGTGCACAACGCGGTGATCGATGCGCTGTCGCACCTTGGCATCGACCACATCGACATCCCGTGTACTCCCCAGGTGGTGTGGAAGGCGATCGTCGATGCGAACTGATCCATCCCGAAAGCGCCTGGCTACGCGAGAGATCGGCTACGCCAGAGAACGACACATGCTGATCAACTCCACACTGGGGTGACTTTCGTGTACGAAGCGATCAGTCTCGACGTACCCGAGTCGGCGATAGATCCGCCGAAGTCTGGCGCACCACGAGTGTCGGGGTTGCGGGTTTGGTTGTTGGCGACGAACCTTGCGGGGTGAACGTTCCTCGAGAATCTGTTGCCCACATCGGTATTGATGTTGGCGGCACCAAGATGCTGTCCCTGCTGGTTGGGCCCGACGGAGCCGAGATCGCTCGTCACCTGCAACCAACTCCGCCAACCGGTAGCGCAGTGGTAACGGCAGCTTCGGCAGCGGTCGCATTTCTGTCTGAGCAGGCGGGCGATATGACCGTCGCCGGAACGGGCATCGGAATCGCCGGTCTTGTCGGAATCGACGGCCGGATCAGACGGGCGCCCAATTTGATCGAAGCCGACGGGCTTGATGTGCGAAGCGAGCTCGAGCCGCGAATCAAAATGGCGGTGGTGGTGGACAACGACGCGAACTGTGCTGCTCGTGCCGAACACGATCGAGGCTCCGCTCAGGGAGTCGACAACGTACTACTCGTCACCCTGGGCACAGGCATCGGTGGAGCGGTCATCGTCGATGGACGTGTCGCTCGAGGAGGGGCCGGCTTCGCCGGTGAGCCAGGTCATATCTTGGTCGACCCCGATGGGCCGGTGTGTCCGTGCGGTCTCCATGGCTGCTGGGAGCGGTACGCCTCAGGCGCTGGTTTACGTCACCTCGCCCAGCAGGCAATCGCTGCGGGGCGATGGGCGACCGCTCCGGTGCAAGCCAGCGAGATTGTCGGAGAACACGTCACCGCTGCAGCGCAGAACGGCGATGTCGATGCCGTTGCGGTCATCGCCGAATTCGCCCTGTGGGTAGCCCGCGGATTGTCGATATGTGTAGCGATTTTGGACCCAGCGTTGATCGTGATTGGGGGAGGACTGGTACGTGCGTGGGATCTGTTCGGCGCAGACGTCCAGACACAACTACGCGGCCTGATCGTGGGCGGCGATCAGCGTCCACCGATTCCGGTCGTCGCTGCACAGGCGGCCGAATCTGCCGGTGCCCTTGGCGCGGCGTTGCTCAGTCAGCAGGAATTCGCTGGCTGATTGTTTGGCCACCTCAACTCGTTGCCCCAACGACTTTGGACATGCGCAGTGATGCAATTTCGTCGGGTGAGTAGCCCGCTTCGGCCAGCACGACTTCGGCGTGTTGATTGAGCTCAGGCACAGACCATTGCGGGGTAGTTGGCGTGGCCGAGAACGTTGCTGGGGTGCGCGGCTGGCGCACGCTCCCCGCGGATGGATGCTTCCACTCGTGCAGGGTCTGGTTGTGGATCGTTTGCGGGTACGTGTGGAGTTCGTGGCGTTCGAGCACCGGTCCGACTGGCACGTCGTTTGCGATCAGGCCAGCGACCGCGTCGTCGCGTTGCATGCGTGCGAACCCTTCGCTGATTGCGGTCGCCAGACGTTCGGCGACACCAGGCTCGGCTCGTCCTGCTGCGGTTATGAAGGTCGGGTCGGTGGACATCTCGGCTTCGCCGATGGTGCGAAGAAGGCCAGCAAAATGACGCTCGTTCAACACGTAGTAGACGAGCTTGGCATCGGCGCAGTCGGTCAACTTCATGGTTTGATACAGCGCCACGCCTGGTCCGACGTCGTCGTCGATCAAGGTGTCGGCCATGGCGCCGTCAGGCCAAAAGAAGAACAATGCGGTGTCGAGCATGTTGACCTCGATGTGTTGGCCCTCGCCGCTTCGTTCTCTCGCGAAAAGCGCGGCCGTAATCGCCTGGGCGGCGCTGAGCGCGGTCGCTTTGTCTACGACGATGGTGCGATGCACATCGGGGAATGGGATCGCAGGGTTGACCTGGACTGCGCAGTGTCCTGATACCGCCTGAATGACCGGATCAAACACGGGTACCTCGGCCATTGGGCCGGTCTGGCCGTAGCCGGCCATCCAGACGGTGATCAGGCGAGGGTTCACCGACCGCAGTTCGTCGTGTGTGATCCCGAGCCGTTCAACCGCGCCAGCCCGGAAGTTCTGCACGAACACGTCCGCGTCGGCGGC
Source organism: uncultured Acidimicrobiales bacterium (assembly GCA_937941245.1). Classification (GTDB taxonomy): domain Bacteria; phylum Actinomycetota; class Acidimicrobiia; order Acidimicrobiales; family UBA10347; genus UBA10347. The sequence goes on along the minus strand of CALDYC010000023.1, from coordinate 18,584 downwards.
AAGGCGCTTGACGATGTCGACCCCGTCGGTAGTCGTCATGTCGATCGCGATGCTCTTCTTGCCACGGTTGCAGTTCATCGTGAGCGCGTTCATGCCCCCCTTGCTGAACCGCACGTTTTGACGAAGGATGTCGCCGCCGGGGAACTCCACCTTGGTGACCTCGGCCCCCTGCTCGGCGAGCAACATGGTGCACACCGGTCCGGCGACGATCTGGGTTAGGTCAACGATCTTGATTCCATCCAACGGTCCCGGCATGGGTCGAGTCTCGCGCACCTCGGAAACACCGCAACACCCGAGGACAGCCAGTTATGCGCTAGTACTGAGCCATGAGTTGTCGATCATGAGCGAGTCATCCGCATCACAACCATCGGTTACTGCGTATTTGGCGGTGCATGACGGCCAAGCAGCTATCGATTTCTACGTCGAAGTCTTCGCTGCCGAACCAATTGCAGGTGAGCGCTATGACATGGACGACGGACGCCTTGGTCATATCAGTCTGAGCATTGGCGATAGCCGCTTGTACCTGTCAGATGAGTTTCCCGAGGTTGGCGCGGTGGGTCCGCTGACCGCTGGTGCGAGCACGGTGGCACTGATCTTCTGGGTCGACGATGTCGACGCGACCTACGACGCAGCGATCGAAGCTGGGGCAGTGATCAATCGTGCGCCCGCAAACGAACGAGCCTTTCGCAACGCCTGGTTCACCGACCCGTTCGGCCACCGCATTGGCCTGCAAGGTCCCGAAGCCTGACCGACGCCGTCACCTGCATGGCGGGCCCCGCGCAAACTGCGGGCCTAGCGCGAACTGCGGGCCCCGCTCGAACTGCGGGCCTAGCGCGCAGCGCGTGACCGGAGCCGGCGCATGCCCTTGAGCCAACGATCAGTGTCGTCGGCCTTGCGCTTGATGTACTCGCCAACCTCTGGGTGTGGCAGTACGTGAAACCGCTCATCACGCAACGCATCGAGGACCACCGCGGCCAGTTCGCTGGCTTCGATGATCCCGTCGGTCGCGCCGTCACCGAGACTCTGTGGGGCCATTGCGGTGTTGACGCCCTGCGGGCAAAGTACTGACACTTTGATGCCATCGTCGCCGTGGGTGATGGCGAGGAACTCGGCCAGCTTGATCGCAGCGGCCTTAGACACGGTGTAGGGGCCGCTTCCGATTGCAGCGAGCAGCCCAGCAGCCGATGCGGTATTGAGCAGGTAGCCGCCGCCGTTAGCGATCATCGAGGGCAGCACGGCTCGGGCCGCATAGAGGTGAGCCATGACATGCAGCTCCCATTGCTGTTGCCACATGTCGTTCGGCGCATCGGTCAGCACACCTTCGGCGATTGATCCGGCGTTGCTGCAAAACAGGTCGATCGGTCCGTGGGTTTCGAGTATCAACTCGACGAGTGCGTTGACCTGTGCCTCGTCGGTGACGTCGCATACCAAGCCGACACACCCAAGCTCGGCGGCGACCTCAGCAACACGGGCCGAGTCGAGATCTGAGATGACGACGCGGCGCGCCCCCTCGTCCAGAAATGCTTTAGCCATCGCAATTCCGATTCCGCCGGTGCCGCCGGTGATCACTGCAACGCGGTCCTTCAGTTCCATATCTCGACGCTAGTGCCGAGGCAATGCAGCTACCGAAGTGGGTTAGCGCTTGTCGATGCCGCGAGCATGCAGAAACTCACGAATGTGCGGCCGGGTTTCGCGACTGAGAAGTGCACCCATGTCCTCGGTCCACGATGTGTCTTTGGTACCGCCGGTGCGGGTCCGGTAGTACTCGCGCATCTGCTCGTCATAGGCGGCAATTCCGCCAGCATCGCATGAAGTGTCGTAGCTGTCGTCTTTGAGCGTGACACTCAGTGGCAGTCGAGGCTTGACGTCGGGATCTTGGTCTGGCCAGCCGATGCAGAAACCGAAGAGCGGATAGACCCTGTCGGGAATGTCAAGCAGTTCGCAGACCTGCTGGGGGTCATTGCGAATGCCACCGATGTAGCAAATGCCCAGACCCAGCGATTCGGCTGCGATCGCCGCGTTCTGGGCGGCGAGCGCCACATCGACACAGGCCCGTATGTGGTGCTCGGCCATGTCAGTGGCTGGTTCGACACGGTCTGTAGAGACCACCGATGCGCTTCGGGCTAGGTCAGCGCACCACACGAAGAACGCAGCTGAGCTGGCCACATACGGCTGGGGACCAGCGAGAGAGGCGATGGCTTCGCGCTTGTCTGTCGACCGGACCCGAATGACCGTTGCTGCTTGCATGTTGGACGACGTCGCGGCTGCGAACCCGGCGGTCATGATCTCGGCGATGGTGTCGTCGTCGATCGGCTGATCGGTGAACTTGCGAATCGACCGATGCGACTTGAGCAGCGAGATGACGTCATTCATGTGCCGAGGCTAGACCGACACGATCCGGCCGCACCTGTGCTCTGGCGATTGGACAGACGCATCATCGGGTCTGCGTCGATGCGAGTTTCGAAGCCAGAGCGGTAGGTTCGCCGTCGTGTCGGGACCAAGCCACCAGTACGCGCACCAGTCGTCGGTCGACGACCCTGGTTCGGTCGAGATCCGCCACGCCAGCACGGTCATGATCGTTGCCGATCGGCCCGATCTCGAGGTGTTGATGGTGCAACGAACCGCACGCGCCGTGTTCGGACCGAGTGCGTGGGTGTTCCCCGGGGGACGAGTTGACGTCGACGACCAAAGCGACATCGATGACGTCGTCGAGGGCCTTGATGACCCGACGGCATCAGCCATGCTCGGAGTCGTCGAACATGGCCGGGCCTGGTGGCTTGCCGGGTTGCGCGAGACCCTCGAAGAAGCCGGTTTGTTGCTCGGGGTTGACGGAGCAGCTCTCGCTGCTGTCGAACGAGCGCGGTCGGCTGTTCACGTCGATGCCGGGAACTTCCTTCGCGCACTGCGGGACAACGAACTGCGCATTGACCTTTCGGCGATACACGAGGTCGCTCGCTTCATCACTCCACTTGGCCCGCCGCGTCGATTCGACACTCGCTTCATGGTCGCGGCCGCGCCAGATGGACAGACGGCCATGCATGATGAAGAAGAGGTCGTGCAACATCGCTGGATCCGCCCGTGCGATGCAATCGAGCGGTTTCGAGATGGCAGGTTCCCGCTGATGTCGGTGACTCATCGCATGTTGGCGTGCCTCGATCGATACGAGTCCACGGCTGCTCTGCTGCACGCGGCGGCGCAACGTTTGCCGGAACAACGGGTCCGAGTCAACGACCCGAACGGCGCTTACGAGGTTGTCCTGCCCGGCGAACCGGGCTACGAAACCGCCGACGTCGAGATCGAACACGGTTGGGTTCGGATCTGAGGTTCAGCGCTGAGTTTCGGGCAATTAGGCCGTCGGTCGGATTTCGCCTGACCCGCGCTCGACGAGCTCGACCGGGATTGTTCGGGTCGAAGCGGGTGATCGATCTCCGTCGATTCGTCGGAACAACATTTCGGCTGCATGCGAGCCAAGAGCCTGAGCATCTTGCGGGATCGTGGTTATGCCCGGTTGCACGATGTCGGCAATCTCGAGGTGGTCGAACGCTACGAGAGCGACGTGGTGCTGCAGGCCCAGGTGGTGCAATGCTCGCACTGCGCCGAGCGCGGTGAGGTTCTGCGCAGCGAACAGCGCGGTGGGCGCGCTAGCAGGGTTCGAGAACAACTCAATCACGTAATGCACCGCCGCATCGACCGTCAACAGATCGGTGCGCACGGTCGAAACAGCGCCATCGACTGCGTGCATTGCATCGTCGAATCCGGCTCGGCGGAGTTGCACCGAAACGGTCGAGTCGCGGGAGCCGAGAAACCCGATTCGTTGGTGTCCGTGACTTTGTAGGTGTTCGGTCGCTCGCATGGCGCCCGTTCGGTGATCGCTCAGCACGACGTCTGCGTCGATGCCGGGTTTGCGGTCGATGAACACGATTGGTGTCTTGCGTTCGAGCTCGCGTTGTAACGCGGGGCCAGGTGTTGCAGCGCTTGGGATGATCGCCAATCCGTCGACCTGGCGAGCGACGAATGCCTGCACGAGCTGATCTTGCTGGTCGGCATTTTCGCTGGCGGAGCCGCTGAGCAGCAGCGTCGAGTTCTTGGCTGCTTCGGCCTCGAATGATGCGTGCACAGCCGATGCAAATGGATTGGTGATGTCGGCATGAATGACGCCGATCGTGCCCACGCGAGCGGCCGACTGCCGAAGCGTGTGCGCGTTGTGGTTTCGTTGGTAGCCAAGGTCGGCAATTGCCTGCTCGACTCGTGCCGTCAAAGCAGCCGAAACGCTGCCTTCATTGTTGACCACGCGAGACACGGTCTTGAAGCTGACGTTGGCGTGAGCGGCGACGTGTTTCAGGGTGGGACGTGTCCCAATGGCATTGTCCGGGCGGGAGGAGGAGATCTCTCCATGTAGTCATGACTTGACAACGTTGTCAAGTCGTCGGTACGGTACGCGTTCTGACAACGTTGTCAGTTTTGTAGGTAGCCGTTTTTGGCCTGCCTTTGCGGGCGAGCGCAATGGCGAACGCCTCGTCACCGTCTGGGGGGACGAACTATGGGACAACACATTGCAGCTGTCGAAGCAGGTGGCACCAAGTTTCGTGCCGCGATCTTCGACTCTGACCTTGGCGTCGTCGATGAGGTGCGGGTACCAACGACCACCCCTGACGAAACGCTTGGTCAAATTGAACAGTTCTTCGCCGGTCACGAACCTCAGGCTTTAGGTATTGCGTCATTCGGTCCGCTGATCGTCGACCCGACGTCGGCTTCCTACGGGTCGATTGCTGCGACGCCCAAACCGCACTGGTCGGACACACCGCTGCTCGCTCGCTTGCAGGCGACGCTTGGCGTTCCGGCAGCTATCCAGACCGATGTCGAAGCAGCGGCTGTCGCCGAACACCAACGTGGTGCTGGCATCGGCTACGACTCGGTCGCCTATGTCACCGTTGGCACCGGCATCGGTGTCGGCATCGTGATCAACGGCTCGCCGTTTCGGGGTAGAGATCACCTTGAGATCGGCCACATGCCTGTGCAACGCGGCGATGACGACGAATTCGCCGGAACATGCCCGTTCCATGGCGATTGCCTCGAAGGCGTGGCGGCTGGCCCAGCCATGAACAAACGATGGGGCGCCAAACCCAGCTCGCTTGACGATCGATCCGACGTATGGGGTCTCGAAGCGGACTATTTGGCCCAGCTCTGCTGCGTGCTCACCTGGACATTTTCGCCGGACCGCATTTTGTTCAGTGGTGGCGTGGGCGCTCGAACCCACCTTGCCCCACGAATTGCCGAGGCAACCCGGCTGCGACTGAACGGATACTCGGTCAGTCACGCAAACAACCCCGACCTCGTCGCAACTGCTTCGCTCGGCAACGACGCCGGGCTCATCGGTGCCGGGTTGCTCGCCCAAGCCCAACTGCCAACCTAATCCGCTGATCAGGCGACATCGGCGCCGACCGTCGGTCACGACACGTAATCCTCCCGCCCCCAAGCCACGCCACCCAAGACACCGCCGCCAAGCCGTCCCACCCAGACCACCGCCCCCAAGCCACTTCACTCAAGACCCCTCACTCAAGCCACCTCACTCAAGCCACCTCACCAAACGGAGAAGACATGACAACTCGAATCGCCATCAACGGATTTGGTCGCATCGGCCGCAACTTTGTTCGATCGGTCATCGACCGTGGCGTCGACGCAGACATTGTTGCGATCAACGACCTGGGCGACCTCGACACGCTCGCTCACCTGCTTCGCTACGACACCGTGCACGGCTCGCCCGAATGGGAGATCGAACGCACCGCATCGGGGCTTGCCTTGGCCGGCGATGACATCGCTGTGTTCAGCGAGCGGGACCCAGCGGCGCTGCCATGGGCTGACCTCAACGTCGATGTGGTCATCGAATCCACGGGTGTGTTCACCAAGCGTGAGGGTGCGGCGAAACATCTCGAAGCCGGCGCCAAGCGAGTCATCATTTCTGCGCCATCGGGTGACTGCGACGCAACCTTCGTCGTCGGCGTGAACGATGCAGACTTCGACAGCCAAACCCAGCAGGTGATCTCGAACGCTTCGTGCACCACGAACTGCCTGGCCCCAATGGTCAAGGTGCTCGACGATGCGTTCGGAGTCGAGTCGGGCGTGATCTCAACGGTGCATGCCTACACCGGCGACCAGAACATCGTCGATGGCCCACACGGCGACCTTCGTCGGGCTCGAGCCGCTGCAGCAAACGTGGTCCCGACATCGACAGGCGCAGCTCGTGCGATCGGACTGGTCCTTCCACACCTAGCAGGCAAGCTCGACGGACTCGCCATGCGTGTGCCGATCCCGAACGGGTCGATCACCGACCTCGTTGCGCAGGTGCGTGCCACCCCAACGGCCGAAGAAGTCAATGCGGCGTTCCTGGCGGCTTCGCAAAGCGGCCCGCTCAGCGAGGTGCTCGCCTATACCGATGCCCCGCTGGTCTCGGCAGACATCGTTGGTTCCCCAGCCTCGTGCACATTCGATTCGGGTCTCACGATCACGATTGGTAACACGGTCAAGATCGCTGGCTGGTACGACAACGAGTGGGGCTACGCGAACCGTCTCGTGGACCTCGTCGAGGTCACCAACCGGGCCGTCTGATGGGCGGCATGGGGATCGGTGTCCTGACCGGCGGCGGCGACTGCCCGGGGCTGAACGCAGTGATCCGTGCGGTTGTTCGCCGTGAGCTTCGAGACTTCGGCGGCGAAGTCTTTGGATTTCACGACGGCTGGCGCGGTGTCATCGAAAACCGCGGCGAGCAACTATCGGTGCAACGACTTCGAGGGAGCCTTCCGCGGGGCGGGACGATCCTGGGTACCAGCCGCGACCACCCGTATATGAGCGACGACGGCCCGGCTCGTGTTGCCGAAACGATGGCTGATCGTCAGCTCGATGCGCTCATCGTGATTGGCGGCGAAGGCACCTTGTCGTGTGCAAAACGGATCAACGATGAGGGACACGCCAACGTTGTTGGCGTGCCCAAGACGATCGACAACGACATCAGTGGCACCGAGCGGACATTTGGATTCGACACCGCGGTTGCGATTGCGACCGAAGCGATCGACCGGCTGCACACCACCGCCGAGTCACACGACCGCATCATCGTCGTTGAGGTAATGGGCCGCCACGTCGGCCACATCGCCGCGTGGTCTGGGTTGGCCGGCGGTGCAACGATGACGCTCATCCCAGAGGAGCCCTTCGACATCGCCACGGTGTGCGAGGCGCTCACCAGGCGTCACGCCGCTGGAAAGTACGCGTCGATCGTTGTCGTAGCCGAAGGGGCGCTACCTATGCCCGGAACAATCGCGGTGCCAGAACCCGATGTCGATCGCTTCGGCCATCAACGCCTTGGGGGTATATCGCACGTGATTGCTCACGAGATTGAGAACCGCACCGGATTCGAAACGCGTGTGACGATCCTTGGGCACACCCAACGCGGTGGAACGCCTACGGCATTTGATCGTGTGCTGTGCTCGCGGTTCGGTGTCGCGGCCGTCGATGCAGTCCACGAGGGCAAGTTTGGTCACATGGTCGCGATCAACTCGAACCACATCGATGCAGTGCCGCTCGCCGACGCAGTTGGTCAGCTCAAACACGTCGATCCGCAGCTTTGGGAAACCGCCAATGTCTTTTTCCCAACAGGTGAATCAGCTAGGTCCAACCGTCTCGGCTGACTGGGTTTCGACGCCCAGAACCGAATGGCGCACTCAGCTGAACTCGGGGTCTTCCCACCACGGGAAGTAGTCGGGCATGTCAGTTGATGTCTGCAGGGTGTACGCCGGCGCGCGTTTCTCGAGAAAGGACTCGACGCCTTCACGGGCATCGGCCGACGCGCCCATGTACTGCACCCCACGCGAATCGATCTTGTGGGCCTCCATTGGATGATTGGCGCCGAGCATGCGCCACAACATGTGTCGGGTCAACGTGATCGAAACTGCGCTGGTGTTCTGCGCGATGTCATCGGCGATCGCTCGGCATGTCGACATGAGTTGGTCGTCGGGGACGACCGAACGCACGAGCCCGCCGTCGAGTGCTTCGGCGGCGTCGAACACCTTGCCCGAGTAGCACCACTCGGCGGCGCGGCTAATGCCCACCACCCGAGGCAGGAACCACGACGAGCATGCTTCGGGAACGATCCCGCGACGCCCAAATACGAAACCGAAGCGAGCAGATTCGCCCGCGATTCGAATGTCCATTGGAAGCATGGACGTGACCCCGACGCCGACTGCAGCGCCATTGACCGCGGCGATTGTCGGCTTAAGGCACTCGTACAGACGCAGGCTGACTAGTCCGCCGCCATCGCGGTGGATCTTGTTCACGACCGCACCGTCGGCGTTGACATCACGGTCGAAGGTCTTGCCGCCACCGCTCAGGTCGGCTCCAGCGCAGTAGGCCCGCCCCGCGCCGGTGAAGATGATTGCCCGCACTGTGTCATCAGCATCGGCGTGGTCAATTGCATCGATCAGTTCGTCGCGCATGACGAGGTTGAATGCATTGAGTTTGTCGGGCCGGTTGAGCGTGACCGTGAGCACCCCGCCCTCAACCTCATACAGCAGGGTCTCGTAGGTCGGATTGTCAGCCATGGCTCTCCTGTCGGTGCCCGAGCCAGCTGCCCCGGCGGTATCGAGGTGAATGTAGGGCACCGCCAGTCGCCCGGGCGAATGCGGCGACCTCGGTCCGAGGCGTGCCGTGCTCGTCGCATCGCCTACGGTCGACGACCATGGCCGGTGGGGGAGAGTTCGTCGAGTTCGATGATCAGCTGCGGTCCGAACTTGCGTCGAACCTCGCGGCGCATGACGTTCGCCTTCACGACACTGCCGGACGTAGGCACGCCGCGATTGCGGTGATCGTGGTCGACAGTGACCCAGATCTACACGGCGAGGATTCGACCGAGATCGACCGCATGCACGATCTGTCGGGTATTCCGGGAGCTGACATCGCCGAGCTCACCGGTCGGGTTGACGGCACTGCCGGCGGAGCTTCGATACTGCTGACTCGTCGCGGGGCGGGCTTGTCCGCGCACGCCAAGCAATGGGCGTTCCCAGGGGGCCGCATCGATGACGGCGAAACGGCACTGCAAGCGGCAATGCGCGAAGCCGATGAAGAGGTCGGACTGCCGCTCGGCGAGGAGCATTTGCTCGGTCGCCTTGACGACTATCCGACGCGGTCTGGGTATGTGATCTCGCCGTTTGTGTTTTGGGCGCCTGCTGATCGCGAACCGGTAGCGAACCCCGGTGAGGTCGCATCGATCCACCGGATCGGGTTGCACGTGCTTCGCCAGCCGGACTCGCCCCGATTTGTGACGATCCCTGAGAGTGATCGTCCGGTCGTGCAGATTCCCGTCGGTGGCGATCTGATCCATGCCCCGACGGGGGCCATCATGTACCAGTTCCGAGCGGTCGCGGTCGAGGGTCGCGAGGTGCGAGTCGATGAACTCGAACAGCCGGTTTTCGCCTGGAAGTGACGGGTTCCACAGAACTGGACTTCATGTCGCATGGGTGCGGTCGGTAGCTTCAGCCCGTCACACCTACTGCTGACGCAGCCAGCGTCTCGATACCGGCGGATTACGCCGCCGATGTGTCGTATCAACGCGTGCTCCTTGCATTGTTGTTCCTTGCCGTTACGGCGTTCGGCTCGTTGATGACACTCGTAACGGTGTCGCTGGGCGATATCGCTGACGACCTTGGTAGCTCTCGGGCAACGATGACCTGGGCAATCACGGGGCTCATGTTGACCATGGCGGTGCTCACGCCCATCGCGGGGACACTCGGCGATCTGTATGGCCATCGCCGGCTGCTCGTCATTGGGCTTGCGGGCGGGACCGTGACGATTGTGATGTGCGGCCTGGCGTGGAATGCCGCATCGTTGATCGGCTTTCGGGTGCTGTTCGGCTGCTTCGCTGCATGCGTCAACCCGAATGCGCTGGCGTTGATGATGCACGCGTACGGGTCAGAGCGTCGGGCAACAGCGGTTGGTTGGTTTCAGTTCGCAGCAACCGGTGCGCCAACGATTGGGATCTTGGCTGGCGGCCCGTTGTTCGATGCCTTCGGGTGGCGCTCGGTGTTCTTTGTGTTCGCAGCGGTCAGCGCACTCGCGTTTGCAGGCGCACTGCGAAGCGTTCGATCAACCCCGCATCAGGCAGGTCGCCGACTTGACCTGCCGGGCGCGGCGTCGCTTGGCGCAGCAGTTCTCGTCGGGCTGCTCACCCTCACCCAATTCGCCACCAACGCCCGTGAAGCTGATCGAACGCTTGTCGACGTGCCAGTGATCGCGGGAGTCGTCGTCACCGTTGTGGCCATTGCACTGTTCATCAGAATCGAACGTCGTTCGAGTGCCCCGATGTTGCGTCTCGACTATTTTGCTCGACGCAATTTCACTTTGCCGATGGTGTCTGGTGCCGCCATGCAGTTTGCGTACATGGGTGGGTTTGTTATCACCGCACCGCTGCTCGAGGACCGGTACGGATGGACCGTTGGTGCCATTGCGTTGCTTATGCTGCCGCGGCCGGGGACATTCAGCTTGTCGTCACCGCTCGGCGGGTGGTTGCCCCAGCGAATCGGCATGCGGCTTCCGATGGCCATCGGTGCCGTTGCAATGATTCTGGCCATGTTGTCCTTTGCGGCTGCGTCACCGCTGACGGGTCCGCCCGGGATCGCCTGGATCGTGGCCGGCTTGGTGCTGACCGGGTTTGCGGCAGGAGTGTCCCAGCCTGCGGCGATCGCTCTGACCGTGGACTCGGTTGATCCGGCTGATGTCGGGCTTGCCAATGGCATGAATCAGCAGGTGGCGTTCATCGGCATCGTCGCCGGGGTCCAGACGATGAATGTGTTGGTTGGTGACAACGCAACGGTGGGCCAGTTTGTGAGTACGTATTTTGTCGGCGCAACAGCAGCGGTCATCAGCTTGATTGCTGCGTTGGCAGTGCGTCGAGGTACCTGAAGCATTGTCGCCGAGTTGCGCTGGTGCCGCTTGTCGGCGCATCGTTGTCGCATGATTGATCTCTCAGGCCGCAGTTTCATCGTCACCGGAGGCAACGGTGGCATTGGTTTGGGCATGGCTGAGGGCATAGCCATGGCCGGCGGTTCGATCGTGATCTGGGGTCGCAATCAGGCCAAGAATCAAGCAGCGCTCGACACGTTGCACGCCATGGGTGCATCGGCAACCGCGCATGTCTGCGACGTCGCTGACGAATCGCAGGTGGTCGAAACGATGGCGGCATCGGTCGCAGATTTCGGACGACTCGATGGGCTGTTCGCAAACGCTGGAAGAGGTGGCCATGGCGTGTCGATTGTTGACCTCACGCTGGACCAGTGGCGAGAGGTCATGGCCGTCAACCTCGACGCGGTATTTCTGACCATGCGAGAGGCTGCCAAGGTGCTCATCGACCAAGGTGAGGGAGGAAGCCTGGTTGCGGTGTCGTCGACGTCGGCGATCCACGGCGCAGCGGGTAACGAGGCCTACGGCACAGCGAAGACCGCAGTAAACGGATTTGTGCGCGCGTTAGCAGTCGGTATGGCCCGCCACCAGATACGAGTGAACTCGGTGCTTCCGGGCTGGACGATCACCGATCTGGCCGCAGGGGCCTACGAGAACGACAGGTTTCGTGATGCAACATTGCGTCGGACCCCGGTGCGTCGATGGGCAGACCCGTCTGAGTTCCGACAAGTTGGCGCATTTCTTGCGGACCCGTCCCAGACCTACCACACCGGTCAGGAAGTCTGTGTTGACGGCGGGTACACCATCTTCTGACGGTGAGACTTGGGAAGCATCGGCTGATGTGACAGCGGTCCGGTGTGGAATCTCACGCCACTTTGCAGGGTTGTAGTAGATCTTGAACACACTCGATGGCCACCCCATGTATGACGATCCGCACACTACCCAATCGCACGTCACGCAATCGCACGTCACCCAATCGCACATCACGCAATCGCACATGACCGAATCTCGGGCGGGCGAGTCTTGGCAAGATGAAGAGTTCTGGGCGGCATTCGACGAGCCATACGACACCGAGAACCGGCCGACGCCGTGGTACCGCAAGTTCGCTCGCGTGTTCGCTGGGTTGGCCGTGCTCGGAATGGTCGCCACCGGAGCGCTTATTCCGTGGGGAACGTTGATCGATCGCCTCGACAACATCTCGGATCCGTTTGAGATCCGCGAATACGCGGAGTCGGTCGTTGACGAGTCGGCATATGCCGAGTTGGTCACCGACATGCTTGTTCGCCCGATCGGCACTCCCGGTGTCGGTGGTTTTGTGAGTAACAACCCAGCTACTGGTCTCATTACTGTTGACCATCGTGGCTGGGATCCTGACGACCTGCGTTCAGTTGTTGATCACGAGATTGGTCATCTGATCGATTTCGCGGCATGGGGCCCCGACTCGGCAGCGGGTGAACGGCGCGGCGGGCTCGGCAGCGAAGCATGGGCCGAATGTGCCTCGGTTGACGCTGGTAGTCGCAACGCCGACGGCGGTCTGGGGGACACGCAGTATCACTGCACCAACGACGAACTGGCGATCTACCAGGCGACGATGGACGAGCTCGGCGAGGTCTGTTCGCGTTGGGGTGAGCGGTCGTGTTTGGAAGTGAGCGCACTGCGTCTCGACGGTCGCTAGGTTCAGGGCATGCGTTTTCTCGCCCGGCGCCTGTTTCGTCGAACGTCTGTTATTGGTCGTGTCGCTGACCTTGCGATGGTTGGCGGATTTCTGGTGCGGTTTGCGCAGCGAAAAGGACTGATCGACGACGAAACGCTGCACCGATCTGGTTTGACGAACGTTTCGCGCGGCGAAACCCCGTCAGCCGGTGAAATGCTCGTGGTTGCGGGTGCGGCACTACGACTTGGTCGGCGAGTGCTCGGACGTGGACGTGCTCGACGGGTCCGCCGACTCACGCGCTGACGGCTTGCTGTCTCAGCCCGCGCAATGGGCGGGCGCACCGCGTTGCTTAGTCGATGACCCCGAGGGTCTCTCGTCGCAGGAAGCGTTCCAGGCTGGTGAGGATCGTGGCGGTGAGCTTGCGGACGTCCTCGTCGTCATGGTCAAGGCCGAGTGAGCGGATGATGGTGTCGAGACCAGCGGCTTCGGGTGCGTCGAAACGGTCGTCTTCGACGTCGGCCTGGTGCACGATCTCAGCGATCCGCCACAGCACTGGGTCGAGCAGGTCGTAGGTGCGCAGGATGGTCTCGAAGGTGACGTCGTCTCGTTGGTGGGTCAGATCGCACCCGACCATGTCGAACGCTGTGGCATCGTCAGGGACATCGTCAAGGTCGTCGACGTAAACGAACTGGGCCTGGGGGTCGACGTACGTCGCGATGAGCCACGCTGATGCCGCACGATCGACGTGAATATTTCGCCGTGTCGCCCACTTCATGGGGTCAGCGCGTCGATTGCAGAGTCATCGTTCTCTGCGGCGACGTGGGCGTCGATTGCCTGCCTGGCCTGGCTGCGCCCGGGTGAGCGGAAGTAGTCACGGCGATCGATTCTGCGAAGCTCGCGCCGCCAACGCGTAATGGTGCGCGAGCCAGCATTGGTGGTGGACTCGGCTTCGGTTCGCAGCTGGTCGTACTCTTCGGTGCGGGCCAGGCGCATGGTTGCGGCCAGCTCGCTGCTGGTGCGGCGTGCTGACGGTGACGCAATCCACACGGTGGCGTCACCGTCCGCTTCGCCGACTTGATTGGCGATCCACTCGAAGTGTTCCCGTGTGCGGCTGTCGTTCGGCAGTGCAACGAGCCCATCGCCGAGTTTGGCGACGCCCAGGTCGTTGAGTTTGCGCCATATCGCAATGCGCGGTGTCGACGGCTCGCGAGGAATCCGGTAATTCAGCAACACCCACGATTGTTCTGGTTGTGTAACCATGGTTACCACCTTAGCATTGGCTGGCAATGACGCAACCACGGTTACATTCCGAGGACCCGGGCGTCGGCCGTGGGTCTCAGGGCTATCCCGGAGACCAGATTGATCGCAAAGACTGGGTTGCCGCCTGGTCGACGGTGGCGGCGAACAGCTTCGGCGGTCCAGCGGGGCAGATCGCGGTCATGCACGAAGAGATCGTGGTGCGCCGCCGTTGGGTCGGCGAACGACGATTTTTACATGCCCTGAACTACTGCATGCTCTTGCCCGGGCCCGAGGCACAACAGCTCGCGACCTACCTTGGCTGGCTGCTTCGCGGCCCAACAGGCGGGATCTTTGCCGGAGCGTTGTTCATCCTGCCCGGCTTCGTGTCGATCATGGCGCTCAGCATTCTCTTCGCCGCATATGGCGATTTGACCTGGGTGTCGGGACTGTTCTTCGGCATTTCGGCGGCGGTCATCGCCATCGTCGCCAGCGCGGTGCTGCGCATTGGGCGTCGGGTTGTGCAGAACCCCGTGATGTTGGCGGTTGCGGTTGCGTCATTCTTCGGCGTCTTCGTGTTCGAGCTGCCGTTCCCGTTGATCGTCGGAGCGGCGATCGTGATCGGGCTCATCGGTGCCAGAACCCATCCGGAAACGTTCAACCTCATTCGGGGCCACGACGAAGCCCAGGCAACTGACGACACCGATGTCCTGGTGGGCGATCAGCACATTTCGCTTGGCCAGCCGTCAGCCAAGCGGGCCGTTCGCGTGCTGTCGACGGGGGTCTTGTTGTGGTTCGGCCCGGTCGTGATCTTGATGGTGGCACTAGGCCGGTCTTCGGTCTTTGTCGACGTTGCCCTCTTCTTTTCGAGCGCTGCCGTTCTCACCTTTGGGGGTGCCTACTCGGTGCTCGCCTACATCTCTCAAGAAGCGGTCAACACCTTTGGGTGGCTGGAACCGGGCGAGATGATCAGTGGGCTGGGTATGGCCGAGACCACTCCCGGTCCGCTCATCCAGGTCGTGCAGTTTGTTGGCTTCATGGGTCCGTACCGAGAGCCAGGATCGTTGAGCGCTCTTCAGGCGGGGACCTTTGGCGCGGTCGTCGCCACGTGGGTCACGTTCATTCCGTCGTTCCTGTGGATCTTTCTGGGCGCTCCATTCATTGAACATCTGCGCAATCGGCCGTCGCTGACTGCGGCGCTATCGACCGTGACTGCTGCGGTTGTCGGGGTGGTGCTGAATCTGGCGCTGTGGTTTGCGATCTTTACGTTGTTCGAACAGGTGTCGGAGCGACGCGGATTTGGTGCGGTGCTGTATCAGCCTGAATTCGCGTCGATCAATTGGGCCGCGCTGGTTATCGCTGGCTGCTCTGCCATTGCCGTGTTCGCGTGCAAAGTCCCAAGCCTGAAGGTTGTTGTCGTTGCCGCAATCGTCGGCATCGCGTATCAGTTTTTGCTCGTGTGAAATCGATCTATCAAAAAGGAAGCGCTCAATGTCTCAACACATCCTGTTCGTCTGTCCCCATGCCGCAGGAAAGAGCCTGTTGGCGGCGACGTACTTCCGCGCTGCTGCGGCACGAGTCGGGCTAGACGTCGTCATAACCGTTGCCGGCCCCGAACCTGACCCGCAGAACATGGCAAACGTGCAGCAGGCGATCGAGCGCCAGGGTTACACCATTGGCTGGAAGCCGCAGCTCATCGACCAATCGCATACTGACGCTGCTGATGTGATCGTGTCGGTCGGGTGTGACCCCCAGGTCATCCCGACGTCGAAGCCCATCGTTGCATGGTCAACGCCTATGTTGAGTGACGACTTCAACGCCGCGATGAACATCATCTATGCCCACGCCGAAGCCCTCGCCGGCGAGCTCGCCGGTCGCTGAGGGTTGCAGTGTTGAGAGTTGTTGCAGTGCTGAGAGTTACGGGGTTGATCGTCGAAGTCTGAACCCGTTACTAGTCGGTTACCGCATGCAGTTCGCCGGTGTCGACGTCGTAGACGAAGCCCGAGACGTGGTCGGTGTGGGGGATGAACGGTGAGAGTCTGAGCCGCTCGATGGACTGGCGTACGTCGGCATGGGGGTCCGAGAAGCTCTCAAGCGCCCACTGGGGGCGGATGCCCAGTTCGTCTTCGAGTTCGGCCTTGAATGCAGTCTCGTCAAGGTTGAGCAGGCCGCAGTCGGTGTGATGCAACAAGATGACCTCACGGGTGCCGAGCTTCTGCTGTGACAGGCAAAGAGAACGGATCGCATCGTCGGTCACTGCCCCTCCGGCGTTGCGAATGATGTGTGCTTCGCCGTTCTTCAAACCCAGGATCGCAAAGATGTCCATCCGCGAATCCATGCATGCAATGACGGCCAGTTTGCGATCGGGGCGAACATCGGCGATCGACTCGGTTGTTGCGGCGAAGGCACGATTGTTGTCGACGAGTTGGTCACGGTTGGGAAACGGGCGAGCAGATTCGGACATGGTCTCAGAATATCGTGGGCCGGTCGTTTGAGTAGCGCTGGCCCGATACGCGAAAGATCATGGATCTTGGTCATGGGGCCTGCTGGCTCGACTTCCAGCGTCGAAATATTGAGCAAAGTTGTGATTTGTGCGTCTCTTTTATGGATATTTCGTGTGTGGGGGTGGCACCTTGTCGAGTGGGGGCCGCAGACTTGATGGTTGATCCATCGACATGAGGACACGCGTATGACGACGTACGACTCCACCATTTCATCTTTCGCCGATCTGCGTGAGCAGAACGGAAGCGCATGGGCTGCGATCAGCCCGGAATCGGCAGCGCGCATGCGCCTGCAGAATCGCTTTCACACCGGCCTTGACATTGCCAAGTACACGGCGAAGATCATGCGCGAAGACATGGCGGCCTATGACGCCGACTCGGCGGCCTACACCCAGAGTTTGGGCTGTTGGCACGGTTTCATTGGTCAGCAGAAGATGATTGCGGTCAAGAAGCACCACGGCACAACCAAGCGCCGCTACCTGTACCTGTCTGGCTGGATGGTCGCGGCATTGCGCTCAGAGTTCGGTCCGCTTCCGGACCAGTCGATGCACGAAAAGACGGTCGTGCCTAGCCTGATCGGCGAGCTGTATGACTTTCTCAAGCAGGCCGACGCCCGAGAGCTGAACCAGATCTTCCGTGACCTCGACGAGGCCCGGGCAAACGGCGACAGTGCCGCCGAGAAATCGCTCCTCGACCAAATCGACAACTTCGAGACCCATGTGGTGCCGATCATTGCCGACATCGATGCTGGCTTCGGTAACGAAGAAGCGACCTACCTGCTCGCCAAGAAGATGATCGAGGCAGGCGCTGCTTGTATCCAGATCGAGAACCAGGTGTCTGACGCAAAGCAGTGCGGTCACCAAGACGGCAAGGTCACGGTTCCGCACGAGGACTTCCTCGCCAAGATCAACGCCGTGCGTTACGCGTTTCTCGAGCTTGGTGTTGATGACGGTGTGATTGTCGCACGCACCGACTCACTCGGCGCTGGCCTGACCCAGAAGATCCCGGTCAGCCAGGAACCCGGCGACCTCGCGAGTCAGTACCTGAGCTTCCTCGACGTTGAAGAACTCGGTTCGGTCGACGACGCTGTCGAAGGCGACGTGTTGCTGAAGCGTGACGGCAAGTTGTGTCGTCCAGTGCGTATGCCGAACGGTCTGTACGCATTCCGTCCAAACACGGGCACCGAGCGGGTTGTGCTCGATTGCATCACCAGCCTGCAGAACGGCGCTGATCTGATCTGGATCGAAACCGCCACTCCTGACGTGGGCGAGATTGGCGGCATGGTGAACTCGGTTCGTGAGGTCGTGCCCGATGCCAAGCTGGTCTACAACAACTCGCCGTCATTCAACTGGACGCTCAACATGCGCCAGCAGGTCTTTGACGACTGGTCCGATGAAGGCAAGGACATGGGCGAGTACGAACGCGACAACCTGATGAGTGCGGTGTACGACGACACGCCTCTCGCTGGCGAAGCTGACGTTCGTATTCAGAGCTTCCAGGTTGATGGCGCCCGCGATGCCGGAATCTTCCATCACCTCATCACGCTTCCGACCTACCACACTGCCGCGTTGTCGACCGACAATCTGGCCGCCGGCTACTTCGGCAAAGAAGGCATGCTCGCCTATGTCGCAGGCGTGCAGCGCAAGGAGATCCGCCAAGGTATTGCGTGCGTTAAGCACCAGGACATGGCCGGATCAAACATGGGCGATGATCACAAAGAGTACTTCTCTGGTGATCAAGCCCTTAAAGCTGGTGGCGCCCATAACACCATGAACCAGTTCGGCTAACGATGGGGTGACCGGCGGCTAGCCGTCTAGTTCTGTTTGGCTTGGTAACCCGGCCGCTAGCTCTCGAGCTAGCGGCCGGAGCCCTTTTGTCTTGAAGGCCGTCGCCCGGAACGCCTGCTTTTGCGTTTGTCGACCGCACCGCGGACGGCAAGGCGACCGGGGGCCGCGCCAAGAAGTGGCATCGGGCCAGGCAGGCGGGCTAACTTTGCTGGCGACGACTGGGGGGTTGTTGATGGTTGTTTCGCGTTGGCGTGGCGCCAGTCGTGGGTTTGCGGTTTTGGGTGTTGTGTTGTTGGTTGCGGCGTTGTTGGCGCCGGATCGTGGTTTGTCAGAGTCGTCTGAGTCGCCGGTACGCGGTGTGCCTGGTGGGTTGGTGTTGCCTGAGGTCGTGGCCACGACGCCGCCTTTGGTGGTGACGACGCCGGCTATTGAGGATTCGTTCGGCGAGTCGGGGTCTGGGTGGCC
>CALDYC010000022.1 GCA_937941245.1 uncultured Acidimicrobiales bacterium | reverse complement strand
ATCGAAGCCCGTTCTTCAGCTGTGAGACGTCGGTAGTGCAGGTCTCGGCCGGGGGTCCACCACACCGGGTCAGTGCACATGAATGCATCACGTCGCAAATCCTGTTTGTTCAGCTTGTTGTTGGCTGTCACCGGCATGGCTTCGACGATTCGCACGAAGGTCGGCGCCCACTTCTTGCCGAGATCGGCCTGTGCTGCCAGGAAGTGGGCGAACGCCGCTGCATCAAACTCGACGCCGTCGACCATCTCGAAGGCCACCATGACCTGATCGCCGGTGACCGGATCGGGTACGCCATAAACCGCCGCGGCAGCGACTGCTTCCCATCGGGCGAGAACCGCAGCAATGGGTTCAGCGCCAAGGTTCTCGCTGTCGACTCGAATCCAATCGTCGGTCCGGCCAGCGAACCAGAAGAACCCGTCGGCATCGCGGAATGCAAGATCGCCGCTCCAGTACCAGCCGTCTCGAAGCCGTGCAGCCGTTGCCTCGGGGTTGTTGTAGTACCCGGTAAACCCGCCGCCGCCGGCCTTGTTCACGAGCTCACCAATGGCTTCGGTTGGGTTGGTCAGGCGGCCGGTGTTGTCGAACTCGGCTCGCTCGCACTCGTGGCCGGTCTCGGGACTGGCGACCGCGATATTGTTCATGTCACGGGTGTCCGGAAGCCCCAAGGCACCGGCTCGGGTTTCGGGTGTGCGCTTGATGACGATCGCTGACTCACTTGACCCGTAGCCCTCTACCAGGCGACACCCGAATCGAGCTTCGAAGCGGTCACGGTCTGCGGCCGATGCCTCGGTGCCGAACCCCCAACGCAACGAGTGGTCACGATCGAACGACCTCGGAGGCTGGCTGAGCACGTAGCTGATCGTGCGACCGACGTACGTGAAGTAGGTGCAGCCGTATCGTCGAACATCTTCGATGAACCCGCTCGCCGAGAATCTCCGACGCAGCACAATCGTCGCCCCCACGGCCAACGCACCGGCCCAACAGGCCAGCAGCGCATTGCCGTGAAAGAGAGGCATCTGCAGGTAGCAAACGTCGGTGCGGTACACGCCGTACCCGACAGCGACCCGCTGTCCCGCCATTGCCACACGACCCGTCGATGCCGAGACGGCCTTGGGTGCGCTTGTCGACCCGCTCGTGAACATCAGCAGGAATCGGGCGTCTTGGTCCGGAAGCTGCCCAGGCACCAACGCACCCTGGTGGCGAGCCAGGGCGGTGGCGTACTCGGGTGAATCGAGGTCGACGACCGGCAGGTCCAGGTCGTGTGGGAGCAGGTCTCGATAGGCGCTGTCGACCACCACGAACTGGCAGTCGGTGTGTGCGAGGTCACGAGCAAGTTCGGCTCCGCGCCGGGTCGGGTTCCCACCCACGATGGTCGCTCCGGCGAGGGCCGCACCGCCGAGCCACCACAGATACTCGGGCACGTTCTCGAGCAACACCCCAACGTGAGGTGGGCGGCTGGCATCGAGGAGCTCTGCCAAAAGCGACGCTCGTGCCGCGGATAAGGCGACAACCTCAGACCATGCATAGTCGTCGTCTTCGAAGAGGACGCCGACCTGGTCGTCATCGGTCCGGCCAACGAGCAGCGACGCGACTGTCGCTTGGGTGTCAACGGTCTGCAGCGACTCAGCGCTGTTCGTCATTGGTGGTTCAACTCACTTGACAGCGGTGGGATTGACGGGTGCGCCGATGCCACCAACGACCGGCTCAGGAGCGGCTGATAACAAGAAGGTGTAGCGACCGTCATCGGCGCAGTCAGTGGCCAACGCTTCGAGGTCCCAGTTCTGGCCCTGTGTAAGCCCCATCTCAACGAGGTGCAGGAAGTGCACGGGCAGTGCCAACTCCGGCCGCTCGCACGGGAACACTTCGAAGATCAAATTGTCGGTCGCGACCGCGGCGACATCGTGACGATGAAACCACTCGACGGTCTGCATGCTCGGCCCGCAGGCCGAGGTGGCAAAGGTCATGCGGTCACCCTCATGGAAGTACTGCATGTGCCCGGTGCGGATCAAGACAACATCGCCGGCCTCAAGAGTCGTGCCCGCTAACTCGATCGCGGCATCGAGGTCCGCTTCGGTCAATGCGTGACCGCCGGCCATGCGGTCAACGCCAGTGGCGCGGGCGACATCAAGCAACACGCCGCGAGTTACCAGCGTGTCGACGAGATGGATGCCGCATTTCGGCGTGCCCGATTCGGTGATTGTCGAGTCAGCGAACCCGTTGTACATCACGCCTCGATACGACGCGTGGGCCAGGCCATCCCAATGGGTGCACGCCTGAGTGCCCATCTCGACCCGATCGTCATGGAACATGAAATCATCGGGCTCACCCCACGACGCATGGGTCGACCATGCGGTGACCTTGGGGTTGTCGCGGCCCTCGATGAATCCGAGTTGCGGACCCTCTTCGCTCCACGGAAGCGCTAGCGAGAACGCCCGCCCGTCGATTGCCGAAGTTACGCCGCGCAATCGGGCGGCGTTGTCGATCAGGTTGAGCGTGCCCAGCTGATCATCGTCACCCCACCGCCCCCAGTTGTTCACCCGGGAAGCAAGTTCGGCAACGTCGTCAGGGAACGGCACGAGTGACGATCAGCCCTTCCAGAGACCGGTCTCAGGGTCGAGCCCAAGCATGCCGATGGCGTTGCCTCGGGCAATCTTGTAGATCAGGTTCTCGTCGTCGATCGGCGCCATCTGTTCGGCGAAGATCTTGCGCGTATCGGGCCAGGTCGAGTCGGTGTGCGGGTAGTCGGTCTCGAACGTGACGTTGTCGACACCGATGCGATGCAGGCTCTCAAGACCGTGCACGTCACGAAAGAAGCAGCCGTCGATCTGCCGGAACCAATAGGTCGAGGGCGGCTCGGGGATGGTCTCTTTGACGCCTCCCCAGGCACGGTGTTCGTGCCAGACGTCGTCGGCGCGTTCGAGGATGTACGGGATCCAGCCGATCTGGCCCTCGCTGTACGCGAGTTTGAGGGTGGGGTGGCGCACAAGCACTCCAGAAAACAAGAAATCTGTCAGCGAACTCATCGCGTTGCCAAAACTGAGAGTGGCTGCGACCGCGGCAGGCGCGTCGGGCGAAGTCGCGGGCATTTGGCTCGACGAGCCGATGTGCATGCAGATGATGGTGCCGGTCTCGGCGCAGGCCTCAAAGAACGGTTCCCAGTATCCGCTGTGCAGGGTGGGCAGCCCGAGCTTGGCTGGGATCTCGCTGAACGCAACAGCAGTGCAGCCGCGGGCCGCGTTGGTTCGCACCTGCGCAGCGGCGGCTTCGACATCCCACAGCGACACAATGGGCAACGGAATCAGCCGACCGCCCGCGTCGCCACACCATTCTTCGATCATCCAGTTGTTGTAGGCCTCGACACACGCCATCGCGAGCTCAGGGTCTTTTGCTTCGGAGAACGTTTGGCCGCAGAACCGTGGCATGGTCGGGAAGCACAGCGATGCGTCGACACCATCAAACAGCATGTCCTCGACTCGTGCCTTGGGGTCATAACAACCATCACGCATCTCGTCGTAGGTGATCGGCGAAGCAGTCATCTCATCGCGGCTGAAGCCGACTGCGGCGACATGGCGTTTGTGGGGAGCGATCAGGTCGCCGTAGATCCAGCAGTCGGCCTTGGGAGCGTCGTCTTGCCAGTCGAAGTCGTAGGTCGTTCCGCCGGTGTACTTCATGCCAGCTAACCCACGCCGCTCGACGTAGGGCTTGTCGGGGTGGTTCTGAAACTTCTCTGGCAGCCACCGGTCAAACAGGTGCGGCGGTTCGACGACGTGGTCGTCAACGCTCACGATGTTCGGCAGGACTCGATCAGTGATCCCTGCAGTGGCTGTCGCGGTCGAGGGCGCAGTCGTGTCTGTCGCAGTCGTATCTGGTGCGGTCGTCTCGCTCACGGGGAACCCTTCAGAATCGTTGCAACTGTGCGAATCGACAGTGCACCGGTGGAGTTTCTGAAAAGGTATCAGATTTGGTTTCTGACCTCGCTGGCGAACCAGGCAATCCGTTCGTCCCACCCGCTATCGGGCAGAGAAATGATCAGCGCGGTCGCGCCGACGGACCGCAGCTGACCGATCTCGTCGATGGCTTCCTCGGTGGTCGGAACGTGGGTAGCGAACCCCGAAAGACACGTTGGAATGACCGCGACATCGAGAGGGCCCGTGCGCCCTGCCTGATCCGTGAGTTCGTGGAACATGGCAATGCGAGCACTGAGCTCGGTGATCGATTCGATGCCCGGTGTGCCCAGAAATCCGGCCGCGGCCTTGGGGCTCGGCATGGGTGACCACCCCGAGCCGTGGGTAATGGCGCGACGCATAGCTGCCTTGGAGTTCCCGCCGACCCAGATCGGTATCGGCGACTGGGTTGGAGCAGGGGCGACCACGGTGTCGTGCTCGCCGAATGGCAGCCCAGTCCATGCGGTGTGCATGAGCTCGAGGGTGGCGTCGGCGGAGGTACCTCGACCCGCCAGTTCCAGGTTGAGCGCCGCGAACTCGGCTTCCATGTACCCGACGCCGACGCCCAACAGAACTCGACCATTGGACAAGACGTCGAGCGATGCCACCGCCTTGGCAGTCGTTAGGGCATGTCGGTAGGCAAGCACGAGCAAATTGGTGTGGACGCGCAGGCGAGTTGTTGCGGCGGCGATGAAGCTGAGCGCAACAAACGGGTCGAGCGTGGGGTGACCGGTGCCGTTGAGCCATGCTGCGGGCGGCGCCGGGTGGTCGGTAACGAACATCGCATCGAAGCCAAGCCGCTCGGCATGGGCCGCTCGCTGGCTGAGTTGCGCGCAGTCGTCCGCACTCCCGACAGGCACCGAGACGGAGATGAACATGACCTGAGTTCTAGCCGCGATTGCTGCCGAAGGCGTCAGCGCAGACCCGAAGCGGGTGCTTGCTGAGCGTCGGGCGAACTGTGCGAACAGGTGCAACTACGATGCGTTTCTGACACAACGTCAGATCCTGCGGTTTGGGTTGATCGACCGCAGCAAGGTTCGAACAGGGGAAGTCGCAATGGGAGCACTCGACGGCAAGGTGGCCATCGTTACCGGAGCAGGTCAGGGCGTCGGCCGTTGCCACGCAGAACTTCTGGCTGCCGAAGGTGCATCGGTGGTCGTCAATGACCTTGCCGACACCGCCCATGAGGTGGTCGCTGGCATCGTCGACGCCGGCGGCACTGCCACAGTGCACCAGGGCAGCGTCAGCGACTGGGACGAGGCAGGTCGCCTGGTCAAGACAGCCATAGACACCTACGGCGAACTCGACATTGTCGTGAACAACGCGGGATTCGTTCGTGACGCGATGAGTTTCTCGATGACCGAAGAGCAGTACGACACGGTGGTCGATGTGCATCTCAAAGGCCACGTTGCGATGGCCCATCACGCCGCTGGGTATTGGCGTGCCACGGCCAAGGCGCTCGCCGAGGGCCAAGCTCCTCGGCCTCGACGGATCATCAACACGACCAGCGAAAGCGGGTTGTTCGGGGGACCAGCGCAGGCCAATTACGGCTCGGCCAAAGGCGGCATCATTTCGTTGACGATGATTCTGGCCAAAGAGATTGGACGTTACGGCGTCACGATCAACTGCATCGCCCCGCGGGCTCGGACCAAGATGAACGAGAACATCGCCATGTTTGCCCCTCGCGATGGCGACGGGTTCGACCCGTATGATCCGGCACACGTCAGTCCAATGGTTGCGTGGCTTGCGAGCGATGCCGCAAGCGACGTGAACGGCCAGACATTCATCGTGACCGGCGACGAGATTCACCGCATGGCTCAACCAACCGTGGCCGCAGCGATTTTCGCCGGAGACAAGCCGTGGACAGTTGCTGACATCACTGCCAATCGCGACACATTGTTCGGCAATGACAGTCCGAGCCTGCCTCCGTGGGCCGGCCCGGCCATGCGCTGACTCACTATCTCTAACCGAGCCGCCGACACGAGGACCCAGGAACCGCAGATGAGCCCCCACCCAGTTGAACTGGCCATACCCGACCCGGACCTGCTCGATCCCGCCTTCTATGTGAACCCGTATGAGACCTACGCCTACATGCGCGACCACGCGCCCGTGTGGTGGGACCCCGTGAACGAGATTTGGGGGATCTTCGGTTACGACGAGGTCGTCGAGGTCGAACGCAACAAGAAGGTCTTCATCAACTCGGATCAGGTCGCCGGCGGATACCGCCCAAAGACCCCAGCCGACCCCTCGATCATCGGTCTTGATGACCCGCAGCACACCGTGCGACGGGTGCTGGTGTCGCGCCGATTCACGCCACGTGCTGTCGATGGTTGGGAGCCACACATCCGATCCGCGGTCAACCGTCTTCTTGACGATGCGTTGGCTCACGGCGACCCGATCGAGGTTGTCGACGAACTCGCCGCGCCATTGCCGGCCATGATGATCGGCTACCTGCTGGGCTTCGGCGAAGATATGTGGCCCAGTCTCAAGAGCTGGTCTGAGCGCACCATTGCACTCGGAGGGGGCCCACGTTCGTTCAACGATGACGGCATCGCCGCACTTATGGAGTTTCGTCAGGCATGCACCGATCTGTACAACGCCCGCAAAGATGCTGCGCCCATCGACGATGTCATGGGTGTGTGGATTCAGGCCGAGAAGGACGGCCTCAAAGATGGCGAAGAGTTCGGTATTGAGCAGATTCTGTCGGACTGTCTGTTGTTGCTCGACGGCGGGTCAGAAACGACCCGAACGGTCATTGGTCGGACCCTGCTTGAGCTGGCTCAACGACCCGACCAATGGAAGCTGTTGCAAGATGGCGCAGACCTCGATGTCGCAGTGGAAGAGTTCATCCGATGGGTGACGCCGATCCACAACATGACCCGGGCATGTGTTGAGCCCTATGACATCGCTGGTCAGACCATCGAGCCGGGCCAGCAAGCGATGTTCATGTATGCGTCGGCAAATCGAGACCCAAAACATTTCGCGAACCCTGAGACCTTTGATGTGACTCGCAATCCGAATCCTCACATCGCGTTCGGCTTCGGAACCCATTTCTGTTTAGGTGCATCGCTCGCACGTATCGAGATCAAGATCTTGTTCGAGGAGCTGCTGCGTCGCATCGACACGATCGAGCTAGCCGAAGACCCGGTCGATATGGCGACCGCCTTTGTCCACGGACTGAAACAGGCCAGGGTGCTGATGACACCAGTGTGAGCCGCAAGGATGGGGTCAGCCAGCCTGTTTGCGGGCAACGATTGCGACGAACTCATTCCAGGTGAGTTCTCCGGTCATCAGGCCATGCACCGCACGGCCGTAGGGCAATCGCGGCCATCGTTCATCGTCGGTGAATCGCAGCTGCGACGTGACCTGACCCTCGTCGCCGAAGTCGAAGGTTCGATACCCAGGCGGGAGCAAGGTGCGAGCCTCAAGGTCGAAGTTGTTCTTCAGCGACGGAGCCATGAACACTGGGACGCCGCCGAATAGGTAGTCGCCCGGAACATGGGTGTGTCCGCCAGCGATGCCGCGTAATCCGCTGAGCTCGGCGACGACCGGAACCCATTCGGCTTCGTAGCCGTCATCGGCAGAGAACGGCGCCCGCGGTGCGGGCGGATGGTGAAGCCAGATGAATAGGTGGTCTGCCCTGGTGGCGGCCGCCTGCTCCCGTATCCAGGCCGCCTCGCGGGCGCCAAGATTGCCGTTGATGTGCAGGCGTTCGGAGTAGTCCGCGGGGTCGACGAGATTGCCGCTCTGGTCGGTTTCGAGAATGCCCGCGTTTGAGTCGACAAAGAGGTGACACCAGTTGTCGATGTGTAGCACCCGTGATGTGGCGATCGTGGTGCGAGCAACGGCCGGGAAGTGCGCGTGTTGGTCGTGGTTGCCCGGGCAGGCATTGATGGGCAGGCCTAATTGAGCGAACGCTGCCGCCGCTTTTTGGTACTGGTCGATCCGGCCGTGGTCAGCAATGTCGCCTGTGACGGCGACGAAGTCGATCGCTGGCCCGTCGAGAGCGGCGATGTCCGCACGCACCGCCTCGAAGGCTTCGTCGGTGTCGTAAGCGAATCCGCCCTCGGGTTCTTCGCCATCGGCCAAGAAGTGGGTGTCGGACAATTGCACAACGCGGTGTGACATGCACCTGAGCCTGCCACACGGTCGCGACGCAGACCGCTCGTCGCCGTCGGCCGCGGCAAGCGTTACGCGAGTAGCGGGGCGTATTTCGGTTTGAGGTGACCGGCTTCGACTAGCCAGCGAATCGAATCGCGCATGGTCTCTGCAGCCGGTCGCCATTCCAGACCAAGCGCCTGTGCGGTTCCCGAGCTGTCGCCTGGAACGAGCGTGGTCATGAAGTTGGCGCTCGCTCGATCGAGCGTGGCCTCGAACCCGAGCCGCTCGACAAGGTCGCCAGTTACGGCGAGGGTCCGCATGAGCCCGCCAGGAATCTTTGGTGTGCGCAGCTTCGACCCGGCGACGTCATCAACAAGAGCAGCCATGTCGGACCAGTTGAGAAAGTGCCCAAATGCGCCGAAGCGACGCGGGCCGGTGTGTGGTTCGATACATGCCGCAAGCACCGTGGCAACGTCGCGCACGTCGACAATCAGGTTGCCGCCCGAGGTGATGGGAAGAGTGCGAGCTTGCATCAAGCGCACCGTTCCTGCTGCCGTCACGCTTAAACCGACATCGTCGGGACCGTAGATGCCGCCGGGCCACACAATGGTCACGGGGTGACCGTCGATCTGCAGTTGGCGGGCGATGCGTTCGGATTCGACTTTGGATCTCGCGTAGACACCGACTGGAGCGGGGCTGAGGGGCGAGTCCGGTGTGTAGCGACCACCCGGTGGCGGATGAAGCGCACTGTTCGACGACACATGCACAATTGGGTCCAGGCCACGGTCCGCGGCGCCGCCGACAACCAGACGGGTTGCAGCCACGTTGGTCTGTTCAATGACACGGCGGTGTTTGCGGCTGATGTGCGCGACCGCAGCCGCGTGGATCACTGCCTCGCAGTCGTTGAGCCAAGCCTGCACCGAGACAGCATTGGTGACATCGCCAACGTGATGCCTTGGAACGGCGACACCGTGCATGGCCGCAACGGCGCTCAGCTTGTCGGCACTGCGCACCAGGGCAACGGGTTCGTGCCCGGCCTTCATCAACGCAACGAGGGTGTGTCCGCCAACGAAGCCAGTTGCTCCGGTCAGGCCAACCCTCATGCGGGCCACGACCAGTACGTCACGTCGGTTTGTCGCTGCCGACAACCCACATGGCAAAGAACTGTGACCCGCCGCCGTAGGCATGGCCGAGCGCACGTCGGGCGCCGTCAACCTGGTGGTCGGCGGCCGTCCCCATGACCTGACGGGCAGCCTCGCCGAAACGCAACATGCCAGAAGCGCCGATCGGATTTGACGACAGAACGCCTCCGGACGGATTGATCGGCAACGAGCCTCCGGTGTCGGTCACGCCGTCCTCGACGAGTCGCCAGCCCTGATGCCTATCGGCGAACCCGAGGTTCTCGAGCCACATCGGTTCGAACCACGAGAACGGCACGTAGATCTCGGCAACGTCGATCTCGTTGAACGGATCGGCGATACCCGCCTTGCGGAACACCTCGTTCGCGCAGTCGATGCCGGCTTGCGGGCTGACCTGATCACGGCCAGCGAACATCGTTGGCTCGCTTCGCATGGCTGTTGCATGGACCCAGGCTTTGGGTCCACTCATCCTTTGCGCATGTTTCTCGTTGGTCAGCACGAGTGCTGCGGCTCCATCGCTCGACGGGCAGGTCTCGACGAATCGGATGGGGTCCCAGAGCATGGGACTCTGCATCGCCGCCTCGAGCGTGAGCCCTGGCTGGTGCAGATGGGCATGCGGATTGCGCAACGCGTTGGTGCGGTCCTTGACTGCGACCATCGCGCCAATGTGCGGGGGCGCGCCTGACCGATCGATATAGCTCCGCACGTGGGGAGAGAAATAGCCACCTGCTCCGGCATGCACCGGCATGCCAAACGGAAGCGGCACGCTGAGCGCCCACATCGCATTGCCATCGCTTTGCTTCTCAAACCCGACGGTCAACACGGTGTCGTGCACCCCTGCGGCGACATGGCTTGCTGCGACGATTGCCGTCGATCCACCGACCGATCCCGCCGTGTGTACCCGAAGCACTGGTTTGCCTGCGGCCCCGAGCGCGTCGGCGAGCCACAGCTCAGGCATCACGATGCCCTCGAGCATGTCGGGTGCTTTGCCGATGACGAAGGCGTCGATGTCGGCGAGCTCAAGCCCGGCCTGTTCAAGTGCCCGGTCGGCCGCTTCGCGGATCAGCCCCGCAATCGACACATCAGCGCGACACGCGTCGTGTTTGGTTTGGCCGAAACCGACGACAGCAACTCGCTCGGCCATCATGCACCTTCCAACACGGCGACAAGGTTTTGTTGCAGACAC
The DNA here is from genome assembly GCA_937941245.1 of uncultured Acidimicrobiales bacterium. Taxonomy (GTDB): domain Bacteria; phylum Actinomycetota; class Acidimicrobiia; order Acidimicrobiales; family UBA10347; genus UBA10347. Next base: position 49,344 of record CALDYC010000022.1, on the reverse strand, counting down.
GGTCCGCTGGTGGCGTGTGCCAGGCCGCGGTCCGAGCGCGCGTCGTGGATACGGTCCGCGACTTCGATGATGCGGGCCAGTCCCGCTGCCATCTGCGGGTTGGCGCACAAGGCCCCCCCACTCGGGTTGATCGATGTGACCTCAGGATCAAGCCCGAGGGCTGTCTCAAGCAGCAGCTCCTGATGGGTGAACGGCGCATGGAGCTCCGCGATATCAAACCGGCCATGGCCGACGCCAGCTCGCTCGGCGGCGATCATCGTCGATGACGACACCGTGAGATCTCGGGCCCCCATGCGCTGGGTGTCAATGCGGTGGTCGATGCCACGGATCCACGCCGGCCGCTCACACCAGCTCGCCGCTAGGTCGCCTGCAGCGAGCACAACAGCATTGGCCCCGTCGGTGATCGGGGCACAGTCATGGCTCCGCAACGGATCGTGGATCATCGGGCTGGACAGAAGCTCATCACGAGTGTGATCACCCCGCAGCAGCGCCAACGGATTGTTCATGGCATTGCGTCGGTTACGCACCGCCACGTCAGCCATTGCCGCCCCGGTGACGACGCCAGCGTCGAGACATGCTCGAGCCTGCATGGCCGCGGTTGCCGTCATAGTTGGCCACAGTGGAGCTTCGACATAGGGATCGTGCTGCAGCGCCATCACGAGATCGGCCGGGGCCGATGTTGATTTGCCGTTCGAGAACACGACTGCAGAATCGACCTCGCCGGTCTGGATCTTGACCCATGCTTCGTAGAGGGCGAAGGCGCCGTCGGCTTCGACGTGACTTTCGATGATCGGCGGCCACGCCCCGAGGACGTCTACGGCGGCGACGAAGCTAAATGGCTGTCCGGTGAGGTAATCGCAGCTTCCGTGACACCAGAAGCCGATGTCGCTTCGCTCGACTCCTGCCGGTGCGAGGCGTGCCATGACGTCGGTGATCACCGGTACGAGAAGCTCGGGAGTTGTGAGCGTTGTTGCGGTGCGGCTCGGGGCCTGCGCGGTGGCGACGATCGCGATGTCACGCACGGTTCGTCGCCTTTGCATCGATGCGGTCGCTGCCGCCGGTTCCAGGATCGGTCTCGGGTTCAAAGTGGGCGATGCTCGCCAATGTGGCCTGCCATTCGCTCTCGGGCTTCCAGACGGCGTGAACTCGCATGCCGATGTGCACCTCGTCGACGGGACACCCTTGGATCAGGTGCTGCACCGCGAGGTCGGCGCCATCGAGAAGGATCGATGCTGCGACATAGGGGATCTCGATGCTCTGCCCGAGGAACGGCACGTTGACGATGCAGAACGTGGTGATCGTGCCGGCTTGGCCGATCTCGACATCGTCGGTCAGAAGCACGCCATCGCGCGGACAGATCCCATTGCGAGGAGGGAAGTAGACCTGGTTGCAGGTAGGACAGCGGCCGGCGATGAGCTTGCCTTCGGTGAGCCCTCGCAGGTACGCGGCCGACCCGGGACCGGCTGACCATGTGTAGGTCACCCCGATCGGCTGGCGAATGCGCAACACGTCGTCGGTCATAACGATGTGTCCGCTGTGGTGCTTGCTGTGGTGTCCGCACGTGGGTGATCGATCGGTGAGAAGCCGGCAATATCGAGGATCGAACCATGGCGTTCCGCGGCCCAGACAACTTCGACTCGCATGCCAGTCGCGATGTGTGCAGGCGAGGTGACCAGGACTTTGTGCAGAAGTGCGACATCGGCGCCATCGAGCAGCACGAGTGCCCATGCGAACGGGGTCTCGGTTCGGTGTTGTTCAGCCGGCTCGGCTTGCCACGACCATGTTTGGACCGTGCCGGTCGCTTCGACGGTGCGCCACTGGGTACACGCCACGCCAGTGTTCGGATCGAACTCAGCTGGTGGAACAAAGACTCGCCCGTCGTCGCCGACGGTGCCCTCGATGCGTTTGTCTTGCAGCCCGGTCAGGAAGCGGCTGAGGGTGGGGCCGACCGTGCGGCTGTAGGGATACGAAAGTTCGAACGGTGCGGTGAACGAGCCGTCTTCGGCAATCGTTGTTGGAGGAGCCTCGGCGGTCACCGCTCCGTTCTAGCAAACCGGGCCAAATCCACGCGGGCCACGCACCGCTTCCGCCAATGGTTCACGCGAGAATTGGTGCGTGTACTTCGACTTTCCGAATCGCCTGTTTGAGAGAGTCCGCAAATTTGTCGAACGGCTAAGGTGAGACAAAGGTCACATCTTTCCTGATGTCTGAAAGAGAGTTCTCACCAATGTCTCGAACGTTTACTGCTCTGCTAACCACATTTGCAATGCTGATCGCCATGGTCACCCTGTCGGCGACTCCGGCTGCCGAAGCACAGCAGGCGGCTATCAAGCGTTCAGAACGAGTGCTGATCACCACGCCCGTTGAGGTTGAGTCCCCAGCTGATGGCGCATCGTCGACTGCTCGACGGGCGCCGATGTCCACCTACATTTTCGGCGATTCGTTTATGTCCGGAACGGGTATCGAAGTCGCCACCCCTGGCACCTATGCCATTGGACCGAACGGTGTTACCGAGTGCAAGCGCTCAACGCTGTCATTTGGCGGCCAGCTCAACGAAGCACTCACCAACCGCCCTTACACGATCCCCTTTGTTCTCCCTACTCCGTGGTACCCGATCGAGAACTTCGCCGCATGTGGTGGTGCGGTTACCACTGACATCGTGTCGACTGGCCAGCACAGCCTGGCTCCCCAGCTCGCACAGGTTCCGCCGGTTTCCGCGAACCGCACCGGTGTTGCCGTTGTTTCGATCGGCGGTAACAACCTCGGCTTTGAGCCAGTGCTGACCGAATGCGCATTGACAACCGACTGCCACACGATGTCGGCGCTTCCTGAGATTGTCAATGTCCAAGCCAACCTTGCCGCAATCGGCGCCGAGCTCAGCGCTACCTACTCACAGATCGTTGGTCATCGCGATCCGGGTGGAACCATGCAGGTCTTCGTGGTCGGCTATCCCCAGCTGTTTGGCGATACCACCGATGCTGCATGTAGCGATCCCACGACCGGAGCATTGTTCACCCAGGCCGAGCGCGAATGGATGAACGACCTCGCCGAAGACCTCAACACGGTCATCGAAACCGTCGCTGCATCTATGAAGCGTGTCGAGTACGTCGACATCGACGACATCTACGAGGGCCATCGCATCTGCGACCCTGTTCCTTGGATCAACGGTCTGTACCTCGCCGACATCGGCGAGTCATTTCACCCGAACGCTGCCGGACACGCAGCGGTTCTGCCAGAGCTGGTCGCCGCTATCAGCGCTCGAGGTCTCTAACGTCCGGCCGCAGTTCGCGGCATGCAGATCGGCTATACCGCAGAGCAGCTCGCCATCCGAGCTGCTCTGCGGGCGTACTACGACGACCTACTCACCGACGACCTAGTCGCTGAACTTCGCGAAGCGCGTGGCGTTGGCCCGGCTCCTCGCCGAGTGTGGAAGCAGATGTGCGCGGATGGCTGGGCCGGCGTTGGTTGGCCAACTGAGTACGGCGGCCAGGGCCGTTCGGCTATCGAGCAGTTCATTTTCTTTGACGAATCGATGCGCGCTGGCGCACCGGTACCCATGCTCAGCCTGAACTCGGTGGGTCCGGCGATCATGAACTTCGGCTCAGACGAGCAACGGGCGTTCTTTCTTCCCAAGTTGTTGCATGGCGATATCCATTTCTGCATCGGATACAGCGAGCCGGATTCAGGCACCGATTTGGCGTCGCTGCAGACTGCTGCGGTTCGAGACGGTGACGAGTATGTGATCAACGGCCAAAAGATGTGGACGTCGCTGTCCACCTCGGCTGATTATTGCTGGCTCGCGGTGCGCACTACCGATGATCCTGACGTGAAGAAGCACAAGGGGATCTCGGTACTTGCTGTTCCAATGGACACACCCGGTATTTCGATGCAGCCGCTCAATTTGTTGAGCGAGCACGACATCAATGCGGTCTTTTTCGACGACGTTCGTGTTCCGCTTGACGCGTGCATCGGTGGTGAGAACAACGGTTGGGCGCTGATCACTAATCAGCTGAACCATGAGCGAGTCACACTGTGTTCAAGCGGCATCCCCGAACGAGTGCTCGAAGATGCCATTGCCTGGGCGAAGCACACCGAGCTCGGCGACGGGCGCCGGGTCATCGACCAGCCATGGGTGCAGCTCAACCTGGCCCGCGTGCACGCCGGCCTCGAAGCGCTCAAGTTGATGAACTGGCAGTGCGCCTGGGAGGCGACCAACGGCGTGCTCGACATCGGGCATTGCTCGTCGATCAAGGTCTACGGCACCGAGTTTTACCTCGAAGCATTCCGACTGCTCATGGAGATCTACGGCCCACCGGCCTACGTGCAAGCAGGGTCGCCGGGGGCGATTGGTCGGGCCAAGCTCGAAACGCTTTTCACGTCGATGACGATCTTGACGTTTGGTGGCGGAACCAACGAGATGCAACGTGACCTGATCTCGATGTTCTCGCTCGGCTTTCCTCGGGCGACACGGTGATGAAAGCCGCTCGCTGATGGATTTCGCGTTCAACGAATCGCAGGAAGCGCTTCGTGAGCTCACTGCTCGCATCGCCGCAGATGTATGCACCGATGAGCACCTCACCGCGATTGCCGCAACCGACACCGGATACGACCCTGAACTATGGAAGCAACTGTGCGGTGCGGGTCTTGTTGGCATCTCGGTACCCGAATCATTGGGCGGAGGGGGACTGGGCTGGCTCGAGTCTGCAGTGGTGCTCGCTGAGCTCGCCCGTGCTTCGGCCCCAGTGCCAGGGCTGCAGACAATGGCGCTCTGCCTGCCAGCGTTGGTTGAGCATGCACCTGAGGTTGCTGCGCAGGTCGTTGCTGGCCACGTCACGATAAGCGCGGCAATGCACGAGGCAGGGGGCGACCCATTTGTGCCCAGGTTGCAGGTCGAGAACTCAGCGTTGCACGGCACCAAGACATGCGTTGGCTTCGGCATGTCCGCTGACTGGTTTCTTGTGACCGCTGTCGATGGTCTGTGGCTTGTTGCTGGCGATGCATCCGGTGTGTCCCGCCGGTCGCAAACGAACTCAACCGATGTGCCCGATGCGATGGTCACGTTTGACGCGGCCCAAGCCGTGTGCGTCGGCGACACATCTGCCACCCGGGCCATGCTCATGAGGGGGATTTCTGCTGCAGCGGTGATGACGGCAGCAGTCTGTGAAGCAGCCCTCGCGCTCACGGCCGCGTACGCGGTTGAACGCCACCAATTCGACAAGCCAATTGCATCGTTCCAGGCAGTCAGCCAACGAGCGGGCGATGCCTACATCGATACCGAAGCGGCTCGACTGACCGCATGGCAGGCCGCATTTCTGCTCGCCGACCGGTCCGAGATCACCGCCGAGGTCGCGGCTGCACTATTCACGGCGAAGTTCTGGGCATCAGAAGGGGGATGGCGCGTGTTGCATGCCGCGCTGCATGTGCACGGAGGAGTCGGCGTGGACCGGGACTACCCGTTGCACCGCCATTTCCTTCTGCACAAGCAGCTTGAGCTTCATCTCGGATCTGCTACCCCGTCACTTGTCGCTCTCGGGGCGGTTCTGGCCGATTGAGCGAGCCGCAGCGGGCTGATGCGCATGGCCGCTATTGGTCGAGCGATGTGATGAGGTCTGAAACGCTGTGTTGATCTTCGAGGGGATGACGTAATGGCAGATCCGCGTTGACTTCGTAGTGCTTGCGGCGGCCGATCTTCTGGCTGACGATATACCCGGCCTCCTCGAGCTCGCCGAGTATGCGATGCACGGCACCGACGGTGATTCCGACGACATACGCGATGTCTCGCTGACGGATGTCGGGGTCGCGGCTGATCGCAATCAACACATGTGCGTGGTTGGTAAGAAAGGTCCAGGATGGGACATCGGTCTCGGGTGCCATCAACGACATGCGGAAATCATATCTATCCCGCAGCATGTATTTCGTCGTAGCGCAGATGGCGGGCATGGGTCAGGCCGAGGTGACGCACGGCCTGGTTGCAGTTCGCGCGGTGCGAGCGAATCCACACCTGTGAGCTGATCATGAGTGCGAACAGTGCGATAGGGAGTACCGCGAGCAGGATGATCATTGGTTCCCTTTTGCCTGCCGTCTCTCGCATTTAACTATTATCAAATGCAACTGTTAAGTTGTAAGTGTTTGATCATATATGTAAGGTCCAGTGTGTGATTGAGCTAGTGTTCGCCATCCACGTCGTCGGTTTGGTCGGCGCTGCGATTGCTGGCCGCCGCTCTATCCAAGGTGCGCTTCGAGTCGCAGCGATCGCTCCGGCAGCGACCACCATCTGGGCCGCCGAATCGCTTTTGTCGGGCCGAGAACCGGTATCGGCGTCGATGACCTGGGTCGAACAACTGGACCTCGAGCTGATCTTTCTCGCCGATTCGTTCGCCCTCATGATGACCCTGCTTGTCTCGGGCATCGGTGCGCTGGTGTTCGTGTATGCGTCGGGATATTTCGCAGTCGACGCCAGGGGCTCGATTCGCTTCCCCGTCACGTTGCTCGGCTTCTCCGTATCCATGCTCGGGCTGGTGCTCGCCGAGTCGGTCTGGACGGTGTTCATCTTCTGGGAGTTCACCTCGATCACGTCATTCCTGCTCGTTGGTCACAAGCTCAGCGACCCGTCGGCGCAGCAGGCGGCGTGGCGAGCGCTGATGATCACCGGCGCTGGAGGCCTATCGCTGCTTGCAGGGTTGCTGGTGCTCACCGACGACGTCGGGTCGGTCTTGCTCGCCGACATCGCCGGTTCCCAGACGGCGAGCCCACTGGCGGCCGTTCTCGTGCTGATTGCCGTCGGAACGAAATCAGCACAACTCCCGTTCCATTCCTGGCTGCCCGGTGCAATGGCCGCGCCTACGCCGGTGAGCGCGTACCTGCACTCGGCCACCATGGTCAAAGCCGGAGTGGTCGTGATGGCCGTTCTCGGCGGGGCCTTCGTTGACTCGCAGACGTGGCAGTGGCTCGGTCTAATCGTTGGCGCCGCGACCACCCTTTGGGGCGGATTCGTCGCCCTGCGTCAACGTGATCTCAAGCTGATTCTTGCCTATGGCACGATCTCGCAGCTCGGTCTACTGGTGACACTCTTGGCCGTCGGCACCTCCAAAGCGGTGTTTGCTGCCCTGTCGATTGTCGTTGCTCACGCGCTCTTCAAGTCAGCCCTATTCCTGGTCGTTGGCGAAATTGACATCCGCACCGGTACGCGCAATCTTGACGAGTTGGCGGGACTGCATCGATCCATGCCGGTCGCGTTTGTGGTTGCAGTGTTGGCTGGGGTCTCGATGGCCGGTATCCCGCCGCTCCTTGGGTTCGCAGCAAAGGAGGCAGCGGTCGAAGCGGTCCTCAAACTCTCGGGCATTGAACAGGTCGTTGCGTTTATCGGCATCGTCGGGGGATCTGTTCTGACGGTTGCCTACACGTTCCGCATGTTGGCGGGCCTCAGTCGTTCTCCCGAAGATGGCAGGACGATCACCGCGCTGGCGTTTCGGCCGGCCATGGCAATCCCGTCGATCATTGTCGCAGGTCTGGGACTTGTGGGATTTGTCTTGCTTGGAACCATCAATGGCATCGTCACGCCGGCAGCGACGGAACTCAACGCAGGGTCGGCGGTCTACGAGCTCCTGCGATGGCCCGGGGCCACGACAGCGCTGATGGTTTCAGCTGCCGTCGTGTTGGTCGGAAGCACAATCGGCGCAGCGATCCATCGCAGCGAGACCGCAACCGTGCTGGGCGAACCCGAGCCAGTCGCAGCGCGAGTCAGCGACGCTTCGATTGACGGAGTGCTGCGATTGAGCCGACGGGTGACCGCCCGGGTTCAACACGGTTCGTTGCCCGTGTACTTGCTGACGATGAGCGCAACGGTCGTTATTGCCGCCGCTGCCTTTTTGCCAGCGGTCAGCGTCACCCACCTTGAGTGGGCAGAAACTCCGGTGCAACTTGTGCTCGGGCTAGCGATTGCTGCGGCAGCGGCAGCGGGGGTCCAGGTGCGCACCCGTCTCGGCGCAGCACTCACCCTTGGAGCGGTCGGCGTTGCCATGTCGGGTCTGTTCATCTTGCAAGGTGCTCCGGACTTGGCTCTCACGCAACTATTAGTAGAAACGATCGTGGTCGTCGGATTCGTGACCGGACTCGGTCATCTCGCCCGGACATTCCCTCCAGTGACACAGGGCTGGCTGTCCGTGCGCCTCGGCGTAGCGGTCATGTGCGGCCTAGGTGTTGTTGGTGCGCTTGCAGCATCGAGTGCTCAACCAAGCGGGAGCTTCCCCGCTGCCGATCTATTGCGTGAGTCGGTCGAAACCGGCGGTGGCAACAACATCGTCAACGTGATTCTGACCGACATGAGAGCCCTCGACACCCTCGGCGAAGTGGTGGTGCTGGCTGTCGTGGCCGTCGGTGTGATTGCTCTTGCCCGTACATCGCGTTCGCCGGGGCGGGCCCAATGATCCGATCACAATCTCCCATCGTGCACATCAGCGTTCGAGCTGCAACGCCGCTCGCTGCGGTTGCTGGGATCTACCTTTTCTTTGCGGGCCACAACCAACCTGGCGGCGGATTCGCGGCGGGACTGGTGCTTGGCGCGGTCGTGATCTTGAGATCTGTTGCCGGGCTGCGCACGCCTGACGATGCGACGGTGTTGGTGGCGACCGGCATGGCCATCATCGTCGCGGTCGCGGCTGCACCCCTGGTGTGGGGAGACCTGCTTCTGGATCAGAAGGTCGTCTCGCTCGAACTGCCTCTGTTCGGCAAAATCAAAAGCGGATCAGCGCTGTTGTTCGATGCTGGTGTCGTCGCGGTTGTGATTGGGCTGATCGTGTCGCTGCTCAACGGACTAGCCCCGGCAGAGTTCAGTCCAGAATCCCCAGGTGACGAGACGTCGACATGACGATTGGACTACTGATCGCCGTTGGGGCCCTGACTTCGGTCGGCGTGTTCCTGATTACCGCGCGCAGCCTGAGCCGTATCATTCTCGGCTTCGCTCTGCTTGGCCACGCCGTGGTGCTTGCTCTCGTCGCAGCGGGCGGCGAGGCGGGGGAGCCACCGCTCGCAAATCGGGTCAGCGCCGAGACCATTGCGAACCCCGTACCGCAGGCACTCGCGCTGACCGCCATCGTGATTTCGTTCGGCCTCACTCTGTTCCTGCTTGCATTGGCTCGCCGTCAACAAGAGCTCACCGGCGACGACCTGGTCGAAGATGACCTCGAAGATTTGCGGGTGGCGCAATGACGGGCGTGTTGATAGTGACCGTCCTCCTCGGCCCGCTAGCGGCAACGTGCGCTGGATTGACGTTGCGGTCTCACGCTCGTCTTCGTGACGTCGTGACCTTGGCCGGGCTCAGCGCCGCGGCGGCTGCGTCGATCGCCCTGCTTTTCGCGATACGTGACGAGGGCACCTACGTGCTGCGGATCGGCGACTGGAACCCAGAACTGGGCATCGTGCTCGTCGCGGACATGTTTGCCGCTCTCGTGCTTCCTGTAGCGATGGTCATCATTTTGATTGTTGAACTGTTTGCGATCGGCCAGCGCCGCACCGCGTGGGGTGCCAATCCTGAGCTGACCGGGCCGCTGCTCGGTGTGCTCACTGCGGGTGTGGCGTTGTCGATCCTGACCGGGGACCTCTTCACGCTATTCGTTGCGTTCGAGCTGATGTTGGTGTCGAGCTACGTCCTGTTGACTCATCAAGGTGGGCGCGAGCAGATCCGATCGGGCATGACCTACGTCGTGATGAACCTGTTTGCGTCGACACTCTTCCTTTTCGGTATCGCCTTTGTCTACGCAGCGACCGGCACCGTCAACATGGCGCTGCTCGCAGATCGTCTTCCCGAACTTGACCGCGCGGTGCAGCTCGGTATCGGGGCCTGGTTTTTGGTCGTCTTTGGCACCAAGGCGGCGATCTTTCCGTTGTTCTCATGGTTGCCGGACTCGTACCCGACTGCACCCACGACGATCACTGCGGTGTTCGCCGGCTTGCTCACCAAGATCGGCATGTACGTGCTGATCCGCTTCCACAATCTGATCGCTGCCGACGAACTTGGACCGGTCATCGTGATGATTGCCGCGGTCACGATGATCGTCGGAGCCTTTGGGGCATTGGCGCAAAGCGATGTCAAGCGGATCCTTTCGTTCCACGTGATCAGCCAAATCGGATACATGCTCGCTGGCCTCGGCTTGTTTACGACTGCGGGAACCACTGCAGCGATTCTGTTTCTTGTGCACCACATGCCGGTCAAGACCGTCCTGTTCCTCGTCGGCGGTCTTATCGAGAACGAACAAGGGACGAGTGACCTCGAACGGTCCGGTGGCCTGATGACCCGTAGTCCACTGCTTGCGTTGTTCTTTGCGATTCCTGCCCTGAGCCTTGCCGGCCTGCCACCGTTCTCGGGCTTTGTCGCCAAGCTCGGAGTGATCAGCGCAGCATTCGATGCCGACTCGGCGCTGATCGTGACGGTTGCGCTCGTCGGGGGAGCGCTGACGCTGCTATCGATGACCAAGATCTGGAGTGGCGTGTTTTGGGGAAGCCCCCCCGATGACCTCGACCGAGTTCCTGCGAGCCGGTCCAACATGCGTCTCATGCGAAGCGCAACGGGTCTGGCGACCGGCGTCACGATCGTGGTCTCGATCTTCGCCGGGTCCATCATGGACATGAGCGCACGAGCAGCAGATGAACTCCAAAACCCCGCCAGCTACATCGAAGCGGTGCTCGGATGACAAACGAACCCTTGACCACGAACCCCAAATCTGCACCGAGTAATCGCCGGCCCGCACTGCATCTCGGCACGAGCGGACGACATGCGCTGGTTGTGCTGACGTTGGTTGCCGCGTGGTGTGCGCTGTGGGCTGACATCTCGATTGCGAACATCATCAGCGGTCTGATTGTCGCAGAGATTGCGAGTCGTATGCTCGGAAACACCAGCGGCGGCTCGGTCCGTTTCGGGCCATTGGTCCGATTCGTCGTCGTCGTGATGTGGGACCTGGTTGTTTCAACCGTCGACGTTGCCCGCGAGACCCTGAGCCCAGGACGAGCGACCGACGAAGCAATCATCGCCGTTCGAATTCCGCCTCAGGCTCGACACCATCTGTTGTTGCTCATCGTCGCCATCACGGTGACACCAGGTAGCGCCGTTGTTTCGGTCGACCCAGATGATGGCGTGCTGTACTTGCATCTACTCAATCGCTCCGGCTGCGACACCGTGGTCGAACACGTGACCCGCCTGGCTCGACTGAGCTGCGATGCGCTTCCGGTCCCCACCAATCAAGGAGTGAAATCATGATTTCAGCCATTGCCCTCGGGCTCTTCGTCGGCGCTGGTGTTGTTGGCGCTGGCCGCGTCGTCACTGGTCCGCAGCTTGCCGACCGGGTCGTAGCGCTCGACGTCATGCTGATCTGTTTTATGGGGGCTGTCACGGTCGACGCAGCACGGCGTGGAGCGTCGGACAGTCTGACCACGCTCATCGTGCTCGCCGTCGTCGGGTTTACTGCGACCGTCAGTGCGGCCAGGTTTTTGGAGCACATTGCGGGAACCGATGCTGGAGTTTGAGGGCACGATGACACTGCTCGGTGACGTCTTCTTGCTCGCTGGGGGAATCGTTGCAGTTATCGCTGCAGTTGGGCTGGTGCGCTTTGAATCCCCCTATGCCCGCATGCATGCCGCTGGCAAGGCAAGCCCAGTCGCTTTCCTGTTAGCCGCCGTCGGCGCATCGCTGAGGCTTGGGTGGGAAGCGACCGCCCAGCTAGCGGTTGCCTCGGCGGCCTTAGTGCTCACGGTGCCGGTCGGCGTCTATCTGCTGTTCCGAGCTGTGCACCGAAGTGGCCCTGGCGCGTGGTTGCAGGTCGACGAGTTGGCCCCAGCGGAAGCCCGAGTCAAGGACTGAAGCGTTGCCAGCGAGCTGCCCCAAGACAATGTTCGGGCAGCGTTAGCGCTAGGGACGCGAGTGTCGTTGCCAGTTGCTGTCAACTACAGGCGTGACACGAAGGTCTCAAGGCGCTGACAGCCTTCCATCAGCACATTCAATGGCTGCACAAGAGAGAACCGCACATGGCCTGCGGTGCTCTCGCCGAACGCTGAACCAGGCAGTACCGAAAGCCCAACCGTGTCGAGCAGCTCGTTCGCGAACTGCTGATCGTCGGCGTAGAGCTCGCGGACGTCGATCATCACGAACATGCCAGCCTCGGGTCGACGGGCAGTGAGGCCCTGGATCGAATCGAGCCGATCGCACACGGCGTTGCGTCGGCGACGGTACTCGTCACGCATATCACGGACGTAGTACTCGTCGTTGTTCAGAGCGAACGCTGCGGCATCTTGCACGAACTGGGGGCACCCGAAGATCGACATTTCGGCAAATCGACCAAGGTGCTCAGTGAACTCCGCGGGTGCGACCGTCCATCCGACGCGCCAGCCAGTCATGGCATGGGACTTTGACAGACCGTCGACGACGACCAGATTGTCGAGCCGCTCGGCCGCAGTTCGCGCTGATACGTGGGGCCGATCGAAAGTGAACATCGAATAGATCTCGTCTGTCACCAGCCAGATATCGCGCGCTTGGCATTCAGCGAGTACACGCTGCAGCGTTTCGGCCCCGATGATCGCTCCAGTGGGGTTGCCCGGGGTATTCAACAACACGACTCGGGTGTGGTCCTGTATTGCGTCAATGATCTCGTCGGCAGTTGGTTCGAATCCCAGCTCGGGTCGAGCGCGGACCATCTGCACATCGACATCGAGTCCAAGCAGCATGGGCATGTATCCGACGTACTGCGGATCGACGACGACGACCCCGTCGCCGCGATCAACCAGGCATGACAGAGCGGCGAACAGGCCCGCGGTGACGCCGGGGAAGATGCCGACTTGGTCTACCGCGCAGTCGTGGGGCGACACCCGGTTCTCATAGTCAGCAACGGCGCGGCGCAGGTTGATTTCTCCCAGCGCAGGGGAGTAGTGAGTGCGACCAATTCTGAGGTGGCTGACCGCGTTATCGATGATCGGGTCAGGCGTGCGGAAGTCGGGATCGCCAATCGAAAGGACGACGACTGGCTCGCCCGAGCGTTGCATGGCGAGGGCTCGGTCGTGGACTGCCCAGGCATCGGCGGCCGGGGCATCGAGCCGTCGGGCGAGTTCGCTGTAGCGAGTCATGTGACTGCGTGCGCTTTGCGGCCGGGTCGGGCCGGGCTGAACTGCATGAGCGACAAGATCTCGAAGAGCATGTGCGCGGCGGTGTGTGCAGTGTTGGTAGTTGGGTCGTATTGCGGTGCGACTTCGACCACGTCGCCGCCGACGATGTTGGCACCCTTTAGGCCGCGAAGAATCTGGAAAGCCTCGCGTGTGGTCAAGCCACCAACTTCGGGTGTGCCGGTACCAGGTGCGTAGGCGGGGTCGAGTCCGTCGACATCGAAGGTCACGTAGGTGGGAGCATCGCCGATGACGTCGAGAGCTTTGGCGATGACCTGCTCGATGCTCATGTGGTCCAGATCGCGGGCGGGGATCACGGTCATGCCGGCATCGGTCGAGAACTCCCAGATGTAGTCGGCAGAGCCGCGTATGCCGATCTGAATCGAACGCTCAGGATTGAGTACCCCGTCGAGCACCGCGTTGCGGAACGGTCCGCCATGGTGGAACTTCTCGCCTTCGTAGGGCCCGCCGGTGTCGCAGTGTGCGTCGATATGGACCATGGCGACCGGATCCTTCGCTCCGATCGCTCGAAGAACCGGATGGGTGACCGAGTGGTCGCCTCCCACTCCAAGGGGTAGCGCCCCAGCGTCGATGATTTGCTGCACGAAGGACTCGATGTCGCGATGGGATTGATGCAGGTCGTACCGGCTTCCCATCGGAACGTCGCCAATGTCGGCAACGGCCATCTCATGTACGGGTGCACAACGTAAGGCATCGTTGTACGGACCCACACGTTCAATAGATCGCAGGGCACGAGGGCCGAAACGAGCACCACTGCGATTGGTTACGCCCAGGTCCAGGGGCATGCCAAACATCGCCACGTCCAGCGTGGAAAGGTCTGCGCCATCGTCTGGCGACATGTGGGGTGCGTCGAGCAGCGTGGGCATGCCAGCCCACGGTGGCGGTCGGCGGCCGCCCGACGAGAAGATCATGTTCGCGATTCGAGCGAACTCGGGGTCGTGCATGTCGCCACCGGCAGACCCGTCGTAGCGCCTACGCAGCCGGTCAAGCTTGTCATCGTTCCACGTCATGAGGACTCAAGTGTGCCGTGGCCGACGGGTCAGCCGGGGGAGCCGATCGTCAGGCCAGCTCGTCGGATGTGGACCGTGTAGAAGCGCATTGCTGTGTGGGCAGCTATTCGGCGCGATGCATGTCGAGCGATCAGGACAACCGAGTCGACGCAGATCGCCTGCGTGTCATTGTCGATAGTGATTGACCCCTCGCCGCTCACCACGATGAGCGCGACGTCCACTTCGGGTGAGAGGTGCGTGTCGATCGCATCGCCAGCGGCCAGGGTCACCAAGTTGAGGTTGAGTTGCTCGCTGGTGAGAGACCACGCGGCACCGCTAACGCCAGTAAGAGACAGCTGCCCAAGGTTGGAAACGAGCGACTCGCGGGGGCCGAGGTGCGCCGTGAGATTGGTTGGCTTTGGCATCAGCTTGGGGCGGTCGTCGACCGCTCGTGCACATGGACGTGCATGTCGCCGTCGATGTCCATGAACCGACAGTAGTCCGATACTGGACACCACGAACCGTGAACATGCGATCTAGCGCTTTGCTTCGATCCCGAGAAGCTTGAGTGCGAGAACCGTCGATCCCGGGTAGTCGACCTTGGCGACCTCGGTGCGCGGAACTGCGTCGACGATGAAGAGATCCTTGGGCACCTTGTAGTCGGCGACCAAGGCACGGCAATGCTGGCGAAGTTCTTCGTTCGTTGCCTGGCAGTTGTCACGCAGACGCACCAGTGCCGTCACTTGCTGACCCCAACGCTCAGACGGCGTACCAACGACCGCTGCATCGAACACGGCCGGGTGTTGCTTGAGGGCGGCTTCGACTTCTTCGGGGTAAATCTTTTCGCCGCCCGAGTTGATGCTGGCGGATCCCCGGCCGAGGACGGTGATCGATCCGTCGGCTTCGATGTGCGCGAAGTCGCCGGGAATCACCCAGCGTTTGCCGTCGAACACGGGGAACGTGGCCGCAGTCTTTGCTGGGTCTTTGTAGTAGCCGAGTGGGATCGCTCCGCTCCGTGCGAGCTTGCCGACCTCGCCGACATCGCAGATTCGACCGGTCTTCTCGTCGAGCACGGTCGTCTCGGGCCCAACATCGAAGCGCGGTGCCTTTTGCTCGGACCCGTCGTCGGATCGGCGGCCGGTGGATCCGGTCTCGGACGCACCGTAGGTGTCCATGATGATCTGGTTGGGGAACGCGGCCCGCAACTGCTCGCGCACAGCCATCGACAGAGGAGCTGCAGCGTTGTTCACGCTGAACAGATTGGCGAGCTCAAGTTCGCCGGCTGGGCCATGCAGTCGAGCTTCGGCCAGGGGTCGAGCCATTGCATCGCCCATGGTTGTCAGGGCATGGGCTCGACCGCGATCGGCGAGTGCGAGCATTTCGTAGGCGTCGAAACTAGGCAGTGTGTAGAGCACCATTACACCGCCCATGACGTGGGCATTGCCGCACGCCCACTGGGTGCCGCCGTGCATCATGGGGCCGGCTGCCATCAGTCGTCCTTGGCCGGGCGCAGCGGCCGCTTCGTCGGCGAGTTGGTGCAGGCTATTGATTGGTTGGTCTCGCCGGCCAGCGTTGAGCGCCGCCATGATGATGTCTTCGTTGCGCCACATCACGCCCTTGGGCATGCCGGTGGTGCCGCCCGTATAGACGATGTATTGATCGTCGGCCGATCGGTCGGTGAGACGCCGACCGGTCGAGGCTGCCGCCAAAGCGTGCTCGTAGCCGTCGTCGATGACGACACGATGCTTCAACTTCGGAAGCTGACGTGCCACCGCGTCGATCGCGTCGGCATAGATCGACTCGGTGATAACCGCCACGCAATCAGCGTTGTCGTAGAGATACACGAGCTCGTCGTGCACGTAGCGGTAGTTCACGTTGATAGGTACGGCTCGGGCTTTGAAGCAGGCGTAGAACGATTCGACCCATTGGTGACTGTTGCGAGCGTGAATGGCCACGTGATCGCCAGGAGCGACGCCGTTGTCGATCAGGTGATTCGCCAGTCGCGTCGACCGGTCGTCGAGTTCGAACCACGAAAGCTCGATGTCGTTGGTGATGAGCGCCGGTCGGTCGGGGATGGCGTCGGCGATCACTTCGATGATCGATCCGAGTTGCAGGTCTGCAGGCATAGGGCGTTCCGATCGATGGGCAGGTATCAGCGGCCGGTCAGCACGGACACGTTGTCGAGCAGGATCTTTCGCTGGGTGTCGACATCGAAGTGCGCAGTTTGCGCGACGTAGCCCAACGGATCGGGCAGTCCCTCGATATGGGGCCAGTCGCTGCCGAAAATCACCCGATCCGCGCCCATCAGGTCGACGAGTTCGGTGACGTCGTCTTCCCAGAACGGGTTGACCCACCAGTTCGACCGCAGCGTGTCGGCCGGGTGCTCGTCGAAGTAGCCGGGCATTTTCTTGTGGGTCTGGTCGAGCTTGACCAAACTGTCGCGCAGGTAGCCGCTGCCGTTCTCGACGGTTGCCATGCGCAGGCCCGGAAATCGGTCGAACATTTTGGCAAATACCGACGAGATGACGAAGTCGGCTGCGGCCCGCTCGATGGCAAAGGTCTTGATGGTCGGCTTCCACCCTCCGCTGAACTGGCCCGAGAACGCGTCTGCCGCGTAGCCGTTTGATGAGTAGCCGCTGTCTCCGGCATGGATGACGACGGTGATGTCGGCATCGACGACCATCTTCCAGAACGGGTCGAACATCTGGTCAAAGGGAGGAAGCTGGCCATTCGCCGTTGTGGGTGCGGCTGGCCGCATAACGATGACTTTGGCTCCGAGTTCAGCGACCCGCTGCAGCTCAATGCAGGCCCAGTCCAGATCGGCGAGCGTGAGGTACGGCGCTGCAAAGATGCGGTTCTTATAGGCGTACCCCCAATCCTCGTGCAGCCAGGTGTTGAACGCAGTGAACGACAGGCCCACGGCCTGCGGGTCGTGTTTGAGTAGCTCTTCGAAGAGCACACCCAGAGTGGGAAACATCCAGATTGCCTCGAGGCCCTGCTCGTCCATGCGGGCAATGCGTGCATCGCGATCGCGGTACTCGGCGGCGATGGGACCGCGTTCAGCGAGGAATTCCCACGGCTGGCGGCCGTCGGGGTTGCCCCGGAAGTAGTCGTGCATGGCTCCTGGTGGCGCTACCGGATCGAATGTCGGGTTGGCGACGCCTCGCCACAGCTGTCCCGCGACCACAGGGAACTGCCGCTTGCCGATGTTCACCCACTCAACGCATCGCTCGGCGTGCGCCGGATTGAGGTAGCGAGTGAACGCATCGACGGGCTCGTAGTAGTGGTTGTCGCAGTCGAATGGCCGGTACCCGAGAGCATCGGTGATGGCGGTCATAGCTAGCTCCTCGGTTCGAACGGCGGGCAGCAGGGGCGGGAAGATCAGACGTTTGAGTGGCCGGTCACGAGCTGGAAGACGATGCGCGAAAGCGTGGTCTCGAGAGCGGCGCCGCCGGTGCCGCGGGCGGATAGCTCGGCCCGGTATGCAGTAAGCCGTTCGAGCATGGCGAGAACCGCTGCTGCAGTCGCCTGCGTATCGAGGTCAGCCGAGATACGACCTGCGGCCATGTTGTTCTCAACCTTGGTGCTGATCGCTTGCATCAGCGGCAGTTGTGCAGCGGAGCGGGCTCGGCGGAAGTCGGCATTGCCCTCTTCGGCCTTGAGATTGCGCACTCGCAACACCGCGCGGTTGTCGGCCCAATAGGCGATGTAGGCGTCGATGAATGCGACGGCTCGCTCGTAGTCAGCTGGCTCAGCCCATGGTGCTTCGAGCAACTCGATGAGGGCGCCGGAGTTCTCGGTGACCTCGTTGCTCAATGCCAGCAGCGCATCGTCGATGTCAGTGAAGTATTGATAGAAGGTTGCCGGCGACGCCCCGATCTCGCGGGTGATGTCGACCAGTCGAACGTCGCTGAACCCGTGGCGTGTGAGCAGCACCCGAGTGGCGTCAAGCAGTTTGCGCCGCGTGGCTTTGGCACGTTCGCCGATCTCACGGCCATCGGTGGCGACGGGTGGGTCGTTCGTATGAGAAGCCATCACTGCGCCCCGTAGACGGCAGCGGGTTGTGGTGCTTCGCGAATCAGGTCGGTAACGATTGCTCCGATTTCGTCAGGTTCGTACTGTGCGCCCTTGTCAAAGGTCGCGGCACGCTGCCACCCATCGCAAACGGTCAGCTCACCACCGGCGATTTCAAACATGCGCCCACTCACATCGCAGGCTGATGAGCCGAGCCAGACAACGAGTGGACTGACGTTTGCGGGATCCATCGAATCGAACCCAGATTCGGGTTTCGCCATCATTTCAGCAAAGGCTTCTTCGGTCATACGACTGCGAGCCGACGGGGCGATGGCATTGGCTTGCACCCCGTATCGCCCGAGTTCTGCGGCGGCGATTGTGGTGAAGGTCGCGATGCCTGCCTTGGCCGATGAGTAGTTGGCCTGGGCAACAGAGCCGAACAGTCCTGCTCCCGATGAGGTGTTCACAATGCGGGCTTGAACCGGCGTGCCGGCCTTGCTCATTTCACGCCAGTGGCTCACGGCATGGCGGACCGGACAGAACATGCCTCGGAGATGCACGTGGATGACAGCGTCCCATTCTTCGATCGACATATTCACGATCATGCGGTCTCTGACAATGCCGGCGTTGCACACCAGTGTGTCCAGACGCCCCCAGGTATCGATGGCCTGGGCGATCATGTTGCCCGCGC
This sequence comes from uncultured Acidimicrobiales bacterium, assembly GCA_937941245.1. Taxonomy (GTDB): domain Bacteria; phylum Actinomycetota; class Acidimicrobiia; order Acidimicrobiales; family UBA10347; genus UBA10347. The sequence continues at coordinate 30,486 of CALDYC010000022.1, read as the reverse complement.
CGTCCCAGTCAGCGCAGTCGTCGGCGTTGACGACTGCCTGCCCGCCAGCAGCGGTAATCGTCTCGACGACTTCATGGGCCGGACTCATGTCGGTGCCTTCACCTTCGAGTGACGCGCCAATGTCATTGACGATGACCCTTGCGCCCTCGGCCGCAAACGCGATGGCGTGGGCCCGTCCCAGGCCCCGGCCGGCGCCGGTGACGATGACGACGCGGTCGTCGCAGATTCCCATGGTCAGTTCCGTTCTTTGCGAGTTACGAGGGTGTTCGCGACAGCGGTGGCGTGGTGGTCGGCGTTGCCGAATGAGTTGTCGAGGACGACGGCGCGCTTCCAGTAGCGCTGGGCATGCACTTCCCAGGTGAAACCCATGCCGCCATGCACTTGAATGCCGGTCTTGCCGCAGAACAAGGCAGCGTCGCCAGCGATGGTTTTGGCGACCGACACTGGCCGAACGGCTGGATCGTTTGACGCGCCGTCGAGCGCGCACGCTGCAGCATGCACGGCACATCGGGCAACCTCGGCTTTGGTCATCATCTCGGCGAGCAGATGCTTAACAGCCTGGAAGCTCCCGATCGGTCGACCGAATTGCTCGCGGTTTTTTGCATAGTCATTGGCCAGATCGAGAGCCGCGGCAGATAGGCCGACCTGCATGGCGGCGGTCAAGAGCACACCGCGCATGTATGCCTGCTCGGCGGCAGGGCCTTGGGCAAGGGTGTCGTTCGATGGGTCGATCTCGATGTTGATGTCGACGGTAGAGACCGGTGAGAGCGCGTCGAGAGGGCGGCCCAGTGCGCGTGTGGAGATTGCGGTGGCCGGGATCAGCGAGAGACGGCCATCGTCGAAGAGAAGGGCTGCGTCGATCTGATCGCCATGTTCGAGCACCGTGAACTCGTGCTCGGGCTCAAGGTGGCCGATGATTTGCGAGCCGTCTGCGGCGCCGTCGAGGTAGGCGGCGGCAAGGAAGGTGGTGACCACGGGGCCCGGGACAAGTGCTCGACCGAGTTGCTCAAATGCGACCACCGAGGCGCGCATATCGAACCCATCGCGCAGCAACGAGAACACGCCCATTTCGGCCAGCTCTCGCCAGCCACCTGGGTCGATGACCTGCCCGGTCTCTTCGCGCGCCGCCGTCACTTCGAGCGGAAAGCGGCCATCGAGAAACGTCTTGATGCCGTCCTGTAGCCCGACCTGATCGTCGGTGAGCCAGAAGTCCATATCAGGTGTGCTTTGCTCGGGTCATCGACGGCTCTTTTGGCAACCCCAGCAACCGTTCGGAAATGATGTTCTTTTGGACCTGTGTTGTGCCGGCAGCGATGGTCATCGACAGGCCGTGAATACGGCCCTGTATATGGGCACCGGTGGCGAGTTCGCCAACGTCGTCGATCGACAACGAAGCTCGACCAAGCAGATGCAACGCAATGTCGCCAAGTCGATGTCGCAGGTCGGTGTAGGCCAGTTTGAACACACTTCCGCCGGCGCCGACCAAGCCTGTCCGGGTCGCCTCGGAGATGTTGCGTTTGGTCAGTGCCCACAGTGCATCGAGTTCTGCCGAAACTCGACCGAGGTCGCGGCGCAGGCCGACGTCGTCCCATGCGGTTGCGGCCTTGCTTGTGATCGTCGTGGCCAACTGGGCGAGTTCACGGCACAGCTCCATGGTCTGCAGCATTTCGCTCACGAAGGCCGTGCCTCGCTCGAAGCTCAGCGTGGTCATTGCAACTCGCCAGCCGTCGTTCTCGTCGCCGACACGGTTCGAGGCGGGGACCCGGACCTCGTCAAGGAACATTTCGCAGAACTCGGCTGACCCCTCCATCGTGCGAAGTGGGCGAATGTCGATGCCGGGGCTTTGCATGTCCATAATGAGCCAGCTGATGCCCTGGTGTTTGGGTACGTCGGTGTCGGTTCGGACGAGCATCTCGCAGTAGTCCGCGACGTGCGCGAAACTCGTCCAGATCTTTTGACCGGTAATGACGTAGTCATCGCCGTCGCGAAATGCTCGACAGCTAAGACTGGCGAGATCGCTCCCGGCATTGGGTTCGCTGAACCCCTGACACCAGATGTGGTCCCCCTTGAGGATCGGTGCGAGGTGGGCGTCCTTTTGGGTGTCGTCGGCTTCGACGATCAAGGTCGGTCCAGCGTGCAGAAGACCGACAAAGTTCATGCCGACATACGGGGCGCCGCTGCGTTCGGTTTCTTCGAGAAAGATCAAATGCTCGGTCGGTGTAGCGCCGCGACCTCCGAATTCTGCTGGCCAGTTGATGCCGGCGTAGCCAGCCTCGAAGAGTTGCCGTTGCCAACTGGTGTCGTAGGCCCGTCGTGCGGGCCAGTCGTGACGGTCAGGTTCGGGACCGACGTCTCGAAGCACGGTTTCGAGCCAGGCGCGCAATTGGTGACGGAAGTCCTGCTCCTCGTCGGTGTAGCGAAGGTCCATGCGGCAGTGACTCTACTGCTTTGACTCTGCTGCTTTCTGACGACCCGTCAGAAGTCGTTGCGATCGGGTTGTGCATGCCCGACTCAGTTTTGTGACGAGGGGACTTTCTCAAGGAAATAGCTCACCGTCGCGTCGAGCGCGAGGCCGAACACGGTGGTCTCATACGAGGTGCCCTCATGAACGAATCTCACGCCGGTGAGCTGATCAGGGTCGAGGGTGTACACCGGAGCGAAGCCGTCCGCAATTGCCGCAGCGGCGTGCGCAAATGTCATCCACGGCTCGCCACTTGGGTGGACGATATGTGGTCGAGGTCGCAGACCGAGGATTGCACCAAAGGGTGCATAGATTTCGTCGATGGATACGCGGATCCAGTAGCTGCGAGCGGCATTGAGTACTTCGGTGAGTTGCCGGTCGACGTCGTCGCCCGGGGTCGACGCAGCTGCTCCATACGCGGCAACCGAGATGAGCCACGCTTTGGACGCGCGGCGCGTTTCGAGATTGGCGAGGGCTGCTTGCCAGACGATGGTCCGAGTTGCCATTTCTCGATCCCCAGATTTGATGATTTTGTCCACTCCTGGGTCCCGCAGCGCCGCTGCAGTTGCCTCGATCTCGCGACGACCGATTCGCTCCGCCGCGACGGTCATCAACACCGCTTTCCGCAGAGCTTCTTGAGGCGGTTCGCCGGTACTTTCTTCGCTCCAGGCCTCATAGGCCGTTGATCTTGCAAGCCCGGCCCGTCGTTGCACTGCGTCCAGAGTCAAACCTTCGGCGACGACCTGCACGCCGCTTTCGAGTAGCAGTTCGGTGCCAGCGGCAATCATGGCTGCTCGGGTCTCGGGTTTGCGTGACTTTGGGGGCATGCAGGATCTCGACAGGGTTGGTGGATTACGTGTCCGATATCCGGTAGTGTCGAGACCGTGTGGCGGAACCCACACTGTATTGGCGGTGCTTCTGCTTGGGGGCGGAACAAAGCCAATTGCGAGCCCGGCACCCTGGTGCCGGGCTCGCCTCGTTTTCGCTGTGCGACCACGAAATTCGACGTTGAGATGGCGACTAGGGTCCGGTCGTGACGATCAGCTACATCAAACGGGCCGTTCGCCCTGCCAACGAGACTGATCCAGCAGTTCGGTCCCGAGTCAGTGAGCTGCTGGCTGGCCTTGAGTCCGGGCGAGAGCCGGCAGCCCGCGCGCTTGCAGAATCCTTTGACAACTGGTCGGGTGAGATCGTTGTCGGGCCCGATGAGATCGCCGCATCTTCCGAAGCGCTGTCGGATCAGACACGGGCCGACATTGCGCATGCACACGACCACATCCGTCGATTCGCGCACGCGCAGATCGCAACGCTGACCGAGTTCGAAATCGAGGTAGCCCCTGGTCTGGTTGCCGGGCACACCAACGTGCCCGTCGACGTTGTCGGCTGCTACGTCCCGGCCGGTAGATATGCGCATGTCGCGTCGGCCTTGATGAGCGTGACCACGGCGTCGGTAGCCGGTGTGGCAGACATCATTGTCGCATCGCCTGCGCGAGCCGATCGCGGTGGGGTGCACCCTGCGATCGTGTACGCCGCGCAGCTCGCAGGAGCGACAAAAATCCTTGGACTTGGTGGGGTGCAGGCAATCGGCGCGCTGGCCTACGGCCTGTTCACCGAACGCGAGGCCGACATGATCGTCGGACCGGGGAACAGCTATGTCGCCGAAGCGAAGCGCCAGCTCTTTGGTCGAGTCGGCATCGATGTCGTGGCAGGCCCCACTGAATCGATGATCGCAGCGGATGAGACTGCTGACCCGTTTGTGGTCGCCACCGACTTGATCGGTCAGGCTGAGCACGGCGTTGACTCACCGGTGTGGCTGGTCACGACTTCGCAGGAACTCGGCGAGCGGGTTGCGGCATTGTGTGTCGAGCTGGCAAGTGAGCTTCCGGAGCCAGCCTGCAAAACGGCGTCGACCGCGTGGCAGGACTACGGCGAGATCATTGTCGTCGAATCGCGCGAACAAGCTGCGGCTGTATGCGACGACTACGCGCCAGAGCATTTGCAGGTGATGGCGGACGATCTGGATTGGTGGCTTGGCCGGCTGCGGAACTACGGGTCGCTATTCCTCGGCGCCGAAACCAACGTGACATTCGGTGACAAGACGTCAGGCCCGAATCACATCCTGCCGACGGGCCGGGCCGCGAGGTACTCCGGTGGGTTGAACCCGCTCAAGTTCATCAAGCAGTTGACGTGGCAACGCCTGACCACCGAAGCCGCAAGTACCGAAGCTCCGGTGGCGGCTCGAATTTCGCGCCTCGAAGGCATGGAAGGCCATGCCCGCAGTGCTGATCTGCGGGGACGCAGTGCTGATCTGCGGGGACTGTCGTGACGCTTCCGATCGTCGACCTCGACTTCACCGAGCAACCGCCCATTCCCGAGGCAGGCATCGCTCGTGCCAATGAGCTGATGGCATCGGGACGCCTGTTCCGTTACGGCGAGACCGGAAGTGGGGAACTCGATGTTGCCGCCCTCGAACGAGCCTTCGCCGACCTGGTCGCAAGCACCTACTGCGTTGCTCTCAACAGCTGCGGAGCCTCACTCGCAGTGGCGCTCGCTTCGGCTGGCGTCCGGTCTGGCGATGCCGTACTAATGAACGCGTTCACGCTCGCTCCGGTGCCCGGCGCGATCGCCCACGTCGGGGCATCGCCGGTGTTCGTCGGGATTACTCCCGATCTCACGATTGATCTCAACGATCTCCGCAGAGCAGCCGCCAAGTCAGACGCTCGATACCTCTTGCTGTCGCATATGCGTGGCCACATTGCTGACCTTGCGGCCGTGGTCGACATCGCGGACGAGCTCGGGCTCACTGTCATCGAGGACTGCGCGCACACGATGGGCGCCCACTGGAATGGCAAGCCAACCGGCACATTTGGCGCCGTTGGGTGCTTCTCGACGCAGACGTTCAAGCACATCAACTCAGGCGAAGGTGGGCTGCTCGTCACCAATGACGAGGACATTGCGGCACGAGCGGTGCTGCACTCAGGGAGCTACATGCTCTACGCCCAACACGGCGCCGCTCCTGACGAAGACGTGTTTCGCCGTCACCGCTTAGACGTGCCCAACTACTCGATGCGCATGTCGGCGCTAGCGGCCGCCGTGGCGCTTCCGCAGCTCGACCAGTTGGCGGATCGGGCTGCGACCTGGAACCAGCGCTACACCGAACTCGCCTCGGCACTCGCTGCCGACCCGGCGATCGTGGTCCCGCGTCGACCCCAAGCCGAGCAGTACGTCGCGTCGTCGATCCAGTTTCGGGCACCCGGGTTGAGCGCATCGCAGATGGCCGAGTGGGTGCACGCAATCGCGGCCCACGGGGTCACCGTCAAATGGTTCGGTGATTCCGAGCCGGTTGGATTCACCAGTCGCCATGATCATTGGCGGTTCAGCGACGAGCAGCCGTTGCACGTAACAACTGAGATCTTGTCGACGCTCTGCGACATGCGGATTCCCCTCTCGATGACGAGTACCCAAGCCGGCCGCATTGCCGAGATCATTGTCGGCACCCGCCCGGCGAACAGGGTGCCCGCCGACCAGGGAACCTCATGATCGACAACCACGACCTCGTGTTCGCGATCGCTGAACGGGCCAAGCAGTACCTGCTCGATCCGCCGTCAGGAGAAGACCCGGTCGTTGACTTGGCATCTCCTGACGAGCTGATCGCGGCATTCGACTCGACCGTTGGCTTGGCGCTCGCCGCGGACGGAAGCGAACCCAACCACGACAACGCCGAGCTTCTGGCAGCGATCGATCTCGTGGTGCGCCACTCGATGCACACCAGTCATCCACGCTTCGTCAATCAGAACTTCGCCGGCCCCGATCCGGTGGCCGTCGCCGGCGATTGGCTGGGAGCTGCGCTGAACACCACCGGCGCAACATTCGAAGTCGCACCGGTGTTCACGCTGATGGAAGCTGCGGTGATCGATCGTCTAGCTCGACTAGCAGGCTATGTATCAACCGACTCTGAGTTGCTTCCGGCACTTCCGTCGGGACTGTTTTGTCCAGGCGGAAGCGTCGGGACCCTGTTCGGTCTGCAGCTCGCGAGACACCGGCACGACCGCGACATCACAACCCGAGGACCCAGCGGCGAACGGCTGACGGTGTTTGTGTCGGCATCGGGCCACTACGCAGCGACCAAGTCTGCGGCGCTGATGGGAATTGGCACCGACAACGTCGTCAAGGTGCCATGCCACTTTGACGGCTCGATCGATGTCGCCGAACTTGCAGAAGCGATTCGGCAGTGCATGACGACCGGTGGCACCCCGTTGGCGGTCATCGCGACATCGGGAACGACCGTCACGTCGGCGTTTGATGACCTGCATGGCGTCGCCGATGTGTGCAAACAACACGGCATTTGGATGCACGTCGATGGTTGCTACGGCGGGTCGAGCCTGTTCTCGCCAGCTCAGGCACACCGCTTGTCAGGTGTGGAACGGTCAGATTCGTTCGTGTGGAACCTGCACAAGATGATGGGCATGACCCAGCAGTGCACCGCACTATTGGTCAAACAACCCGAACAGCTCGCTGCCTGCTTCGCGACACGCGCTGACTACCTCTTTCAGCCCGACAAGCAGTTCGCGGAGTACGACTCGGGTGATCGCACCTTCCAGTGCGCTCGACGCATCGATGTACTCAAGGCCTGGTTGGCTTGGAAGACCCACGGCGACGAGGGCTTTGCCGCCCGCATCGATCACGCCGTCGCGATGGGTACCCATACTCGCCATGCAATCGCAGCACGTGGCGATCGCTTCGTCACGGTTGTCGATGGCGACTTCACCAACGTGGTGTTCGTTTGGGTCCCACCCGAGCTGCGACCCCTGTCAACAACCGACCCCGCGGCGCTGCCGATCGACAAACGTGACGCGTTGCATCTGCTTCCTCCTGCGATCAAAGCTCGTATGCAACGCGATGGCACGGCAATGATTGGTTTCCAGCCGGTGCACGGCATGAATACGTTCCGCATGATCTGCATGAACTCGACCCTGCGTGCATCTGATATCGACGCGATCCTCGACGCAATCGAGCGGTACGGGGCCGACGCGGTTGGCGGCAGCGCCGAATCGATGGGCTCTACACCCGACTCTTCGTTACCCCCGCAGCGATAATCACGGCACACCCAGCAACCGTGAGCGTGTCTGGGGTCTCGTCGAAGAAAATCTGTCCAACGGCTACCGCGCCAATGACTGCGGTATAGCGAAATGGCGCGGCCACGCTCAGATCCCCGACTCGCACCGTCATGATCGAAAACAGGTAGCCACCGATCAGGAAGGTGCTCGCCAACACCACCAGTAGCGCAGCACGAAGCGAGACGTTTTCCCAACCAGTGAACGCCGCGAGCACGCCGGTCATCACCGTGATCGAGGCAGCGGTGAGCGACGCAATCGGAAGCGGGCCGATGTCGGATTCGATGCGACGGGTGGCGAACTCGCGGGCTACGAGTGCCAGCGCGCTGATGATGACGAGTAATGACCATGGCGAGAAGTCGTCTGGTGTGGGGCGTACCACTGCGACGACTCCGACGAAGCCGAGCAGCACGATTGCGTACCCGCGGCGAGTGACCTGTTCGCCCAGTGCGATGGCTGCGACAACCGTGACCGCGAACGGCACCAGCATGAGAATGGTCTGGGCATTCGCAAACTGCAGGTGCACGAGTGCGGCAAAGAACGTCGCAGTGCTCACGACCTCGGCGAACACCCGGGCGACCAGCGGGCCGGTCAGCACGGTTCGCGGTACCCGGTCGCGACGCACCGTGATTGCCGCAACAAAGATCGCAACCATGACACAACCGCGAAGAAAGACGGCCTGATAGATGTCGAGCCCCGCTTCGGTGGCGGCGCGAATCAGTCCATCGTTGACCACATACGCCAGCGAGCCAGCCGTCATGTACAGCGACCCCAAGGTGTTGGGGGACAGGTCCTTGCGCACGCGCCTGCATCGTAGAGAGGCGTAGCGAGGCGTAGCGAGGGCAGGTCGGTGACGATGTTGAGGTGGTTACATCACAACATAAAGATACCTTTATGCATTGGACGGGTAGTGAGAAGGGCGGTCCCGACATGCACGATCTCTTGCAAGCGCTCAAAGCAGCAGCAGAGCCCACGCGGCTGCGCATACTCGCCGTTCTCGGCCACAACGAGCTGACCGTCAACGAGCTGTGCGCGGTGCTGAGCCAAAGCCAACCCCGGGTGAGCCGCCACCTCAAACTGCTCTGCGACGCAAACCTGCTCGTCCGCCACACCGAGGGAACTCGCGCATTCTTTCGGCTGTCGCCGACCGCCACTGGTCTGCCTGGCGTAGGACGCCAGCTGGTCGACGCAGTTGCCGAACTCATCGATGACACCGACCCGGTCATCGAACGCGACTTCGGCCGACTCGCGGCAGTGCGCGCTGACCGGGCCGCTGCCGCCGCCGCTTACTTTGCGTCGATCGCGTCTGACTGGGACGTCATACGGGACCTACATGTCGCCGACGCAGTCGTCGAGACCGCAATGATCGATGCGATTGACGGACGAATCGGACGGCTACTCGATATCGGCACAGGCACCGCACGGGTCCTCGAGGTATTCGCTGATCGCATCGATGAGGGCATAGGCATCGACCTCAGCCGAGAGATGCTCAATCTCGCCCGCACCCGACTAACCGACAAAGGGCTTCGCCACTGCTTGGTCCGTCAGGGCAACGCCTGCGATCTCGACATCACGCCGGCTTCGGTCGATGTGACCGTGCTCCATCATCTGTTGCACTTCCTGGATGACCCTGCCGCGGTCGTCTCTAGTGCGGCTCGCACCCTTCGCTCCGGGGGTACTGCGCTCATCGTCGACTTCGGACCACACGACGTCGAGGCCATGCGGACTGACTTCGCCCATCGCCGGCTGGGCTTCGGTGACGAAGAGATCACTCGGTGGTGTGAGCACGCCGGACTCGACGTGACCTCGATTCTGCGCTTTCCCAAAGACACCGCAACGAGCAACCAGTCGTTGACCGTGACGATGTGGGTGGCTACCCGCCGCTCCGACCCGACGCCGCTGCGTCAACCCGGCCGGCCACTGCGCAACAACGACCGAGTTACCACAACAACATCCGCTCCCATTGAGGCCGCGTCATGACTATCAAATCGCCAACGTCGAATGTGCTCGCTGACTTCATTGCCGAGCACGGCACCATCGTGCTCGACGGAGCCATGGGCACAGAACTCTTTGCCGCAGGGCTCGAATCAGGCGGCGCCCCCGAGCTGTGGAATTTGACCGAACCTGACAAGATCGCCGCGGTTCATCAGGCGTATGTCGATGCCGGGTCCGACCTATTCCTCACCAACTCCTTTGGTGGCACTGCCTATCGACTCAAGCTGCACCGCCTCGATGACCAGGTGTTCGAGATCAATGAGGCCGCCGCGATGATCGGCCGCCGAGTCGCCGACGCGGCCGAGCGCACGGTCATCGTTGCCGGGTCGGTGGGACCCACTGGCGAGCTTCTGGAACCAATGGGATCGATGACCCCTTCCGAAGCGACCGCCGCGTTCGCTGCCCAGGCTGAGGGCCTTGCCGCAGGTGGGGCGGATGTCCTTTGGATCGAGACGATGAGCGATCTCGACGAAGTCACCTGCGCGGTTCAGGGGGCGCGACAGGTGTGCGATTTGCCAATCTCGGTAACGCTCAGCTTCGACACCGCAGGACGCACAATGATGGGCGTAACAGGTCGTCAAGCTGCGGAAACGTTGATCCCGCTCGGCATCGCCGCTCTCGGCGCGAACTGCGGCAACAACATCACCGACACCGAAGCGGTGATTGCCGAGATCCGATCGGTCGATGCCAACATCGCGATCACGTCCAAAGCGAACGCCGGCATTCCGGTCTGGAAGGGCGCGGAGCTGCACTACAGCGGCACACCCGAGATCATGGGGGCACATGCGCATCGGGCGAAGGCATTGGGCGCCGACCTCATCGGTGGTTGCTGCGGAAGCGCAACCGCGCACATCGCGTGCATGCGTGCGGTTATCGACGGAACAATCGACGTGCCCGAGGTCGAAGAAATCGCCGGAAGCGTTACCGCAGCTACCGCACCGGGCGGCGGCCGCCAACGCCGCAGCCGTCGCACCCGTAGCTAGCGAGCGGGTGCCACAATGGGCGCGGTGAATGCAGACTCACCAACCTCATCCCTTGTCGGTTCTGATCCCGGCTTGTTCGATGCTGTCCAGTGTTACTTCGACGCGTTGTATCACTGCGATACCGAGCTACTGAACAGCGTGTTCCACGAACGTTCCAGTTTGTTCGATGCCGACAACGGATCGCTGTTCGTCGAACCGATTCAGAGTTTTAGTGACGACGTGGGCGGACGAGTCTCTCCTGCGAGCACGGGCCAGGCCCGCGAGGACGAGATCCTCATGATCGACTGGCTCTCGCCGATCAGCGCCATCGTCAAGATCAGGCTTCGGGCTCATCAGAACGTGTTCGTGGATCATTTGTCCTTCGTGAAAGGTCAGTCGGGGTGGCAGATCGTCGCCAAGGTCTGGCACCTCGAGCGCGTCGTTGACGCCACCTCCTGACGCCACCATGACTCGTGCGACGGCACGGGGACCTCGAGCAAGACCATCCGGTTCCATTCGGTCACCCATTATGGGTAAAAGCGATATCGGACTGGACATCGCAGCGCTGCCAATCGTGTGGGGGGTGTGGTCCCCGTAATGACTGGTGCAGAACCAAACGCCGATGAGCGACCATTTGAAGTGTTCTTTGCCGAGGAGTTCGCCTCGGTAGCGCTCATCGCGGGGGTCACTGCAGGTGACCGCGCGTACGGCGAAGACATTGCCCAGGAAGCATTCGCCAAGGCGAGTGCTCAGTGGGCCCATGTCCGGTCTTTGGACAAGCCGGGTTCGTGGGTTCGTCGGGTTGCGATCAATCTGGCACTCACCGGACGTCGACGGCGGGTGAACGAGACTCGCGTACTTCGTCTTGTTGGTGAGCCCGAACCCATCGAACTCGAAATCAGAGCGGGCGACCCCGAGGTGTGGGTCGCTGTTGATCACCTGGCACCGCGTCAGCGGGCGGTCGTGGTCCTGCACTACTTCGAAGATCGTTCAGTTGCCGAGATCGCTGACGTTCTCGAGATCACGGTGTCTGCGACCACGAGTCACCTGCATCAAGCGCGTCGAGCGCTCGCCGAAACCCTGAGTTCCGAAACCCTCAAAACAGAGTCCCCCAAAACTCAGTCCCCCAAAACTCAGTCCCCCAAAACAGAGCCCCGCAAGGACGCATCATGACCTTTGAAGATCGCCTGCGAACGACCTTCGCTGCCGAACACGATGAGCTTGCACATCGTTCCGCCACGTTCACCGAGGCTCACTCGGTGTCACCAATCGCTGCTGCGGCTGCCGCTTCCAACCCCATCGGCACCGCTGACGAGCATGCGTCGAGGAAGCGATTCGGCAGGCTTGCGGGCCTGTCGGCAGCCGTTGCAGCCTTGATCGTCCTCAGCCTGTCGTTGATCGCGTTCGCAGGGCGTGAATCGACATCCGTCGGGGTTGCTTCACAGGGCGAGGCATCGCAGGGTGCCCGTCAAGCATCCGACGCAGATGCAGACGCGCCGGCGAGTTCCGAATCCGAATTTTCTCGAGAGATGGCAGACCAACCCGACACGGGTGACGATGGCGCAAGCAGCGACGCCGAAGCGACAGGGTCCGAAACTGACGACATGGCTGGCACGAGCGATGCGGCGGCGGATCTTTCCGAGCGAGCTGCCCGTTCTGCGGGCGGATCAGACGCAGCGCAGCGAGCTACGGCGACTCCAGCGGCTTCAGCGGTTGCGGGTTCTGGCGTTGCCGTTTCAGATGAGTCGTCTACCTCGAATCTGTCGCCTTCTCAGCCCGAGGGCGATGCGGTGGAACCAGAGCCGGCGATGACTGCGGTTCCCTCGACGGCGGTTCCTTCGGTGACGGCGGTTCCGCCGACCGTGATCCCGGTTGAAACTGTTGAGCCCACGCAGGTGCCGCCAACGGCAGTCGCGTCACAACCAGTCATTGTGTTGCCAGCTTCGACGTCGACGCCGCTTCCGACCGCTACGCCACGGCCGACCGTTACACCGCCGCCACTTGGCACGCCGTCGCCACCATCGGTTCTCGTGACCTTCGTGACCTCAAACGTCAATGTCGATCTCAACGGTCTGTTCCTGCGAATCGGGGGCATCAACGTGGGCAACCTCGATGCGTCCGGTTCCGTCATGGTGCCAGAACTCCTTCTGCCAGGAGCAGCTGACCTGCAACCTGGACCCGGCGATTGGGGCGGATGCCAATGGGTCTCTACAAGTAGCCCAATTGTCAGCGGTCCCGGCACCGTGTCGATATCAGGCGCCGATCTGTGCGTCGATCCGGGTCCGCCAACGCCGACGCCAACCGCAACTGCGGCCATCCCTGGTGGACCGACGGTGACTGTCACGTTCAATCTCGCCTTCGGTCCCGGGCAGGTGATCGCTCCGGCGTCGTCGGACGTGACAGTGCGGGTTGGCAACGTCACGATCGGCAACCTTGATTCCACTGGGTCAATTGAGATACCGGCTTCGATGTTGCCAACGAATCAGGTGTTCTTCAATGCCAGCTATCCAACCGACTCGCTGTGCTTCTTCGGCGGTTCGTCCGATGGTGTCATCTCCGGCGCCGGAACGTATTCGGGTTCAGCTTGGCTGGCGTGTGCTTGATCTGAGCGTGCTGCCACATCGTTGTGGTTAGGGCCCAGTGGTGACATCGTTATGGTCGGGGAACGTGCGCCAAGTTGCAGAGCAAGTCAGATTGTTGACGAAAAGCTGTCGATTCGGTTGATCGGCGGCGTTCATTGCGTGAACGGAGGCACTTCGCTCTCCCAGACGCAAAGGAAACAATCATGTTGGCTAGCCCGACCTCGAGCAACAGCCCAAATCGTTCTGTCAGAACCCGTCGCTCGGCGACACAAAATCTCACGTCGGCCGCAATCAGTTTTGGTTCCGCCGCAGCGGTGTCGATCGTCGTTTGGGCCGTAGCTCGCGTGGCCGGCGTGAACTTTGAGACGATCAACCCGCTCATCATCGGTGAGAACACAATTGGTGTACCTCTGATGATGATCACGCTGATCGTCGTGAATGTCGCAGCACTTGTCGCGTACGCAGTCCTCGACCGGTTCATGACCGACCCGTCCACGGTGTTCCGCTTAGGGACACTCGCCACTGGTGGTGCGTCGTTCATGGGTCCATGGAGCGAGGCAGTTGAAGCTTCGACCCTTGCGACCCTATGGATCATGCACACGGTCGCAACAATCGCCGTCGTTGTAAGCCACACCTTTCGTTCGGTCGACGAGGAGGTCTTGCGTGCCTCCCGTCCGGCTGCAGCAGCAATCTGACGGGGTCGATCGACATCACGTCGCGTACCGAGCGAGGACGAGACCTTGGCCATGATCGCCGGTACGAGTATTGACAGTTTTCCGGGTGATCCGGGCCCGCGGTTCGGGACGGCTTCGTATCGGGTGCTCCTCGACAGATGGCTGCGCTACAGCCGTTCGCAACTCTGCGTTTCTCGTCAGGCGGCCGGTGGCGTTGCCGACGAGGACATGTTGGTTGGGCATCTTGCGTGGAGTCGGAGCATGCTCGGCCTGCCACTCGTCACCACTTTCCGGTGCGCGTGGCAAGATCGTGAGCCATCACCACGAGCGCATGCTCGTGAACGACCCGACCTACCAATCACCGACACCTATATCGAGGAGAGAACCATGGAATTCATGATCATCAACAACAGTCCTGAAGTAGAGGGCCCAGCCCCAGGCACTGAGGAGTTTGGTGCAGTTATGGGCCGATGGCTGGCCTACAACCAAATGCTCATCGACAATGGACACTGGATTAGCGGCGCCAGCCTTGCCCCGTCCGCGACTGCTTCAACGGTGCGCAAATCCAATGGAACTGTGTCGATCACCGACGGACCGTTCATCGAAACGAAAGAGCAGGTCGGCGGCTATTACCTGATCAGTGCCGACACGATGGAACAGGCGCTTGAGCTCGCGGCCGCTATGCCCGTCGACGATGGCGCATGCGAGGTGCGACCCGTAGCGTTCCGGCCCCAAGACTGATCGTGACCGACAAGTTTGCACACGCAGTCGCGGACGAGCTCAGTCGCTCGATGCGCGAAGACTGCCCTCGCATCTTGTCGATTCTCGCAACCAAATTCGGCGATGTGGATATTGCTGACGAGGCCGTACAGCTAGCCATGATCGACGCGACTCGAGCGTGGCCCGAGCACGGCATTCCTGACAACCCCGGCGGCTGGATTATGGCCACCGCTCGACGCAGGGCCCTGGACCAGGTCCGCAACGAGCACCGTCGTCGTGATCGGCTGAAACGGGTGGGTTCCGAGATCGTTGAGCAGGTCGAGATCGCTGACGACACTCGGTCAGAGTTCATCGATGATCGTGCGGCGCATGACGGAGATGACCCATCGGGTGGTGATGAGCGTTTGCGTCTGATGTTGTTGTGCTGTCACCCGGTACTCGATCGCAATGCGCAGGTTGCCCTCACGCTTCGTCTTGTCGGCGGCCTGACGACGCCCGAGATCAGCGCAGCTTTTGTCGTACCCGAGGCAACGCTTGCTCAGCGGATCGTGCGAGCCAAGCGTCGGATCCGAGACGCTGGGACCCCGATGGACCTACCGGTCGCATTGGACGAACGCATCGACGCGGTTCTGGGGGTGTTGTATCTCATTTTCAACGAGGGCTATCTCACAAGTACCGAAGCGAACCAGACGATCCGGGGCGAGCTGGTGGACGAAGCGATCCGTTTGACGACACTGATCGTTGAACTGGCTCCAGATCTGGGTGAACCGCGAGGGTTACTTGCTCTTGAGCTTTTTCACCAGGCGCGAGCTTCGAGCCGTGTCGACGAACTCGGGGACTTGGTGTTGCTCGATGACCAGGATCGATCGACGTGGGATCAAGTGACGATCGATCGGGCTAACGACGTGTTGACGGCTGCACTGGACCTGTTTGCTCCCGGTCCGTATCAGTTGCAGGCCCTGATTGCGTCGATCCACACCAATGCCCGAACCGCCGCCGAAACCGATTGGTCGGCGATTGCAGGCATATATGCACAGCTCGAAGCGGTCACGCCATCGCCGATCGTCTCGCTAAACCGGGCCGTCGCCGTGTCGATGGCTGATGGCCCCAACGTTGGTCTCGCAATCGTCGACCAACTCGACGGCCTCGATTCGTATCACCTGTACTGGGCAGTGGTCGGAGAGCTACGACTTCGGGCAGGCGAGGAGCTCGCCGCAGCAGACGCATTTGCTCAAGCGCTCGCCCTCACGGGGTCGCCGGCCGAGCAGCGTCACCTCGAACGCCGAATCGTTGCGTGCGGTCGCATGTGAATGGCGGCCCGTGACGCGGGTTCAGCGCCCCTAACTCAGCGCTCCTAACTCAGCGCCCCCAAACTCAGCTGAACTGGGCTCGCAGGTCCTTCTTCAAGACTTTGCCGGTCGGGTTGCGCGGGAGTGCGTCGACAATCTCGAGCTGTTCGGGGATCTTGTGGCGTGAGAGCTCGGCGTCGACGAGATGATTGGTCATCTGGGTGAAATTGATCGGCGTGTCTGCAGCGGCAACCACAACCGCGCACGCTCGCTCTCCGCTGTTTTCGTCGGGAAGCCCAATCACAGCCACATCGCCGACAAGCGGATGTACCCGCAAGAGGTCTTCGATCTCCTTTGCCGAGATGTTCTCGCCCTTGCGGATGATGACGTCTTTCAGGCGTCCGGTGATCACGACATACCCGTCGTCATCGATCACACCGAGGTCGCCGGTGCGAAACCATCCGTTGTCGAACGCGGCGTCGTTGAGCGACTCATCGAGATAGCCACGACAGACCTGTTCGCCCTTCACCTGCAGCTCGCCCTCCTCGCCCGCGGCGAGTACTTCACCGTCGAGCACAACGCGAAGTTCGACGCCTGGGCAGGCTCGCCCTTCGGTGAGCGCCAACTTGTCGTCGGGGTCGTCGACGCTTGCCATCGTGTTGATCGGTGCTTCGGTCAGTCCCCAACCGTTGAGTAGGGGAGCGCCGAAGGTCTCCATGAGTTCGCCGTGCAGCGTGAGCGGTTTGGGAGCGCCGCCGCCATTGAAGATTCGTACGTCTGGGAACAGTCGGTTGCCACCGCCAGCGGTGGGCGTGCCGTCGGCCCGCGCTCGTTCTGCGGCGAGGTACATCTGGAAGAACACTGTGCCCGCTCCCGCGCAGGTGCAACCGTTGTCGCTCAGCCACTGTGGAGTACTAACCGGATCAAAGGCTTGAACCATCAATAACTCGACACCGGTTTGCATCGAGTTGAAAAGCCAGACCAGACCGCCGACATGGGTGATTGGAAACACGACTGCGGTCTTGTCGTCAGGGCTGACTTTGCAGCCTGACTGCATGCCGTTGTTCGCCGCCGAGATCGACAGGTCAGTGTGCAGTGCCCCCTTAGGATCGGCGGTGGTACCCGAGCTGTAGAACAACCACCGGGTCTGGTCAGCGGCGGGTTGGTACGGCGCCAGTGTTGCCGGGTCACCAGCCAGCAGATCGGGATCGACGATCACAACCGGGAAAGCATTGCCCGCCACGTCGGTGGCCATGTTGGCAAAGTCGAAGCCTCGGAACATAGCTGGCACAACAAGCATCTCGCAGCCGCTCTGTTCGGTGATGAAGCTGATCTCACGGTGTCGGTAGATCGGCAGAATCGGGTTCTGAATGGCGCCAAGTCGAGACAACGCACCCGCCAGAACGAGTGCCTCGAATGTCGAGGGAAGAATCCAGGTAACGACGCTGCCTTCACCGATACCGCGTGCGCTAAATCCGGCCGCTGCTTGTTCGCACTGATCGCGGAACGCCGCGAACGTCATCGTGCGCCCGGCTTCGTCAACCGCCATCTGCTTGTCAGGCGTGAGGTCGGCACGCGTGGTGATGAGTTGCCAAAGCGACAGCCCACTCGTATCGAGAACGTCACCGATCATCGCGACCATGTCTGTGCCTTTCGGGTTGCTGTTTCGAGCAGCGGCTTTTTGTCGACCTTGCCGACCGAAGTGACGGGCAGCGCGTCGACGGTGATCAACAGATCAGGTGCCTTGTAGTCCGCGAGGCGCTCTTTGACGAAAGCACGAACCTCAGCGAGATCTACCGTCGCACCAGGTGCAGCCACGGCGAATAGGACCCCGATCTCGCCGAGCCGGTCCTCGACTGGTACTCCGACGATCGCCGCTGAGACGATGCTGTCGTGTTCGCCCAAGCAGTTCTCGACTTCGATCGGGTAGACGTTGTAGCCACCCCTGATGTACATCTCGGTCGACCGCCCGGCGAGGCGAAGATTGCCAGCGCCGTCTAACGAACCGAGGTCGCCCGTGCGAACCCATCCGTCGGCGGTGATTGCTGCGCTGGTTCGCGCGGCATCGTTCCAATAGCCCCGCATCGTCGCCCGACTGGAGAGCTGCACGTTGCCCACGGCCCCGTCGGGAACCGTGTCGTCGGCTTCGTTCACGATGCGAATCTCGACACCGCCGTTTGGCCGTCCGACGGTGGTGCAGATGATGTCGTCGCCGTCGTCCAGGCGGGTGCCCGTCGCCAAACACGATTCGGTGCTTGCATATCGGACGACCACCGGCACGTCGAGCTTGGCTCGCATCTCGGTTACCAGCTCAGGTGGAATGCGGCTTGCACCAATGCCTGCGAGACGCAGACTTGATACGTCAGTTGACGCAAAGTTGGGGTGATCGAACATCAGCCGGTACTGGGTCGGCGCTCCTTGGCAAACCGTCGCCCGCTCAGCTTCGATCAACGAGAGTGCACCTGCCGCTGTCCAGGGAGATGGAACGATCAGGGTCGTGATGCGGTGGGTGAGCTCGTCCCAGGCCCGGGTCATGTAGCCAACGTGCGCGAATGGCAATGGAGACAGGCGCCGGTCGCCGTGCTCGCTGAGCGGTGCCGCTCCCTTGGTCATTGCCCGCATGCACTCGTGGTCAAACCACGCTCCTTTGGGGAAGCCAGTCGTGCCGCCGGTCCACACGATGGCGACCGGGTCCGTCGGCGCCACCTTGGCTCGTCGAGCGGTCGGGTCACCAGGTTCGTAGTCGCCAAGGGCCCCTTCGATGGTGCGGACCGGGTTGCAGATCGACGTGATGTGGCTGATCTCGGCCGCGCCTAATCGGGGGTTGATGCCGGTCGCAATCGCCCCTGCGCGGACGATCGCTTGATACGCGATCGCGTAGTCGATGCCGCTGCCGAGGCGGATCGCGACAACGTCGCCCGGTCGTACTCCGTCATTGTGCAGGTGTTGCGCGAAGCCGTCTGCGTGACTTGCCCATTCGGCGAAGGTCACCCGCCGGGTTGACCCGTCGCCAAGTGGCTGAACGAAGGCTTCGCGATCGCCGTCGGTGGCGACGACCTCGTCGAAGAGATCGAGCAGCGTGTGGGTCATGTGGCCGTGAACATGTGCGGGCAGAATGGGTTCACGCGAAGGTGATGACACCGCGAGCGACTGACCCTGCTCGAAGCTCCTCGATCGCCGTGTTGAACTCTTCGGCGGGATAGGCAGCCGTCACTAGCTCGTCGAGCAGCAGGTCGCCTTGGCGGTACATCTCGATGATGCGCGGAATGTCGCGGTGGGGAGAGATGCTGCCGTAGCGACAGCCAATGAGGTTGCGTTCGACTTGGGTGAGGCGTGAGTACAAGCCGTTGAACTCATCGGTCTGCCCAGCAACGCCGACGATGACCGCGGTGCCTTCCCAGTCGAGGCACTCAAGTGCATTCCACGTGACGGGCGCTTTGGCGACGCAATCGAACGCGAAGTCGACGCCGCCGCTGTTGAACCAGCCCCGGTCGGCTTTGGGAGAGAGGGGGCAAATCGCTCCGACCTGTGCCGGAATATCATCGTCGGTGCCGTTGATGAAGTGGGTGGCGCCAAACTGACGGGCCAGCTGTTCTTTGCTGGGGTCGGTGTCGACCGCGATGATGGTTGGTGACCCGACAATGCGCAGGGCTTGGATCACGTTCAGGCCGACTCCTCCGACACCGAACACGACGGCGGTTTGGCCGCGCTGCACCTTGGCCCGGTTCATGACTGCCCCAACACCGGTCACGACACCGCAGCCAACAAGGGCCGCTGAGGTGAGTGGAACGTCTTTGGGGATCTTCACGCACTGCACGTCGGCAACGATGGTTCGTTCGGCGAATGCTGATGTCGAAGCGAATGTGTGGATTGGTTCACCGTCGCTGGTGGTAAATGGCTGCCGGCTTCCGCCCAGTGTCTTCAGGCAGGCAGTCGGGCGTCCGTCACCGCATGGTTCGCACATGCCGCACGCCGACAGTGTCGCGATCACGACATGATCGCCGGGTTTGACGTGGGTGACCGCAGCCCCGACTTCGGCTACCACGCCAGCTGCTTCGTGGCCGCATACGCCAGGACTCGGCACTGGGTACAAACCGGCCATGTACGACAGGTCGCTTTGGCATAGACCAGCGGCAGCGACTTCGACGATGACGTCGCGAGGTCCGGGGTCGCAGAGGGTTATCCCGTCGATCAGTTTTGTCGACGTTCCGTCGTAGACGATTGCGCGCATGGTCCGAACCTTACGTGATCTGACGAAGCGTCAGAAACGGTTACTCACGTGCCGGAAGCCGAGCTGCGATCGACCCGCAACGCCGAGGGCCCGCGCAGCGTCGGTGACTGCTTCCATTTGATCGATGCTTCGTCGATGGTGTAGTCACCAAAGGCATCGATGAATCGAGGCAACGCACTGCCGAGTTCCATTCGGGCCAGCGATGCACCAAGACAGTGGTGGATGCCGTGACCGAATGACAGTGGGCTTGGGTCTTTGCGGTCGAGTAACAGCTCGTTTGGATGGTCATAGCGGCGAGGGTCACGGTTGGCGGCGGAGATCTGCACCAGCACGTTCGATCCTGCTGGGATCGTGACGCCGTCGATGTCCACCTCACGCAGGGCCGATCGAGGACTTACCCGAACCGACGTGTCATAGCGGACGAGTTCCTCGATTGCGTTTGGCCACAGGGTTGGGGTGCTACGCACCAGTTCACGCTGTTTGGGGTTACGTGCGAGATGAAGGATCGACATTGCGAGAAGGTTGGTCGTGGTCTCATGGCCGGCGCCCATGATGAACCCGATCATCGCGATCAGTTCGTCTCGGCTGAGCTTGCTGCCGCCATCCTCGGCTGCGACGAGCGCGCTGACCAGATCATTTTGCGGGTGTGTCAATCGCTCATCAGCGAGCCTGCCCCAGACCTCGTGCATATCGGCAACCGTTGCGCTGATCTCGTCCGGGTCGAAGCTGGCGAATGGGTTCAACAGCTGCACGCCGATTTCTGTGGTTTCTCGAGCCCACGACCAGCGTTCTTCGGGAAGCCCCATCATCTGGGCAATCACTGCGACCGGCAGCGGCTCGCACAGACCCTTGATCACATCGGGGCTTGCTTGGTCAGCCATGTCGTCGATCAACCGATCGGCGAGCTGCTTGATGTCGGGTTGGAGATCGCGCACACGAGCCGGAGTAAAGGCCCGGCTGACCAGACGACGCAGCCGCGAATGATCGGGTGGGTCGACAAGCAACAGCCACAGCGAGAAGAAGGTCTTGGCCTGTTCAGACATCTGCGAGAACGGCCGAACATCGAGCAGCGTGTCGACCTGGGCACTCGTTCCCATGGCGTCGGACGACAATATGGCGCGAGCCTCGTCGTACCCGCTGACGAACCACTGCTGATACATGGCGCGGTAGGTGATCGCGCCATCGGCACGCATTGCCTCGAGCATGGGATACGGATCGGCGTTCGCCTGATCGCCGAAGGGATTGCCCCACTTGTCTCGCTTGAATAACTGATCGGCAAGCTTGGGTCGGCTGACCACAGCGCGGATGAGCGGAATGGCGACTTGTTCAATGCGCATGATGTCTCCCAGCCGTGATGTGGTATCGGCAGCGATTGCCCTAGCCGTCATTCGTTCGGCGCAGCTCCATGAGGGGCGGCCGAGCAGGCGTAACCGTCTTCGCAACCATGCCACGGTGTCAGTGGCGTGAACTGCTGTCAAGGGGCCGCTCTGGTGTCAAGGGGTCGCACTGGCACACTCCAGCCGGAACACTGTCGAGCTTCGATCTGAGGAATCTCATGGATATTGCGATCTTGTTGTACGACCAGTTCACCGCTACGGACTGCGTTGGCCCCTATGACGTATTGCAGCTCATGCCGAACACGACGATCACCTTCGTTGGGGCCGAGGCGCGGCCCTACCGAACCGACATGGGCCAGCTGGCATTGACAGCCGATAGGACCATCGCCGACGTTGCGACCCCGGACATGGTTCTGATCCCCGGCGGGATCGGAACAGCAGCGAGGCGGGCCCTGAACTCGCCTCGTTCGTGAAGGAGCTTTTCTCAAGCCAGGCCGCTGGGGAGTGAACCTCAACAGCCCCGGCCCAGCCGGGCACGGCCACCACGTCAACGCCTAGGTTGTCGACATGGTGATGTCGGTCGCGCGGTTCAACTGCATTCAGCCGGGTCTTGAGCCCACCGAGATGTCGCAACGACATCAGGCTGCAATTGCTATGGCCGAACATGCAGACGACCATGGCTTCACCACGATCACGCTCGAGGAACACCACGGGGCCGAGAACGGGTGGAGCCCGTCACCGATGATCATGGCCTCGGCAATGCTCGCTCGCACGACGACCGTCAGCGTGACGATCTCGGCTTTGCTCGTGCCGCTGCACGACCCGATTCGGGTGGCTGAAGACCTCGCGGTGCTCGATCTCATCAGCGGTGGGCGCATCGGGATCGTGACCGGCATCGGCTATCGCCCCTCTGAATACAAGCTGCTCGACAAGCAGTGGACTCGCCGAGGCAAGCTGCTCGATCAAGCGCTCGACGTCATGCTTGCGGCCTGGTCTGGCGAACCTTTCGAGTACCGGGGCGAGATCGTGCAGATCACGCCGACACCGGTCAGTACACCCCATCCGTTCGTGATGATCGGCGGCAGCTCGCCAGCCGCGGCTCGCCGAGCGGCAAAGCGTGGGCTCGCGTTCTTCCCGTCGAAGAATCTGCCCGAGTTGGCCGAGCTGTACAACACCGAACTCGAAGCTCATGACAAGACCGGGTTCTGCATCATGCCGTCGGCCAATCAAACCCTCAATTTCATCGCCGAGGATCCCGACGCAGCATGGGCTGATCTAGGCGAGTACTTCTGGAACGAAGCCAAGGTCTATCAGAGCTGGCAAACCAGCGACATCAAGTCGGCAGTGAAGTCGTCGGCGACGTCATGGCAGGGGCTGCGTGACGAGGGTATTTACCGGATCTTGAGTCCGGCCGAAGCGGTTGACGAGCTGTCGGCCGCAGGTCCGATGGACGCGTTTACGCTGCATCCACTTTGTGGTGGTATGCCGATTGCTGCCGGCTGGGACTGCATGCGGCTCTATACCGACGAGGTGCTTCCGGCGATTGCCGTCGCAACCTGACGGTGCGCACTGAGCTGATGTTGTAGCTCTGGCGTTGGCTCTGGCGAATACGCTCGACGGTGTGACGAAGCCGACGCGAGTCCGAGCAACGATCATGCAGGCTCGTGAGCGCACCACGCTCGACGTGCAGCCGCAGGCAGTGATCACGATGGATGAGAACGGCCTAATCGTTTCGGTCGATGCTGATGATCGAGCTCCCTGCGACGTCGAGTGTGCACCGACCACCGTCGTGCTTCCTGGCTTGATCGACACGCACGTGCATGCCCCTCAATGGCCACAACTTGGCACGGGTCTTGACCTGCCGTTGGAGGAGTGGCTGTTCGAGCACACATTCCCGCTCGAAGCCCGGTTGACCGAACCAGCGATGGCCGAACGTGTATGGCCCGCGATGGTGTCGACGTTGCTCGCGAACGGGACGACTACCGCTGCGTACTACGCCACGATTGATGTCGAGACGACGACCATGCTTGCCGCAGTCTGCGCCGAGCTTGGCCAACGCGCGTTTGTGGGGCGTGTGGCAATGGATCACCCTGACGCAAGCCCGGACTACTACCGCGATGCTTCGCCTGGCCAAGCGATCGACCGTTCCGCAGCCTCGATCGACGCCATCCGGATGATCGGGGCGCCGCTGGTGCACCCCGTTGTGACACCTCGATTCGCTCCATCGTGCACCGATGACACATTGCGTGGGCTTGGGGCATTGGCAGCTTCGACAGGAGCGCTCGTTCAGACCCATTGCTCCGAAAGTGACTGGCAGCACGGCTACGCATTTGAGCGATTCGGCATGGCCGACACCCAGGCGCTACACACCTTCGGACTCGTGCGCGACCACACGGTACTTGCCCACGGCGGTCACTTACGGGCGGCAGATTTCGAGACGATCCGGGCACAGGGAGCCGGTATTGCGCATTGTCCGGTCTCGAATATGTACTTCGGGCAGTCTGTTTTTCCGGCCCGTCGAGCCCTCGACATGGGTGTGCGGTGCGGCCTGGGTACCGACATCGCCGGAGGTTCCCAGCCGAGCCTGCTGCGCCAGTGCGCGGACGCCGTGAATGTGTCGCGGTTGCGTGAAGATGGCGTCGATGCGTCGGTGGTGCGAGCAGAGCGAGGGGTTGGTGGGTCGCGGATCTCGATTGTTGAGGCATTCCATATGGCGACTGTTGGCGGCGCCGACCTGCTCGGTGTGAACGCGGGAGCGATCGAACCTGGCCGTTCGTTCGATGCGATCGCCGTCGATACGACTCGCCCAGGTTCGACGCTGCAGATCTGGCCCGAGGTCGACGATCATGCCCGCACATTCGAAAAGGTGGTTCGGCTCGCGTCGGCGGACGACATCACTGATGTGTGGGTCAATGGCAAACGGATCGCGGGTGTTAGCGGAACCGATCGCGGGTGCTAGTGGTTAGGCGACGCTCGCCAGATCGGCAGTGAGAACCACCGACCGATGTGAGAACCCAAACCGAGAACGCACTGAAGGGGCCCAAACGGGTTCAGGTTCATCAAACCGGCGCGCCCATCTGAGGGATTTGTGGCGGTGCGGCCACAGAGAGTGGCATCAGCTGAGTCAATCCGGTAACTTCGCGTGCCTAGATGAAACCACCCTTCGGCACGAGCCGGGGCGACGGGACCCCGGTGCTTCGGCGCCGACTCGAGATCGCGGCTGCACAGGCCTTCCTCGGCGCGCACGCAGTCGGCTTGGTTTTGGCGATCGTGGTCGGACTCGTGTCGACTTACTTTGCCGACATGCCGCGGGTATTGACCTGGACGGGGATAACCGTAGGTGTCTACGCGCTGTCCTACGTCATGTTGAAGGCGGCGGAGCGACGAGATCGAGCGTGCGTCTTTTGCGCTCCTCTACTGGGGACCGCCTGGGGTTTGCTGCCACTGATTGTCGGAGCGAATACGGCCGCGGGCTGCCTGCTGCATGCAATGTCGCTCGCTTCAGTCCTTGTAGGGTTCGGCGCGCTTCTGGGTACCCGGCTGTCGTTCCAACTTGGCTATCAATTGCCGATCTTTTTTATCGCTGCGCCGACGCTTGCCCTTTCTGGTGGAGGCACCGGGATGCTCGCGGCGGTCGTGTTGTTGCTCGCGTTGCTTGGAAGCCTGGCCCTCGGCCACCTGAACCGTCAGGCCATCACCAGCTCGATTTCTCGGTCGATCGACAAAGAGGTGCTCGCTAGCAAGCTCGCTGTGGCCAATGCCCAGCTCCGCCGACAGGCTCACCGAGATGAACTCACGGGGCTCAATAACCGCACCAGTTTCGGGCTTATTCTTGATGAACGGCTCGCGCAATACCACTCAGGCCAGCCGACATTCGCGGTCGGTTTCCTCGACGTAGATCGGCTGAAGCTCGTCAACGACACGTTCGGTCACGCCGCAGGCGATGACCTGCTTCGTGAAGTCGCTCATCGGCTGCGCACGTGCATCGGGCCCGACGATGTCGTTGCCCGGTACGGCGGCGACGAGTTTGCGTTGGTCCTGGCAGGTATTCGGGATCAGGCCGAAGCGCTCGAACACGGCCGTCGAATCCTGGCGGCTCTTGAGCCGCCGATGATGCTTCGTGGCCATAGCTGGAGCGGTAGCGCATCGTTGGGTCTGTCGATTTCGTCGCCCGAAGCAAACGTTGCATCGTCAGAACTCGTGCGGCGGGCGGATGTGGCCCTGTACGTCGCGAAACGAAACGGGCGCGATGATGTGCGGGTCTATGACGATGCAGGGTCATCGTCCGGCGACCTTGCCCCGCATGCCATCGACCTGGCGGATCCGATGCCGTTGTTCGCTCCGATCGTTGCGCCATCGACGGGTCAAGTGGTTGGCGCGTCATGTGAGCTGACCGACATCCATGCTGCGGTTTCACATGCGACCGACCGTCGAGTCGCTTCTGTTGTTGCTGAGTCCGTTGAGATGATCCGGTCGAAGACATCCGATGACTTTCCGATCCACCTCACGTTGGCGCGTCATCGCACCGGCCCAGTAGTTGAGCATTTGGTGGGGGTGCTCCGGGATCAAACGATGCGCGGGATCACCGTCGAGCTTGTCGACGCTGGTTCGGTCGATAGCCGCATGTCGTTGAGAGCGTTCGTGGGTCGCGTGCATGAGTTCGGCGGTCACGTGGGTCTGGCAAATTTTGCGACCCGCACTGGTTCGTTGGATCTGCTTCGTCTGCTTCCGGTCGACAGTTTGACCCTTGATCCGTCGATGGTCAGCGCAATGACGAACGACGATCGCTCTCGCGTGGTGGTTGCTGCAGCGATTGATCTCGCGGTGCGGCTGGGTATACCCGTGATTGCATCGGGAGTCATTTCTACAGATCAGATTGAACAGCTACAGCGGCACGGCGTTCGGTGGGTGTTCGGGCCTGCAACCGGCAAGCCGGTTCCGGCAAACGACTTTGTCAAAATGATTGCCGACAAACCCAACCAGAACCAGCGCTCCCGCGGCACCGCTGAGATGCCGATCGGCGACGCCGACCCGCCATCTGCGGCCCGCGACACTTTGGGTCACTGACACCGGGCTCAGTAGCGTCGGCGAGATGTATCTCGATCCGCGTACTCCAGTCATTGTTGGTGTCGCTCAGGCACTGCAACGACCCGATGATGTGTCGCAGGCCATCGAAGCTGTTGCACTGATGACGCAGGTGTCCGCGTCGGCAGCTGTCGACGCCGGAGCGCCGACCCTGTTGGCGGGGCTTGACCACATTGGCGTGATTGCCGGAGCGTGGGGCTATTCGGACCCGGCGCGGATCATCGCCGATGGTGTCGGTGCAGCACATGCTCGAACCTCGTTGAGCGCAAACGGCGGCAACACGCCGCAGTCCTATGTGAACGCGTTGGCGACTCGGATCCAGGCTGGCGAGATTGGATCGGCCGTGATTTGCGGAGCCGAAACGATTTGGAGTCGGCGGCGCCAGCGTCGCGAGGGGATCGACGGGCTATTGACGGTGCAAACCGATGTCGTTCCCGATGAACGGTTTGGTGCCGAGGTGCTCATGCACACCGACCTGGAAGAACGTCGTGGTGCGACGATGCCGATCCACTTCTATCCACTCTTTGAGTCCGCGATTCGTCATGCTCGGGGTGAGTCCATCTCGCAGCATCGGGATCGGGTGTCTGCACTGTGGCACCGGTTCAATGCCGTGGCGGTCGACAATCCCCACGCGTGGACCCGCACGCCGATGACGGCCGCAGAGATCCGCCAGGCGACCCCGTCGAATCGTATGGTCGGCTTCCCCTACACCAAGGCGATGAACTCGAATTGGGACCTTGACCAGGCGGGAGCGTTGCTCATGTGTTCGGTCGAGGTCGCCGAGGCGGCCGGAGTTTCACGCGATCGATGGGTCTTCCCGCACGCCGGAACCGATGCCCATGACACCTACGCGGTCTCTGAGCGTCGCGACCTGCATTCGTCACCAGCGATCGCTGCGGCCGGAAGCCGCCTGTTCGAGTTGGCGAACCGGTCGGTCGACGCAGTGGATCACATCGATCTGTACTCATGCTTCCCGTCGGCTGTGCAGGTCGCAGCGACCGCACTCGGCATCGACGAGAGCCGCCAGCTGACGCAGACCGGCGGATTGACCTTTGCTGGCGGACCGCTCAACAACTACGTGACGCACTCCATTGCGACGATGGTTGACGTGCTTCGTAGCGACTCGGGCTCGTTCGGGCTCGTGACGGCGAATGGTGGCCTGCTGACCAAGCATGCGTTGGGGCTGTATTCAACAGAGCCACCGCTGGGTGTCTTCGTCGCCGAAGATGTTCAACCATCTGTAGACCAGGTGCCGCCATCTGCCGTGGCCGCCGACCATGTGGGCGATGTCACCGTCGAGGCCTACACGGTCATGCACGACGCCGAGGGTCCCGAGGTGGCGTTGTGTGCGGTCCGAAACGCTGACAGTGCTCGAACGTGGGGCCAGGTCACCGATCAGCTCGCAATGCAGTCGATGATGACCGACGAGGCAATCGGTCGCAACGGATACCTCGACCGCGAGGGCCTGTTGACACTTGTTTGAAACCAGAGCTGTACAGACCGCAACGATGACTCGCGTGGGAAGTGAAGCTGGCCGGGTTAGGAAAAGAGCTGGTGGCCAAGCCAAGCATCGGCTTTGGGCCCGGGGCCAGGCACAACGAACCAGAAGCCGCCACCCACTGGTTTGACGTAGTCCTCCAGCGGTTCGCCGTCGAGCTGCGATTGCACTTCGATGAAGCCGGTGGTGAACGCCCTCTGGTAGGCAATGAACAGCAGTCCCTGATCGATCGTCCCGTCCGGGGCTGCTCCGTTGAGGTAGCTGAAACCTCGGCGCAGAATGCGGGGTGCGTCCGGCGTGCGCGGATTGGCGAGTCGCATGTGCGACCGCAGGGGCACGGCATCGTCGCGTGGGTCGCCCGCAAAGCCGGGCTCGTCTGTGGGTGAGGTCTTGCCGAGCGGAGCGCCGGTGTCGCGGTGGCGTCCGAAGATTTGTTCCTGACGGACCAAAGCAGCAGTGGCCCAGAACTCGATCATCATCCGAATCACCCGCACGGCTACATAGGTGCCGCCAACTGCCCACTCGGGTTCATCGTCGCCGGGTTGCACCCACACGTGCCGGTTCATCACATCGGCCTGATCTGTATCGAGGTTGGAGATTCCGTCTTTGAAACCCATCAAGTTTCGTGTCGGGGCACCAGCGTTGGTTGGAAGCAGCTCGTTGTATCCCTCTTGCACCCATCGCAACCGCAGCCGTCCGTTGGAGGTGCGCACAAGTTGGTGCAGCACGTGGGCAGCGGATTGGCTCGTTTGGGAGCTCACAATGAACAACAAATCGCCGTGAGTCAGATTGCTGCGCATCTGACGGTCGTTTCGAAACCGAGGCATCGCAATCAACTCGCGTGGCCGACGTTCGGCCAGACCGAAGCGTTCATCGAACAGTGACGAGCCGACCGCAAGGGTGATCGCGGTTCCGGTTGGGGGTTGCGGGCCGACAATGCCTGAATCAGTCGGTGGTCGGTAGTTGTCGTCTTCGCGTGCGGGTGCTCCTGCCATTAGGCGCGAGATCTCCTGACTGAGGTCGCTGAGCACCGCAACGAGTTCATCAACCGAGTTGCCGGTGACATCGAACGAGGCGGTCAGTCCCGCGGGCCTCGTCGCAACGGTCACGCCTGCTTGACGGCCCACCGCAAACGGAACGGCTTCCGGACCTGACCGCGACGCATCGTCGGGCGTCGAGGCTGCTGACGCTGGTGTGGCGTTGTCGTCCTGGGCGGTGTCGTCCAGGGCGTGGTCGGACAGCGTTTGGTCGGAGGGCATCTGATCGGACTGCGGTCGGTCATGGGGCGCGGTAACCCCATCGGATGCGCACGCACCAAGACCTACCCCGACAACGGTCGCAGCGCTGATACCCCCCAGTCGGCTAATGAAGTCCCGGCGTGGGAACGGACTGTCGCCATCGTAGTCATCGTGCGCGCTCACCCTCGCAGTGTGGCCCGACCAGACCTACGTGATGTCGCGGCGACCAGTGCGCAGCTCAAGTGGTCTCGAGTGGTTCAGTTCATGTGAACGCTGGGTGTGGATGTCTGTGGGCGCAATGTGTGCAATCCCTCTCCAAACGCTCTAACGTAAAGCGGCGGTCGGAAACCCCGTGCTAGGGAGAATCATGTCAGTAGTTCTGCAGTGGGCGCCCCGTCGCCTGTTTGTCATACTTGTGGCGGTCACCGCCATGATCGCTGCACTGTTCGTGCCCAGCGCTCAAGCCTGGGATTCGTTCGTCGATGCCAATGGCGGCGAGATCGAAGTTGGCGACACAATCACGTTCTTTTCTTCAGTCGAAGATCGTCCCAACCTAAAGAACTGCCTAGAGAACGACCCTGACTTCTTGCGAGGTTGGACGATCACGGTTGATCTTGACGGACCGGGCCCGGGGGCACCGTTCAATCTTTCGCCGACTGGCTACACCGATCCCAATCTCGAGATTGTGTGGGTTGTACCTGCAGGCTACGACGGCAACGTGACCACGTTTGTAGAGCGGTTCTTGCCTAGCGAAGACAAGATCCTTACCCTCAATCAGCCGGACGGTAGTGTTACCTGCTTCGTCCAGGCCGAAATGCTGACCATCATCACACCGATTCCGGCATCGATTTCGACGGCGAACGAGACAGCGCCGTTGACCGTGGCGAAGACGCTCGCCGACGGGTCTGATGATCCGGGCGTTGCGTTTACCTTCTCGATCGCGCCTGCTGCCGGCGCCGCATCGGGTTGCGGGGCAAACCCGACAACGCTGTCGTTCTTGCAGGGCCAGTCTTCGAGCGCGACGGTTGTGACTGAAACCCCTGGTGGGGCGAGCTGTCAGTATGTAGTTACCGAGATTGAACTTCCGGCGGACTGCAGCGTCATTGGTGAGAACCCGGTGACCGTTGGCCCAGACCTGTTCGATCTGTCGTTCACGAACTTCTGCGGAGATATGCCGCTTGTGCCGGGCATTGATATTGAGAAGTCGACGACGACTGATTTGGCTGGTCCCGAAGATGCCGACGTGGCTCCTGGTCCGTCTGCGACTGCTGGTACGCCTGTGACGTGGACCTATGTGGTG
>CALDYC010000021.1 GCA_937941245.1 uncultured Acidimicrobiales bacterium | reverse complement strand
CCAATACCGCTGAGCCCAGTTCCGCTGAGCCCAGTGCCGCTGAGCCCAGTTCCGGTCAGCCCAGTTCCGGTCGCGACGGCGACCGGACAACAGCCGCCTGCCATTGTGGCCAACCCAGCGGTCACCCCAACCGTGCCACAAACCCAACTGGGCGACGCGGTCCCGAGCCCGCCAGCCGAGCGGACCATCGTTGGCGCCGACGTGTTCCTCGCCGATCCGTCGATCGTCGTTGGAAGGCGCGTCGGCTTGATCGCAAACCAGGCATCGACCGTCGATGGTGTTGCGCTGCTCGACGTGTTGCACGCCGATCCTCGTGTGGATCTTCGGGCTGTCTTTGCCCCAGAACACGGCCCTCGCGGCTCATTGCCCGCCGGAGCTGTCGTGCCGGGCGGAATCGACCAGGCCACAGGTGTACCGGTCTTCTCGCTCTACGGCGACCAACGAGCGCCCACGAGCGCCATGCTCGCCGACCTCGACGTGCTTGTGTATGACCTGCCCGACGTTGGCGCTCGCTTCTACACATACATCTCGACCATGGGTCTGTCGATGCAAGCCGCGGCAGCCAATCAGGTTGCGTTTGTTGTGCTTGATCGTCCAAATCCGGCTGGCGACATCATCGAGGGCCACGTGCTTCAACCCCAATTCTCATCATTCATTGGTCAGTATCCGATTCCGGCAACGTACGGCCTCACCTCAGGGCAGCTCGCCCAGGCGATCGTGGGTGAAGGCTGGCTCGACGGTCTCGATGGTCTTGACCTCACCGTCGTTGACTCGCCGGAGGCTGGGTCAGACGTGGTGCCGGTGCCGCAATCGACGTGGGTTGGTCCCAGCCCGTCGCTGGCGACCAGCGCCGGCGCTCGCGCGTATCCCGGGACGGTGTTGTTCGAAGCTACAACGATGTCGGTCGGCCGTGGGACCGACCGGCCGTTCGAATGGATCGGGGCGCCGTGGGTTGATGGAGTCGCTCTTGCGTCCGAACTCAACAACCGTTCGCTTCCCGGGGTGCGATTCGAACCGGTGACCTTCACACCCAGGTCGACCCCTGCCGCCCCCGAGCCGCCGTGGTTAGGCGTCGAGGTCTCGGGTGTCGCGATTGTTGTGACCAGCGATCGCGACTTTTTGCCGTGGGCGACTGGGCTGCACATGTTGCATGCATCGCTGCAGTTGGCAGGGGCCAATGCTCAAACGCTGATTGACCGACCAGACTTCCTTGACCTGTTGACAGGCACCGACCAGGTGCGCACGCAACTCGAAGCTGGATCTTCAGCAGCCGACATCATCGCGAGTTACAACGATGAGGTTGCGGCATTCACGTCCATCGCCGACCGCTACCGGGCAACGGACGCCGGCTGACCAGACGGCAACGCCGGTTCGTCATCCGGGTCGGCGTACCGAGCCATTTTCGCTCAGCTTCTGCTTCATGGCACCATGGCCCGGCTACGACTGCGGCGAGGTCGCGCCCGGGGTGCGTGGCCCAGCCCAACCTGCGCTCTAAGGTGCCCGGCTGATGTCTGCACGAACTCCGGTGGCCAGAGCACAGAGTGTCATTCTGCGCCAATGGCAACAAAGCGCCCTCGCGGCCTTTCGCCAAACAACCGAAGACACGTTCATGACCGTCGCCTGCCCTGGTGCTGGCAAGACATCGTTCGCCTTGGTGGCCGCTCGATCCTGGTTCGGGGGCGAACGCCGACCATTCGTCGTGGTAGTGCCAACCCAGCACCTGAAACGCCAATGGGCCGATGCGGCATTGCGATTCGGTTTCCATCTTGACCCCGCGTGGTCCGCAAGCGATGGGCCGCCGCCGAGCGATATGCACGGCGTCGTCGTGACCTATGCCCAAGCGTCAAGTTCAGCGGCTGCGCTGGCCCGCTACAGCGTCGACGGTCTCGTCATCCTCGACGAGATCCACCACGCTGCAAGCGAGCGCAGCTGGGGCGAGGGCGTGCGAAAGGCGTTCCATGCAGCCGCACAGCGGCTATTGCTCAGCGGCACGCCGTTTCGCACCGATGACAGTCCAATTCCATTCGTGCGGTACTCCTATGGCGACTATGGCGAGGCTGTCGCCGACTACGAGTACGGCTATGGCGAGGCGCTCGAAGACGGCGGTGTCGTTCGGCCGGTGTACTTCCCGAGATTCGATGGCCATATGGAGTGGATCAACGCCGAGGGCGATCAGATCGAGGCCACCTTTGAAGACGATCTGGCGTCGAGCGAGTGGGGAGCGCGGCTGCGCACGGCACTCAGTCCCGATGGCGAGTGGATCCGAGTGGTGCTCGACCGGGCACACGACAAGCTGACATCGATACGAACCAGCCATTCCAATGCTGGCGGCCTGGTGATTGCGACCGATCATGAGCATGCCCGGGCGATTGCTGCACTGATCGAAGCCCGGCACGGAGTCAAACCGCTGATCGCGCTGTCCGACGACCCGCGAGCCAGCGACATCATCGACGCGTTTGCTGCTGGCGACGATGAGTGGATTGTCGCCGTTCGGATGATTAGCGAAGGTGTAGATATTCCGCGGCTGCGGATATGCGTGTTCGCAACGACCACTACAACCGCGATGTTCTTCCGCCAGGCTGTCGGCCGCATCGCCCGTTGGACGCATGGCGTGCGCGACCAAAAAGCTCACATGTATTTGCCAGATGACTTTCGGCTCCGGTCCCACGCCATCAACATCGCCGAGCAACGACGGCACAGCATTGAGATCCGACGCGAACGAGCCGGGGATCAGGACATCGAACTTGATCAGGCGCCCGGTGATTCCGAGGGCGAGCAGATGTCGCTGTTCGCCGCGCTGTCGTCGACGGCGATCGACACGGCACCGTCTTCGGCCCGCGACGGGCTCGATCCGGACGAGAAGCTAGTGACGCTGCCCGACGATCTTGAGGGATTTCCCGTCGACTTGCCGCCTCCTCCCCCGCTCCCTGGCCGCAACAGTGCCGAGGTTGTCGACCCATGGCACGCCGAACCCGGCGCCGCAGCAGATGAAGGTGCGGCGACGTCGCGGGCCAAGATCAAGTCTGATTTGCGAGACAAGAACGCTGACCGGGTGCGCGAACTGGTTGCGCGTACCGGATTGAGCTATCCCGAGGTCAACAACCGTTTGAACCGCGAATCAGGTGTCGACCGGATCACCGAGGCGACGATCGGAGCGCTAACCCGCCGTGTGACCGTGGCCGACAAGTGGATCGACACGGTTCGACCCAAGTAACCAAGCCCAGATGCGAGCCGGGCCACAATCAGCGGGCTCGGAAAAGGCCGAATAGACGCTCGGCGGCGACGTACACCGCGTAGCCGAGCGATGCCACGACCGCAGCTGGCAGCAGAAACGGGGCGGCAGCTCCAGCTACCAATCCAGCACCTAGCTGACGTCCCCAGAGCAAGCTGGCAAGGACTGGTGCACCAGCCGAGAGACCCAACACCGCAGGCGCCGCGAGCCCAAACACGTCTGATCCACCGGCAATGGCAGCCCAACCCGACATGACGAAAAGCACCACGCCGCATGTCGCAAGTAACGCCCACAGTCCAACCAATACTGCGTGGACTGCGCTGGTCGTCACTCGAGTCCGCAATGCAACCGCAGCCCACATGATGTTGCGTTTGAGCGGCGGTATTCCGACAGCAGCGAGCATGAACCTGAAGTACCGGTCGGCCATCCATGGCTCGACAACCGGCACAACGCCCTCATCGACGATCAAGAAATCGTGAATCAACGCCGCTGGCGTGTGCAGTCCGTAGGTGTTTGTGAACCAACGCAGCGGCCCCGGGACCGACGCCAGATCGGTCGTCGGCAGAAGGTACTGGTCGACGCTTCGGATCATGTCGATCATCTCGGCGTCGAGATTGCCGCGGCCAATAAATCGATCGAGGCCAGTGTCACCGGTGTAGGTGATGCGGACCTCTCCGAGGGCGAACGTCGCGGCATCGATCTGACGCAATGAGATTGCCGGGGCATCAGGCCCCTCGACCCAAAATGCATGGTCCCATGCCGACATGCTCAGGCCAGTCGGCTACGAGCTTCGTCGGCGTCGAGCTCGCCGATCAAGATCTCACGGAACGACGCCACTTCGCCGGCGCTGCGCTTGGTGGTGCGACGGCTGCGATCCATGCTTCCGGCTTCGGCGATCAGACGCCGCACGGTCGCCTCGGCCACCTCGATTGGCTCGACAGGGGCAACCCCGATGCCCTGCAGACCGTCCACACCGATCTCACTCATCAAATCGATCAGGACCGCTGATTCGACACCCTCGGCGACGCAGGGCATATCGAGCGCCGATGCCATCTCGGCGATGGACTCAAGCAAGCTTCGCCGAATGGGGTCATGCTCGATGCCCCGCACAAATGACTGGTCCACTTTGACACTGGTCATTGGTAGCGACCACAGATACGTGAGAGACGAGTATCCGACGCCGAAGTCGTCGACGTAGAGCAGCACACCGAGGTCTCGTAGCTGTTGCATGAGGTCAGCGGCAGCTCGCCCGCCGACCACTAGCGACGTTTCGACAAACTCGATACCAAGTCGATCTGCGCGGTCGCCGACATGTATTTTCACGTCATCGACCAAACCTGTCGACAAGTGCACGGCGGCAATGTTGACGTTCACCGATAGATCGCAAAGGTCTGGATCTATCGACCATCGGTCGAGCACCTTTCGGGCGTGTGCCAGCGCCAGCCGACCAACGTCGACGATCAGGCCACTCTCTTCGGCCATCGGGATGAAGTCACGAGGAAGCAGAATCGAGCCGTCCGGCTGGGGCCAGCGGGCCAGCAGTTCGATACTCGTCGGACGTCGTGTGACCGCGTCGACGAGCGGTTGGGCCCAAAACTCGATCGCATCGGCATCGATCGCTTCGCGCAATCGAGCCTCGAGGTCGATGCGGTCTTCGAGGTCTTGACGCAGGGTGCCGTCGAACACGGTGACCTTCGCGCTTCGATCCCGCTTGTTTTGGTACATCGACAGATCAGCTTCGGCCAGCTGTTCCATCGGGGTGCCCTCTGCAAGTAGCGGTGCGACGCCGGCCGAGGCACGAACGAGTAGATCACGTCCGTTGTATGCGATTGGCTGGTGCACGTAGTCGAGCGCCTCGCCGACTTGTTCGCCCATCTCGTCAAGCGTTCCCCATTGCGGGACGATTGCGGCAAACTCGTCTCCGCCGATGCGGCTCACTTTGGCATCGGCCGGCAGCGCAGACCGCAATCGTTCGGCGATCTGAGTGAGCACATAGTCCCCGCATTGATGACCGAGGGCATCGTTGAGGAGCTTGAACCGGTCGAGGTCAATGACCGCGACGATCGCCGGGCTTTGTGCCGCTGCGACCTCGTCGAGCTCCTCGATGAATCCCTGCCGGTTGAGCAAGCCGGTCAGGCTGTCATGGCGCGCGTCGAACTCGCTCGATTCGCGCAGACGATGGAGCTCCTGCATGACGTCGGAACCGAAGTTGGCCAGATTGACAACGGTGATCGCCCAAACGATCACGAAGAAGGCCAGTCCCCACTGGCCGGTGTAGACATACGCCGAGGTGAAACTGATCGCCGGAATCGCTACATAGAGCCAATAGTGCCGGTTCCGGTCGACGAAGAGCATGGCGAGTGCCCCTTCGACGAACGTCGGGAGCACCAGGCCGAGCAAGAGCAGGAGGCTGTAGGGAGAGGTGCCGGTCACGGTCACCGACAGCCATCCGAGCGCGCCGAACAGAGACACGGAGGTGAGCCTGAATCCCAGGGCTAGGTGGTCGCCCCGCAACGGGTGGTTGCGCTTCATCGACTCGACCGACGCCACAATCAGCACAAACGGAACGATGTGAAACGCGGCCCAGACGAACAAACGCTCTCGCGGAATACCGCTGTTCCAGAACAGCATCGGCCCGGCTGCCGCATAGAACGGCTGAAAGGCGATGGCGCCGGTACGCATTGCGCGCCGCCGCTCATGCAGTTCTTGTTCGTGTGGCTTCATTCCGCGACCCTGTGATCGTCATTGCGGCTGGGGCAACCCCGGACCTGACCATGTCCACGCTACGAGCTAGCGAGATCAATGTCGCCTGCCACAGACAGCGATCGCCGCACCGCCGTCGCTTGCGCCGAGGCGCGCTAGGCGCGGGTCAGCTCAAACACTGCGCCGGTCTCGTGGTCAACAATCAGCACCCGATCGCCATCGACGGCCAATGACTGCGGTGATTCGATGCCATCGACGATGACCGTGCCGGTATGAGGGACGACGGCTGCGGCTCGAGGAATCGCCACGATTGCGCTTTGCACCCAAAGAGCGACGAGCAGCGTGTCAGGATCCCACGGAGCAACGACGACACCGGTCGGCGTTGCGCCCGGGTCGAATAGTGCATGCGATGGCGGTACATCGACACACGAGTCGGCGCTCGCTCCGAACTCCTCGACCGGGCGGTTGTTGCCGACACACAGCGGCCAGCCGTGATCGGCGCCCGGCACCAGCCTGACCAGCTCATCGGCTGCCCGGTCACCGTCGAATCGCCCATCTGACATCTCGACGACCCAGATCTGTCCGTCGCTGTCCATGACATGGGCGTAGGCATGTTTGAACCCGGTTGCGAGCGCCTCGTATCTCTGAGGTTCAATGCTGGTGGCATCGGCGATTGACCACAGCGTTGCTGAGCCGTCGATCGGCCGGCTTCCGCTCTTGGCTCCCGACGTGTCGAACAGCAACGTGTTATCAGCAGTCACGGTCAGCGAGCCCTCGGACCGACCATTGAAGGCAAGCTCGTCAGCGATGATGGTCAGCGGCGCGAACGGAACGAGTGGTCCGACCGACAGTCGCCGTTCTTCCATAATCCACAGCGCATCGCCAGCCACAGCGACTCCGGTGGGTTTGCGAAGGCCGTCGTGCAGCACCACCGCGTTCGCGGCGTCATCGGCGGGGGTTCGTAGCACTCGACCTGTGCCGTCCCGCTCGCCGCCTGCAAGCTCGCCAACGACCCAGTCACCGTCGTCGGTGATGGCAAGCTGGGTTGGACGGTCAAAGCAACACGCGACTTCAGCTAGCTCGTATCCCGACGCCACCTCGATGCCGACCGGCGAAGGTTGTGCAGCCCCGGCGCAGGCCGTAACCAGGAACATGATCGCGGTCACCGCTCCGAGCGAGCGAACGCACAGACCTGATTTCGACACATTCGTCGGTGGCCCTGGCAAACAATCCGTTTGCGAAACGCGTTGGATGGGGGCGCGTCGCTGAGCGATGACGGTCACCAACCCGTGATTTGTGAAAACGACTCGTAATGGTCTGAGGTGTAGAACAGCTCACCGTTGCTTCCCGACACGATCCGCCTGGCGCCGCGGTCGTCGGAACCTGGCGTGATCACGGTGAATTCGCGGTAATAGCCAACCGGGTGATCTGGTAGCTCGCCCTCGCGATTCTGAAACGTCGACCCGTCCTTACCGAACGGATACGGACCATCGCTATCGATCAGCCACAGGGTGTCGATGGCCTCGTCTGGAAGCGCGTCGACGTCGATCGTGCGGTCGTAGATGACCTCAGTAGCAAAGCCTTCGGCGCTGTCGTCGCCGCTGCTATCGGCGCTTGCGCTACCAGAGTTGTCTGCAACGGCGTTGTCTGCAACGACGACTTCGCGATCGCTTTCTGAGCGGTTGTTGCCCTCTGATGCGCTTCCGCCAAAGTTCTGCCAGGCCAGTCCGCCGATCAGAGCGACCAGAAACAGGGCCATGAGCACGGATTCAAGCCGTCGATTCATGTCGCAGACCGTAACTTTGCCGATGCTCGATGCGGCTTCGTCGAAGACCGATCAATAACGGTGCGCCTCGATGCGTTAACGACAGGTAGCTTGCGTCATGACTCTGGCTGACTCGAGCGCATCGCCGGCCGGGGCGTCGACCCCGACGCACTCGGAGAACTCCCGAGGCGCGGCGTTGATGATGCTCGCGATGTTCGCCTTCACCGCGAACGATTCGGTCATCAAGTACGCGTCCGACGACCTGGCGCTGTTTCAGATGGTGTTCATGCGCGGCGCGCTTCTGACGGCGTTTTTGGCAACGTTGCTGCGGTTTCGCGGAGTGCGGCTGACGCCCGGGCTGTTCGCATCGAAGCCGTTGCGGTTACGGGTTGCGCTCGAAACCGTCGGCACGGTCACGTTCCTGCTCACGCTGATCAACATTGCGATCTCGGTCATTGCCGCGATTGTGCAACTCGTTCCTATTGCAGTCACGTTCGCCGCGGCGCGGGTTCTGCGCGAGCGGGTCGACCCGGTGCGTGTCGGAGCCCTCGTCGTTGGTTCTGCGGGGGTGGTGCTCGTGATCCGACCGTGGACGTCGGATTTCAGTCCGTGGATGCTGGTCGGTGTGTTCACCGTCGGCATCGTGGTCGCCCGGGAGCTGGCTACTCGCCGCATTCCGCCCGAAGTCCCGTCGATCGCGGTTGCCTTTGCCACCAGTTTGTCGGTGACAATCATGGGTGGCTTCGTTTCAATCTTTCAGGGGTGGAAGCCAATCAACGGCACCCACATTGGGCTGCTGGTTCTGGCCGCAGCCTTTCTGTGCGTCGCCTACATCTCGAGTGTTGCAACGATCCGTGTTGGCGACGTCAGCTTCGCAGCATTGTTCCGCTACAGCGGATTGGTCTTTGCGATTGTGGCCCAGCTCGTCGTATTCGGCGATGTTCCGCACTGGTTGACCTTTGTCGGCTCAGGCGTGATCGCTGCTGCAGGCGTCGTCTCGTTGCGGCACGCACAACGGCCGCCGGGCATCGCTGCTCGTTGACGTCGGGCGCTAGATGTCGATTCCGGCACACACCAGGCACTGCTGGCCGGCATGGCTCGCATGAGCCGCGTGTTCATCGTCGACCGTTTGGAACTGAGGCGAGTCGAACCGTTCGATGCGATCGTCGATCATTGTGGGACGTTCCGAATCGTTCGTCGACTGGGGCAGGAAGACCTGGTCTTTCCAGTCGTCACTATCGGCCCACCGAACGGGAAGGTCGACGATCGTGTCTGCTTGCCCATGGTGCGACAGTTCGAGAGCGGCCCGCACGATCTGTTCGCCGAACGCTGGGTCATCGAGTCGGCCAGTGGTATGGCCGTGTGGAACGTCGACAAAGACCGCACGTGACGGTCGGGCTGCAGCGGTGATGTCACGCGCTGCGGACACGCTCGTCGTCGCGATGCCGGCATCTTCGAGAGCTCGTGCGATCAGACTCACGGTCTGATGACAAACCGGTCAAACTGGTACCAGCAACATGACATCGATGTCGTCAGCCAGCGCCCGTTGCACGATCGCAGGTGCCAAGTCTTCGCGTACCCGGCGCTGCGAATAGATACCGCCCATGCACGTGAACATCGTCGGTGCGAGTTCGGCGATGGTCCCGTCGGCGACCAGGCTGCGCATCGCATCGATCGGGAATACGACGTTGATGTCCTGGCGGGCGTCGGTCAGGTCATAGGCAAAGTGCGTTGCCCGCAGGTCGTCGGGGTCGATGTCTGACGCAATGGCCCGATAGGTGGTGTCGTCTTTGTAGGTGAATGCCGTTTGACCGGCGGCATAGATGCCGCCGGTGGCGACCAGGCCGACGCGGCACTGCGAAAGTGGTTTGTTTGGCACGTTGCACGCTGACGGGGTGTCGCTATGGAGCCACTCGTAACGTCCGTATCCGAGCGCTTCGTATTGGGCGGTAATGCGCTCGATGTAGTTGATCGCTGGCTGGCGTTCCATCACGTCAAGGTAGTAGGCGTTACTCGACTGCTGCGGCGATGCGTTCGAGGGTGGTGGTCATTGCTGCTTTGTTGAAGGCGACGCGGTCGTCAACACCCGATATCGAAACAGACGCTTTGGTGGCTTCTTCGGGGCGGTAGTCATCCCAGGTTTCGGTTACGACGCAGCCGCCTTCAACGGCTTCGATGGTGTAGCCCCATGACGAAAACTTGAAGTCGCGAAAGAAGCAATCGAAGGCGAACTCGACGCCTGGTTCGGCCACGCGCACCTGGCTCTGTGTAACCCACTCGTTGCCGTTGTTCTTGTTCGTTCCTTCAAATCGGGCACCGACAGTCGGGGTAGACGATCCGTCGATCCACGAGCACGACACACACTCGGGCGACCACTCGCCCATGCGGGTGATGTCGGCAATTGCGTCGTACACAACGTCGGCTGGTGCCTGGATCGTTCGGGAGACTGCAAGATGGCGGATCACGCTCGAAATCGTAGACGTCGAAGCGTTGCTGGCGAAAGCGGGAGCGCTGGTGGCTCTGTTTGATGACATATGCGAGCGCAGCTTTGGGGCGGCGAGGTCCACAGTCGCTGCCGGTGACTAGAACCCGTCTGGAATGTGAGCTGCGAGACCGGCCGGAAACGGGTTCTTTCCGGCGAGGGTTCCTCGCATGCGATACGGGCTGAAACCGAAGAAACCGCCATCGCTCACAAAGTCGTGATCGTCGGTGGGGAACTCGTAGTGCGCGCGCATCGCTGCTCGGTGCGCCCCGGCGTTCACATAGGCATCGGTCGCTTCTTGGCTAGCCCAGAACGTGATAGTCATCACCATTCGATCGAGCGTGGCAATGTTCAGGCCCCAGAGCCCGTCGGGGTCATCGTTGAATTGACGTTCGAGCTCGCCTGAAACCTTGGCGAACTCCAACGCTTTCCGCGCGATCACGGTTCCGGTCGTCACGGCGACGTGAGGACCGCCGTGAGTCCGTGCTTGGTCGACAGAGATCTCCATATCGTTCTTTGGCCACCGGGCTCGGGCTCGGATTGGCGACAGTCGTACCGACCAGCCATCTGTGTACGAGCCGGAATGGACCCCAGCGGATTGCCACTGATCAAGAGCGTTGTCGTCATCCCACCATGCGAAGAAGCCAGCCCGACCTGGTTGAACCTTGGGCAACATGCCGGACGAGGGCGTGCCGCACAGAATCCGATTGGACCACACGAGCCCAGGTGTCGAGCCGGGCTGAGGCACCCGACGGGTGAATGTCCGAAGTGGATTCGACTCAACGATATGGACCGACGCGATCATGTGCCGACCGTACTACCGCTCGATCACCCCCACCTCGGCGTGGCCTCGGGCTCGAAGCCGGCGACTGTCGTTTGGTCGTTATCGCTCAACG
Organism: uncultured Acidimicrobiales bacterium; assembly: GCA_937941245.1. GTDB lineage: Bacteria > Actinomycetota > Acidimicrobiia > Acidimicrobiales > UBA10347 > UBA10347. The sequence goes on along the minus strand of CALDYC010000021.1, from coordinate 8,641 downwards.
TCGAAGAGGACGTCGTCAGGGATCTGGTGGGTGTCAGCAGCAAACATTTCGGCGTCGCGGAAGATCGAGTCGAGAAACGTCACCGCAAAGGTGTTGGTGAGTTCCTTAGCTCGCTCGATCGGCATATCACCTGGTGAGCACCCTTCGGCTCCCATCGTGGTGATCGTCTCGACCACCTGCGGATTGGCACCGGGGCGCTGCGGCACAACCAGCAGATAGTCGCAGAGGTCGGTGAACGTCTGGTGCTCGGCGGCGACGAGTTCGACGCGGTAGTGCGGGGTTGCGTTGCTGGCTTGCCAAGCGGTTTCGACGTTTGGGTCAACCGGGGTCGTTTTGTCATCGGTTCCGACAATGATCATCGTCGGAAGCTCGATCGAGCCGAGCCGTTCGGTCGTGAGCAGCGACTGCGCTCCCCCATCACCAACAGCTGGTGCGAGCGGAATCAGTGCATCGATTCGCGGGTCTGGCGGTACCGACCCAAGGTCGTTCTCGTAGCCCGAGGCCATGGCATAGGTCGTGAAGCCACCAAAGCTGTGGCCGGTTGCGGCTACCCGGTCGGGGTCGATCAGGGCTGTGTAGTCGGCTGCCTCGCCAGTGCCGGCGACGAGCGCATCGAGCACCGCGGCCATATCGAGCGGTCGGTTGAATGCGACCACGGCCGGGCGGTCGCTGATCCCGAGGACCTGTTCGACCGATGTGTTGCCGGTGTGGTCGGGGGCGGCAACCACATACCCGTGACTGGCGATGGTCTCGGTGTAGTCCGAGTGGATGTAGCGACTTCCGCCGGAGCCGTGGGAGTACAGCACCAATGGAAATGGGCCGTCTGTCGAGGCCGAGTCGACCGATGCATCGAGCGCTCGTGGAGATTCGAAGTAGTCGCCGGTAATAAATGTGTAGCGAGCGGGGTCGGCCCGCGTTGCGTCGATGAGCGGGAACCATACGTCGACGGTCAGCGGCCGGTTTCGGCTCTCGTCAACAATGGTGATCGTCTGGACGCCAACGCCATAGGGGCCGGTGCCGATCGGGTCGATGGCGGCCAGCTCCGGTGCGGCCCCGACGCTCGGTTCAGGTTCGGCTAGCGCGGTCGATTCAGGTTCCGCGGGTGTGGTCGTTTCAGGTTCCGCGGGTGTGGTCGGGGCTGGAGTTAACGCGGCTTCGGAAGAGGTCGTTGGAACCCCGGTAATGGCCGAGCTTTCGGCCGCAACATCGTTCGTCGCGCCCTCGGACTCGCTTCGGCCACACGACACGGCCAGCAGCGCGACTGCTACGACGACAGCGATCAGATGGCAACACTGTGCTCGTCGCAGACGTATCGCGATTTGCACTCGTCGCAGACGCATGGTTGCTATCGCCTGCCGATCGGCTACGTGTGCCGCCACGAGCTGCATCGTCAGCCCGTAGGTCCGCGCAAGAGCCGGCCGGGAAGCGCGCCAGTGAACTCGTCGTTCTCGACGGTTACCGCTCCACCGGCAACCGTGTACCGGTAGCCGATTGCTGGTTGCACAAATCTCGGCGCTGCGGTGGGTAGATCCCACGCCATTCGGGGGGCTTGTGCCGACAGGTTCTCGTAGTCGATGACGTTGATGTCGGCCCGCATGCCGGGCGCGATACGGCCGCGGTCGAACAGGCCATAGAACTCGGCGGTCTGTTGCGTCTGGCGGTGGACGATGTATTCGAGTGGCAATCGTTGGCCCCGAGTACGGTCCCGCGTCCAGAAGCTCATCATGAACGTCGGCATGCTTCCGTCACAGATCGCACCGCAGTGCGCTCCGCCGTCGGCGAGTCCCATGCGGGTGAGCGGATGCTGGTGCATCTCCCACAACGGGTCGAGGTTCTCGGTGAAGTAGTTGAGGAACGGGAAGTAGATCAGTCCGCAGCCGTCTTCGCTGCAGAGTTGGTCATAGGCGAGCTCGATCGGGTCGATGCCTTGGCGGGCCGCAACCGCGGCAAGACAGTCGGCAGGGTCTGGTTCGTAGTCGGCGTCGCCGCTAAAGGCCCACATCTTGTCGAATCGAGTTGTCATGAACTCGATAAATGCCGAAGTCGGGACTGAGTCCTCGGTCAAGATCGCCCGGCGAACCTCGGGGTCACGCAGCCGGCGCAGACGTTCGTCTCGCGGCAGGTCTTCGAGAGCCTGCCAGGTGGGTTTGGCCATAAACGGGTTGACGGTGCCGTCCCAGCACTGCAGCACCCCGACCGGACGCCCGGCAATCTGGCCATGCACTGGCAGGCCGTCACGGTGTGCCTGTTCGCACTGAACGAGCACATCACGCCAGATGTCAGGCGCCAGGTCGCTGATGTTGAAGTTGAACACGACCGGCTTGTTGGTGATCCCGGCGACTTCGCGTAGCCAGCCGAACGAGCCGGGTACCTCGGGGTGATGCAACGCACATTCGAAGACGCCGTGGCCCGCTGCGGCCATACCTCGGGCGATGCCGATGATCTCGGCGATGTCCGCTGAGGTACCAGGGACAAGCTCGCCGTCGATCGATTTGTGCAGCGGGGTTCGACTGGTCGAGAAGCCGAGAGCTCCAGCCGCGAGCGCTTCGCGTGTGAGCTCGGCCATGCGGGCGATGTCGTCTTCAGTGGCCTCATTGCCGTCCGCGGCCCGTTCGTCCATGACATAGGCCCGCAGCGCCCCATGCGGCATTTGGGTTCCGACGTCGGCGACCCATTGACGACGATCAAGTGCATCGAGGTACTCGGGGAAGCTCTCCCACTCCCAGCTGATTCCGTCGGCAAGAGCCGCTCCTGGAATGTCTTCGACCCCCTCCATCAGCCCGATGAGCCAGTCACGTTTGGCCGGCTCTACCGGTGCGAAACCGACACCGCAGTTGCCCATAACGACCGTGGTAACGCCGTGCCAACCTGCGGGTGTGAGGTACGGGTCCCACGTGACCTGCGCGTCGTAGTGGGTGTGCATATCGACAAAGCCCGGCGTGACGACCAGTCCGTCGGCGTCGATCTCGCGCTTTGCGACACCATCGCCGGCGGCGACCGATCCGACGGCGATGATTTTGTCACCTTTGATTGCTACGTCTGCGGTGACCGCGTCTGATCCGGTGCCATCAATCACGCTTCCGTTGCGAATCACCAGGTCGTACATGTCTGCCTCTCACGTGTTGGACAGCCGACGCTACCAGTCGGCGCTGTGACCGTCTGGCGGCTGTTGCACCGTGATCCGGTGCTCGGCAAGCAAGGCGTCGGCGACAGCGACAGCTTGCACCGGGTCGATAACCAGGCCGTTAACCGTGGTGAGGTGTTTGACGCCGTCGATCGTTGAACCGCAGATGTTCAAGTCACCATCGCCAGCCAGCGTCAGTCCGCGGAACCTGGCGTTCGTGAGGTCGGTGCCGGCAAAGACCACCGACCGCATCGTGGTGTCACTGAGTTCCGCTTCGCTCAACGTGCCCCCACGAACGATCACGCCAGCGAGCGTCGCACCAAAGAAATTCGCGAACGACAGCCGGCACTCGTCGAATGTCACGTTGCGTAGCTGTGCATTGACAAAGCTGACCCCGGCCATGTCGCAGTGGCGAAAGGTGCAGTCCGACAGGCGAGAGACATCGAAACTGGCTCGACTGAGGGCCGTGCCATCGAAGGTGGTTCGGTCGAACAGTGACTCGCCGAAGCGGCACTCGGTGAGATCGAGTTCGTCGAACTGCGCATCGGTGGCATCGACGATCATGTCGCTAGAGAGCGATGCCCCGGCAACCGGACCCGTGAGGGAAATCTCGGGGCGACTCATGAGGTCGGTTCCGCTCGAGCGCCTGCAGCCTCGATGGCGATACGCCGTTCGGCGCACGAGCGGCCCGCTTGGTTCACATCTGCTCGCACCTGGACCTACTCCGCCAGAGCCTTTGCTGCGACTAGCCATACATCTGGGTCCACGCCGAGTCCGACGTGGGTCGAGTCGACTTCGATCATCGTCACGTCTAACGACGTTCGATCGATGCACGCGCGCCAGTCAACAATGGTGTCTCGGCGGGTGAACACCGAGGTCAGTGGTCGAACAACGGGGTTGGTGCGATCGGTGAACTCTTGGAGCTCAGCGATGCGTTCACATTCGGCCAGCCCGAAGGTCTTGGCCCCGACCGTGAATGTCGGCCCGCCAATCACGGGCGATCCATAGGTCACCACCCGGTGGACGACATCTGGGGCGTCGCGTGCCACCTCACGGGCAACAACGCCGCCCAGGCTCCATCCAACGAGGTTGACGGCGCGTCCTGTCGATTCGGCCGCCGATCGCACCCGGGTGATCATCTGATCACGCAGTGCTTCGACGTCTCCCCGATTGGTACCCAAGCCCCAACCTCGGCTGTCATGGCCAAGCGCGTGGAGGTATTGACGGATTAGCATGGTCGATACATCGGACGCTTTCCAGCCCGGAAGCGCAATTGCCGCCCTCCCGTTCCCGCGTGGGGCCCTGGCCAACGCGAGCCCGTTGATCACCAACCGGATCGGCTGCATGACCGCTGCAGCTTCGCGCACCAACCCGGAACGGTTTGGCATCGGGGCGGGGGCACCGATCGCCGCGATATCGGCCGGAGTCAACACGTGCGCTGCCATCGCTACGAACGGTACCGCGAGGGGCCGCTCGGGTGCCCCGGCGAGATGGAGCTGACGGGACAGACCGGATGAGCCACAAACGGACTATCTCGGGTCGAAGTCGACGTCGGATAGCTCGGGGTACAAGTTGCGAAGCACTTGCTCTTGCGGCGCCCCTTCGACTCGGCTCAATGACCACTCGTTGTCTTCGAGAATGGCCAGGGTGAACTCGTCGATCGACAACGTGGTTCCGTCAATCTCGAGTTCACCTGTTGTCGGAAGAACGGCATAGCGCAGACCGGACTCGGTGACCGATGGCGCATCGTCGGGCACCACCATGTCGAAGTCGATCACGTCGACTTCGCTCATGGAATCAGAGGTCTGGACAGCAATCCGGGCCACCATCTCTTCGATCGACAGGCCGCTCTGGCTGGCAATGTCATCGAGCACTCGCGGCGCCAACATCGCAACGACCGGACGAAAGTCGCGAGTCAAGGTCGCCTGGCGAAAGACCTCGACCTGCGCTACCAGCGTCTCGCGGTCAGCGTCGACGGCGGTATCGGCCGAGCATGCAGCAAGGGCTACCGCGCCTACGAGACAGACCAACAGCGCAGCAAAGGGCCGAAACGCTCGGGAAGCAATCTTCATGGTCGGGCACCATACAGCGACGTCGATCCGCTGGTCCCTCGGCTGACGAACGGCCAGCCAAAAGGTGCCGCATGCCAAAGGTGGCGCATGCCAAAAGGTGCCGCATGCCCAAAGGTGGTGCATGCCGAAAGGTATGGTCTGACTGCATGTATCGGGTCACACATGTTCGGGCAATGGTTCCAACAGGAACCCTGCGGTCGAGAACCCTGCGGCCGAGGTGCCGGGCGTGACGCCGCCGTCGGCGGATTCCGCGTCGGGGAAGCTGAAGAAAAACCTCAACCTGTTCGACGTGTATGCGATGTCAACCGGGGCGATGTTTAGCTCGGGTCTGTTTCTTTTGCCTGGTATCGCCGCTGGCTACACCGGCGACAGCGTCTACTTGGCCTATTTGATTGCCGGTTTTCTGATTCTGCCCGCCATGTATTGCATGGCCGAGCTGTCCACGGCCATGCCAAAGGCGGGCGGCACCTACTACTTCCTCGACCGGGCGATGGGCCCGCTCATGGGAACCATTGGCGGTCTGGGCTCGTGGGTCGCTGTCGTTTTCAAAAGCGCGTTCGCGCTGGTCGGCATGGGTGCCTATCTGGGCATCTATCTCGATTTGCCGTTTACCTTGCTGGCCATCATTTTGTCGATCGTCTTCGGCATCGTGAACGTACTTGGGGCCAAAGAAACCACGCTGCTGCAGCGCCTGCTGGTTGGTGCGCTAGTCGTGATCCTTGCCGCGTTCATCGTCGCAGGGCTTCCCGAGCTTGACGGCATTGCGACGTTCGCTCCAACCGGAGACAACCAGGGCTTCTTTCGTTCAGGGGTAACCGGTTTTGCGTCGACGATCGGCATTGTGTTCGTTTCGTACGCCGGGTTGACCAAAGTCGCGAGCGTTGCCGAAGAGGTCGAGAATCCCGACGTCAATATTCCCCTCGGAATGACTCTGTCGCTCGCTACCGCGACGGTGATCTACACCTTGGGCACGATGATTTTGATCAACGTTCTCGACCAGGCGGTTCTCGAACAGAGCCTGACCCCCGTTGCTGATGCGGGCAAGATCTTCCTCGATTGGGCACCGCTCGATCTCGGCGTGATCTTGATCGTGGTGGCTGCCATCGCCGCGTTTGCCTCGACCGGTAACGCCGGCATTATGTCGGCGTCTCGGTATCCGTATGCCATGGCGAAGGACAAGCTCATCCCGGCTCGCATGGCCGAGCTCGGCCGTTTCGGGACACCGACCCGTTCAATCATCATGACCGTGCTGGCAATGATTCTTGTGCTGAGCGTGCTCGACGTTGAAGCGGTTGCCAAGCTGGCTTCGGCCTTCCAGCTCGTGTTGTTCTGCCTCATTTGTGTGGCAGTCATCGTCATGCGAGAGAGCCGCATCGCCAGCTACAAGCCCGGCTTTCGCACGCCGTTCTACCCATGGCTTCAGATTGCTGGCGTCATGATTTCGTTCTGGCTCATCACCGAAATGGGCCTGCTGGCTATCGGCTTTACGGCCGCATTGCTGATTAGCTGCGTGGTTTGGTACAAGCGTTACGCGGCCGACCGCGTCGTGCGTCGCGGTGCGATCTTTCACGTGCATCAGCGCCTGGGTGAGCAGAAGTTCGACGGCCTCGAGCGCGAGCTGATGACGATCATTCATGATCGGACCGAGTCAGAGAATCTGACCTATGAGGCGCTTATCGCCCGTTCAGCGGTCTTAGACGTCCAACACGGCGCCTACGGCCGGGGCCGGCTCACCGATCTGCTCAGAGGGACCGCAGCCGAACGGTTCGAGGCTGGTGATCTGATCGCTGAAACACTGGACGACCTCTGGGTGTTCAGGCCGGTTGGCGATGGGGTCTACCTGTCGACCACGGTGTCAGCGGACCTGACACAACCCGAACTGATCGTGTGCCGGTTCGGCCCACAAGCTGCGCTCAGCCTCGAGTCGACCGAAGGCGTCAACGATGCACACACGCTGCTTTTCCTGGTCACGCCGGACCGGCCGGTCGGGTTGGACCTTCGTGTGGCCGGACACCTTGCTGAGGTCGTACAGAGCGAAAATTTCGAGGAACGCTGGCTGCAGGCTGATGATGAGAAGGCACTCAATGGCATTCTTATGCGTGACGATCACTTCTATCACGGGCCGGTCGAGACCATGCCGTTCCTGGTCGACCAGCTCGGCAAAACCGTCGGCGAACTTGAACTTCCCCGGTCATGCATACTCGCCGTCATCGAACGTGATGGCGCCCTTGTTATCCCGACGCCCGACGTCACGCTGCTCGCCTTTGACGGCGTGGCCATCATCGGCGAAGCCCCCGACATCAAACTGTTGAACGAGGGCCTCGATCCGTGGGAAGTCAAACAAGCAGCGCTGGCCTCAGAGAATCAGTCAACTGATCAGTCATAGCCGGCGAAGCACCCGGCTAAGCCAGGTGCTGCACCGTCGATCGTTGGGTGGGCCGCTGAGTGCGTTAGCCCCACGCGATGATCCGCAGCCTCCAGCAATCTCGGTGGGGTTAACCGGCAATCGATCGGGTCGTGACGGTTTCGACAGCTGAACGATGGGCATCGTGGTCCATTGCTCCGGTCACTGCAGTGATGCGTTTGTCGCTGTCGATCAGCAGTGTTGTTGGGTAGGCATCGATGTTGTACCGAGTCGAAAGCGAGCCGTAGGTGTCGCTCAGATGCACCATGTTCTCTTGAAACAGCATGGCGTTCTCGGCGAAGGCGCGGTACGCCTCGTCGTCAGCGCCGCTGTGAACAATCACGAAAATCGCTTCTGGGTATTCGTCGGCAATCTCGGCAATTGTCGGGCCGCCGTCGACCGTGATGTCGCAGCCAGGTTGCACGAAGGTCACCAACACTTCGCCTTGGCCAAACAGATCCGCCCCGTCAATGGTCGCACCCGAATAGAGCTCCCGAGCTTGGAAGTCGAACGACGCGGTGGCGTCCTGGCGGCCAAGCCCGATCGCACTCGGACGAGGGGTGCCCGGCGCTGGCAAGCCGGCGCCAGACGCTGCGGGGTCGCTCACGAGCGCAAGGTCAGCCGTCGCTGCAGAGCCCTCGCCAGTCAGCGTCTCGCCGGCCTCTTCGGTCGGCATGGCGATCGAGCTGACCATGCCGGTCTCGACCCGCTCGCCGCGGATGCTGGAACACCCAGCCAGCACGGTGATGGCGGCGATCAGCAGCAGTATCTGGAAGCGATTCACGGTGTCTCCTGGCCTTTGGCAGCGGCCGGTTGGGTGTTGTCGACAGCTGGTTGTTCTTCCGGCATTGGTTCGGGGGTTGATTCTGTGGGGGCGGTTTCGTCTTCTCGGACCACATCTTGTTCAGGTGCTGGCTCGTCTTCGGACGCCGCATCTTCGGGCGCCGCATCGTCAGCAGGTGCATCGTCAGCAGGTGCATCGTCAGCAGGTGCATCGTCAGCAGGTGCATCGTCAGCAGGTGCATCGTCAGCAGGTGCATC
>CALDYC010000020.1 GCA_937941245.1 uncultured Acidimicrobiales bacterium | reverse complement strand
CACTGCCATGCCCCTCACTGCCATGCCCCTCACTGCCATGCCCGGAATGTGCAGTCATGGTTAGTTCAGCGCCGAAGACACTGGGCAGGCCATGCGCCCGAGCCGCCTCTGCGAAGCGGACCACCCCATACAGGCCATCGCGGTCGGTGAGCGCCAACGCGTTCAAACCCAGACGAACAGCTTCTTCCACCAACTTCTCAGGGTCAGAAGCACCGTCGCCGAAACTGAAATTCGAGTGGCAGTGCAACTCGGCATAGGGCACAGCGGCCGGGGCGCGCTCAATCCGATCAGCCACATAGGGATTGCGAGTGCGGGACCACGCCGGGGCATCGCTGCCATCACCAGGTGCCCACGAATCGGGCTTGCCAGACAGAGCTCGGCCGGACAGGCGACGTTCGAGCTCGGGCCACGGCACCGGCGGATTCCCCCACCCCACAACACGAACATACGTTCGTGTTGCATTGCTTGCAACCCGCCCGAAAAATCGAGTTCAACCAGCACGACGAATCAGCGAAGCTACATCTCAGGGCCGCACTCAGTCATAGATCGCTTCGATCGCCCACACACCCCGATCACAACGCACACACACCGCTCGACCATCACCAAGCACCATCTGCATACGAGCACAGCGATTGGCTTGGTCGGGCTGCCACCATCGCTCATCAACCAGCCATGGTGATGACCACCGGACGACTGCGAGGCCCGGTCGCCCAGCCGGTACCAGCCAGGCCGGGTCTCCCGAGAGAAGACCTCGACCACTCACCTCTAGCGGAACACCACCCGCATCGGTCACCGCGACCCGGACGGCCAGCTCGGGAACCACAGCAGGCGCCGGAGCTGGCAACCGACCCGGCCAGACCCCTACACCTGGGGGCTCACCAACTCCGGCAAAAGGCGAGCCTTGCTGGCTCGTCGCCTCTGCCCGGTCTGCCGCCGTGGATCGCTCGACCAGGTCCACAGCCGTTGCCGACAACGGCTGCACCATGTCACCAGGATTCCGCCCCCCTTTCACCTCGGGCACTGACACAGCTTCGGGAGCGACCAGGCCCTGCACCCGGGCAACGGCTCGTGCTGCCCGTTCAGCCAAATGCGTTTGCTCACCCCAGAATCCAAGCTGGCGACCAGTTGCAGCTCCGAGCTCGTCAGGACGTAAATACAAACGACTCAGCCCACCAGTCGGCCGCTGATGAATCGGTCCACCAAGCCACCCGTCAAGCTGCCAACGCATGCGGTCCGCAATCGCTGCGGACGAAAAGGTCTGGTCTGAACGCCACAGACGCTCCTGACTCTCACCATGTTCGGTTTCAACGCCAATCCCGACACGGGCGCAGCTCGCCCCACGCGCCCCCAGCCGCCGTAGGAAGTCGTCGGCGAGAGCACGGGCAACGAAGGCCGCCTGATCAACTCGCTGAACCGGAGGGTCCAGCTCAACCGCCACTTCAAGGTCTGGTTCGGGATCACAGGCTTGCGCTGGACGATCATCGTGGCCGTTGGCCCAGAGATGCGCCCGTCGACCAATGGCACCAAACCGCGCAACAACATCAGCCGACCGCAGAGCTGCGAAATCGCCAAGAGTGTTCAGACCCAACCGACCCAGCACACCCAGCAGGTCATCGATTTCTTTGACAACTGATGGGGTTTCAACAAAATCACCGAGGTGCGATACCGGCAACACGGACAAGAATGCGGCGCTCTGCCCTACGGGGATAACGCCACTCCCGACACCATCGATGGGGTTGCGTAGTCCGGCCTGCAAGGCAGCAAATCGACCGTCAGCAGTCCCCACCCGAATCTCGGTTGCCGTACCGATCGCCTCGGTGATCGCTGCATGAATTTGCTGGCCGAGTGCCTGATCTCCGCCAAAGTACCTGCTCGGCCCGCGGGTCAGGAATGCACACCGACCAGGGCGCTCAACCTCAACTCTCGGGGTCACATCGTCAAGTGCGGCCAACACCCCAGCAAAGGATCGGGCCTCAGCAGCCGGATCGGGAGCCACAACCTCAAGTCCCGGTACTCGACGTTCGGCTTCTCGACGTCGCAGACCCGGCGACACACCAACCAAACGCGCCGCAGCTGATGCACTGACGACCCGATTCGCCGCCACAACCGCCACCACCTGATCCTGTCGCCGACCAGCCCCGATCACCGGCCAGTCAGCGCAGTCGATGACCGTCATCCGCCGCGTAAAGCTCGCCGAGCCGCCGCTCACCTCAGCTTGCGACATTGCCGTCAGCTGCTCCAAACCGTTCAGATGGCAGCACTGTCTTTACTACCACCAGGCCGACCGTTACCAGCAACGGGGACGGCGCCAGTTGCTGTATCTGCACATGGGTCTTCGCCCCGTTCGATTGCATCGAACACATCGAGCATGCGATCAATGTCCGCTCCAGCGAACTTCGTTTCGCCATCATTTGCCAGCTCTCCGCCTGCTTGGCACAAGGCGGCGTCGCCTACCGCGTCACCCAAAGAGATCGCGTCATCCAAAGAGACCGCGTCACCCAAAGAAACCGCGTCACCCAAAGAGACCGCGTCATCCAAAGAGTGGGCCGAGCTGTCTGCAAACAACGACGTCACCGTCGCCAACGGTTCCGCTTCCTCAACACCCAGCCCACTACCACCCAGCTCACTACTACCCAACCCACTACTACCTTGCGATTCGTGGGCAACCGCAATGCTCTCACCTATAGAAGGAAGCCACATTTGGTGCCGCGTAGCGGCCCCCAAGCGCCGCCCTGACACCTCGACGTCGACCCGACGAGCCCGCAAGTGACCTGCCCCCTGATCAAGGCCGCTCCACTCAGCCCCTGAGAGCTGTATCTCAATATCGGCGCCCTCGCCCCAACCCCGCCCGACGCCCTTCGCCCCCGCTGCACCCCGAGTGGTCCGCACCAGCACGCTGCCACGCTCTCGAGCGCGAGCCGCGAGCTGCCGGCTGACTCGGGCGTTCACCTTGGGGTGATCAATCAACATGACCACGTCGAATCCGTCGATAATCGCAGCCACTGCTTGCGCCCAGTCGGCTGCTGCACGAAGGTCGAACTGCACCACTCGCCGCAGAGGTATGTCGGCATCGGCACAAGCTTCGAGATTGAACGCCCCCGAGGCAACGACAGCCAAAAAGCTGCCCGATCGAACGGCCTGCGATGCAACCGCTAAACCAAATGAAGTTGCCCCCTGCCCGCCAACCGAACACGACGACCCCCGCCGCAACACTCCGCCCGCAATGACCCCATGCAGCGCAGCCGCAAGCGGAAGCGTACGTTCGTGCGCCAACGTGGTTGCGGCCACGAAGACCCCTTCGGGGACAGCAGCTAGGCCATCGGGGGTGGCGGCATCGTGCGCAGACATCAGACCAGTATCGAACATATGTTCGATACTGGCAAGTGGGTGCGACATCCTCTACATCCCGAGCAGCATCAAAAAGCTATGGGCGCAGATTGTGCCCTCGTACCACCGACGCGAAGGATCCTGAGAACGAGCGAACCAGAGGTTCAGGTCACGCTCTACGCCTGGTCAAATGACGGGACTTCGACACCTGGCCGGTAGTAGGTGAACAACCCTTCGATGGTCTCAACCATTGCCAACTCATCAGCGCCAAACGACATGCTCACCGTGATCACGTTGCTGTTCATGTGCACGCCTTGCACACCCTCATGATCGAACAGTCGGCGAGCCAACTCGTCACACGGACGGTCAAGCTCGGGCCCCGGAGCAGCAACGTAGCGTTCATGTCCCATGCCGGTGATGGACCGGTTGATCTCGAATCGCACCAGGCCGGGATTCGACGATGGCTTCTTCACGACGGTGACTGGTTGACCCATGGCCCGATGCTAACCGCTGGTCAGATCGACCGATCACTCGACTTGAGCACCCACCAAGCCAACCCGATCGACACGACTGCGAGTAGCGCGTGAATGAACAGGAAGCCCGCTGAGTAGTCACCGAGGGCGATGGTGACGCCACGAACGACCCAGAAACCAATCGTCCAGACAGCGAACATCACCAGAGGCCCCTGTCGGCCGCGTCGAGCCTCGAACGTGGCCCACAACGCGAGCCCGACGAATACCGCCACGATCGCGAGACGCCAAACCACGCCAGCACCATCGAGGTCCTCGTTGGGCACCACATTACGTACCCGGGACAGCCACAGGAAGCAGGTCCAGGCCACCAGCGCCGCTGCAGGTACGACCAATCCGGCAATAGTTCGTCGACGAACTGGGAGCGTTTCAATTGACATTGGCGCCTCTTTCGTGCGGGAGACCTGCACGTTCACCGGTGAATAGTTGCTGCTGACGGCGCCTTAGCGGCATGTCACCTTGAGGTAGCCCGTCAACGAAGGCCCACGAATGGCGGTGCACCGATGACGGGCCTTGTTCCGCCAGCGCTGCTCTATGCCGGGGACACGGATAGCCCTTGTTGTCAGCGAATCGGTACTGCGGGTGGTCTTCGTGCATGGCCCGCATCAGACGGTCTCGGGTGACCTTGGCAATAATCGATGCCGCCGCAATCGACAGGCACGTGGCATCGCCTTTAACGATGCTCGTCGTTGCCACGTCTGGACCGGTTGCCTGGTCGACAAAGTCCCAAGGACCATCGAGTAACACATGGTCAGGCGATACGCGGAGTGCAGCTACCGCTCGAACCGCAGCCAACTTCTGCGCGGCCGACATACCTAGCTCATCGCATTCGATCTCTGAAGCGTGACCGACCCCCCAATCGACACACCAACCAGTGATGCGGTCATAGAGCGCTTCGCGCTCAGACTCGCGAAGCATCTTCGAGTCTCGGACCTTGTAGATGCGGCGATCCGTCGGAATGACTGCAGCTCCCACGGTGATCGGCCCAGCCCAGGCTCCACGGCCAACCTCGTCAAAGCCAGCAACATGCACCAGACCTTCGCTCCAGCAACGTTGCTCGTGGCGGGTTCCCGGCGACGCGCCCCGAAGCGCTTTACGCAGCTTGGGCACGCTGGCGTTCATGCCTGCTTCCACCCCGGGTCAGCCAGCAACGTCTCGCCACTGTTCTCTGCACTCTCGAACACCGGGTCGATCGCGGGCGATCGAACGGTGACCGGCGAGTCTGGAGCGGCATCGAGCTCCCAAAGCAGCGCTGGCCGAGCGCCGTGCCATCGCAACCCATACGAAAAGGGTCCCAGTCCAGTGGGGGCACGCAACACATCGATCGGGCGGCCCCGCCATGAAGCCGGAAGCGAAGACACCGCTTCGATGGTCCGGTCGCGATCGGCCACAACCACGTCGCGCACAGCCTCGATCAACGTTGCAGCACTCTGTATGTCCTCTCCGGGCCAGGCCCAGGCCGCGTCGGCTGAACGGATCAATTCGAACAACCGCTCGTGATCGATGTCAGGCTCGGCGGCCGGTGCTACCACCTCGATCGACGCAATGCGGTCTGCGACATCTGGCTGCTCGACGGCACGCATGCCATCGCTCAAGACCTGAAGCGCTCCCGCAAGCCACGGAGCGCCAGCAAGCGGGACGGTAGACGATGCAACGCCGTGGGCAGCTCGGGCCACGATGACGAGCTGCTCGTGGAGCGTGTCAAGGTGACCGTCTATCTGGAACCATCTGGCGACTGCCGATAGCACCGCAGCGTCATCGGGGTGTTCTTCGAGGAGCCCAAGCCGCTGCCTGGCCTCGTCGGCAAAGCCAGCATGGACGAGAGCGGTGATGAGAACAGGAGCGCTGGCGCGGTCAATCGGCGCGGTCAACAGAATCCGTTGCGCTACGGCAAGGGCGGCATCGATTTCGTCGTCGATTGACACGCTCATTGCCTGCGAGAGGTGCGAGGCCCAACCCCGGCTGATGTCCTCGGGGCTCGGAACGGCACTGGCAGTCGACGTCGGTCCGGCGAGTTCGATCACGCAGGTAACCGACGATGTGTGCGGCACCGGCCAGACCGCAGCAGCTTGCGCTCCGCCGGCTCGACACTTTGTTGCGGTCGCTGCCGCTCCTGCATCGGCGGCAGGAAGTGCATCGAGCAGATCGCCATCACCAGCAGCGCAGCTGGTGATACCAGCGGGGGCAGCCACGAACCTGATCGAATCCTCGCCAATCGTGAAACGCTCCGACGTGGCCGATATCTCGGGGGTACTTCCTCGCCCACGATGAGTCAGTGGCCGAACAACAGCCGCAACAGCGACGGCGACACGAGCGTCGTTGACGAACGTCACTGTGACTGCTGGCCGGCCGTCGACCACCGCAGCAACGATGAGCTGGCGGACCGGGCCGTCTGGAGTAACCATGGTGACCTCGACGACGGCGGTGCCGTCAAGCTTGCGGGTCACTCGCGATGTGGCTGCAGCGGCGTGATGCCAGTTTGCACCTGCGGCGACGGACCACGTCAGCGTCCATGCGGCATGGCTTACTTGGATCGTTCCCCGCTCATCGACGTGCACCCCGGCAGCACCGCCACGAGGCGCCACATAGACCACCCGGTTGATGTCGACCTGCGGCACGGTCCAGCCGTCGACGAGGGTCGCGGGAACCGTCGTTGTGAAGCCGAATTTGCGGGCGAGTGCAGTAATCATTCAGGGGCCTCAACTTCACGACTGATCGACCGTCCGAGTAGGCCCCGAAAGGCGTCGGCCGCTGTGATTTCTCCGCTGACGACGCCAAGCACCTCGGTTGCGATCGGCACCTCGACACCGTGCTCTGCTGCGAGCTCCACGACAACGGGTGCAGATTTGACGCCCTCGGCGACTTGGCTCATCGATGCCGCAACTTCGTCGACCGTGCGCCCTTTGCCGAGCTGTTCACCAAAGTGACGGTTGCGACTCTGAGGACTAATGCAGGTGGCAACGAGGTCCCCCATGCCGGTCAGCCCGGCGAAGGTTTCGGGGCGGCCCCCCATGGCCACGCCGAGCCTGGTCAGCTCGGCCAGTCCGCGGGTGATGACCGCAGCGCGGGTGTTGTCGCCTGTACCCAATCCATCAGCCATACCCGATGCGACGGCGATGACGTTCTTGAGCGCGCCCCCAAGTTCGCAGCCGATGACATCATCGTTGCGATACACCCGAAACGATGATGTCGAGAACACGGCTTGGAGTGCCTCCGCGACGACGTCGTCGGCCATGGCGATCACCGATGCCGCTGCGTCGCCGGCCAGGATTTCTTTGGCGAGATTGGGGCCGGTGAGCGCTCCTGCCGGATGGCCCGGAAGCACATCGTTTGTGACTTCTGACATGCGCTGGCGGGTCCCATGCTCAAGCCCTTTCGTCAAGCTCACAATTGGCACCCATGGACGAATGAATGGCGCAGCAGCAGTCAGCGTCTCTCGGTACGAATGCGACGGTATGGCGACCACCACCACGTCAGCGGTCGACAGCGCTCGTTCGAGGTCTGTCGTCGACGTCAAGGAGCGGTGAAGTTCGTAGCCCTCGAGGTAGCGGCCATTCACATGGCGCTCATTGATATCCGCACTGACCTGTTCATCGCGACACCAAAGTGTTGTCGCAGCGTTGTGTGCCGCAAGCGATGCGACTGTTGTGCCCCAGGACCCGCCACCCAGCACGCATACTCGCATCTCCATTCGGCGCACTCTATGCGACAGCGGTGCCAGCCCTATGCTGCACGTGTGACTGGGGCGATTCGAGCGGTCGACCAGACCGCCGTTCTCGTTCCGGTGAAGGCCTTTGGCCAGGCAAAGGTGCGGTTGAGCTCGGCGTTGTCGTCAACCCAAAGAGCCACACTCGCGCGTCGAATGGCCTCGCGGGTGGTTCGCGCTCAAAGCCCCGGTCAGGTCTGGGTTTGCTGCGATGATGACGACGTAGCGCAGTGGGCACATTCTGCGGGCGCTCAAGTGATCTGGTGTCCGGGCACCGGCCTCAACGAAGCAGTCGCAGCTGGGTTTGCACACCTTCGGGACTGCGGGTTCACCGATGTGGCGATCGCACACAGCGACCTGCCATTGGCGACGCCGTTCACGCCGTTTGGCGGGTGGCCAGGTGTGACCATCGTTCCCGATCGACACCGCACCGGAACCAATGTGATGATCGTGCCCACGTCGTTGCGATTCGAGTTCGCATACGGAAGCGGATCGTTCGCCCGTCACGTCGCCGAGGCGGTCCGGCATCGACATGGCCTGAGGGTCATACACGATGCAGCGCTCGGCTGGGACGTCGATCATCCCGAGGACCTTGCGCTTCCTGACGGATCGACGTTGGCCACGTAACTGCTTCTGTGACCCGAGTTCTTTGCACACACCTCAACGAGAATCGAGAATTTTGTGACCATCTCAGCTGAATGGCTCGACCCGTCCCATTTACCGCTCGAATCGATCGACCGGCCGACGCCGGCGAGGGCGCTTGCCATCTCGGCTCACCCCGACGACAGCGAGCTTCAGGCCGGAGGCACTCTCGCCAAGTGGGCAGCCAACGGATGCGAGGTGAGCATTGTCGTATGCACCGATGGTTCGAAGGGCACCTGGAACCCCGAAGCCGACTTGGCGGCACTGGTTGAAACCCGCCAAAGCGAACAACGCGATGCTGCTCGAGTGCTCGGCGCAACCGGCACTGTCGCTTTTTGTGGATGGGTCGACGGCGAGCTGCGTCAGTCGCCCCAGGCTGTCAGTGCGCTTGCCCGGTACATCCGCCAGCTGCGACCCGACATCGTGCTGAGCCACGACCCCTGGAAGCGCTACCGATTGCATCCCGACCACCGAGCAGCCGGCTTCCTCGTCGCCGATGCTGTCGTTGCTGCACGGGACCCACACTTCTTCCCCGATCATGGCATCGCCCATCATCGGCCCGACGAGCTATGGCTTTTCGAAGCTGACCAGGCGAACCATGCCGAGCGTGTCGACGGATACCTCGACACCAAAATTGCGTCCCTCGAAGCCCATCGCAGCCAGCACGAGTCAACAATGGGCATCGACCCGCAGGATCAGGGAGACGATCATCGCCGATTCGTCAAATCAATCCACGATGCAGCGACGCACCCGTCGCTGACGCCACTTGCTGGGCCCGTCGAAGTATTCGCCCGTATCACCGACCTCTAGCCGATGATCAAGCTGCTCAGAACGCCGCGATCTTCGCGTCGAGCGACGCCTGACTAGCTCGCGGTCTCTCGAGGCCGCGTCCCCGGGCAGCAATGTGCTGGGGGTGTCCCCGTAGGGCAAAAAGGAGGATGGGGGCCCGAGGGCCCCCATCACATGGGATTTCAGGTGGCGGGAACCTGTCCTCCCGATTTTGCGGGCCGAAGCCCGCGTCCGAAGTTTCTTGGGTGGCGGGAACCCTCACCTCCGGAACCGGTTGAGCGCATCGCAATGCGCTCACAACAGTCCAGACGCGCAAGACCCGCCCTGAGTCGCGTGATTTCTGAGAAATTTCTCAGCACGCAACCCGGGCGGGTCGATGAGCGCTTGGCTACCTAGGCAGCCAGTGAATGCGTCAGCTGCGGTCTTCGGTTGCGCCGCCGACCTTGTTGTACACGGATGGCCAGAAGCGATCACGCGCTGCCCAGATGCCACCAACGCCGTACTTGATGATCAAGATGCCAGCAAGTGAGCTCATGATGATCGTGAAGAGCGTGTCGACGATGTCGCTTGCAACTTCGATCTGATTGATCGCTGCCATGCCACCGATGAACCAAATGCCACCGAATGCTGCAGTGGCTGCGGCGTTGCCCCAGCTCTGCGTTGACGTTGCGCCCGAAACGATGCCCCGGACGAAGTTGGCAACTGCGCCAGTGACGAAGATGAGGATGAGAGCAACGAACAGCTTGGGCATCCAAGCAGCGAGGTCGTCCATCAAGTTCTGCAGAGCTTCGATTCCAAGAGCTTCAACTGCCATCTTGATGACGAGCACCATGATGAGCCAGTAGATGACTTTGGCAAGGAACACTCCAGCGTCGGCAAAGCCAGCGCTTTCGAGTGGGCCGCCAAGGCCGCTCTTATCGACGAGCTTGTCGAAGCCAGCCTTCTTGAGCACGGTGGCGATGATGCGGAAGATGATCTTCGCAACGAACCAGCCGATAAGCAGGATAATGATTGCGCCGACGAGCTTGGGCAAGAAAGCGCCAAGTCCGTCGAACGTCTCTTGAAGGCTGTCAGAGATACTGATCCCAGCCAAAGTATTCATGTTGTGTGTCCTCCACAGGGTGCGGTGTGTATCTTCAGACGTGACACAACCGGGAAAGTCGCGTATGACTTCAAGATTCATGGCCTCAGATTCGAAGCCGATGTGATGACCACCAAGGCATTTACGCGCATCGCGGCCATCCCGGTCGGAACGTCCTCGGTTGCTCTATCACCATCTGGTGCGGTTCCGGCGTTTTCTCAGCGACTTTTTTGGGCTGCGGCCTTGCCGGATCACCTCGCACAGCAGATCATTCAGGCGGCCCGCCAGCTGCTCGCCGCTCCGTTGCTCGCAACAGCAGCGGCTTCCGGGGGCTCCCGTGCTTCATCGGCGATGGTTCGAACCTCGATCGCCGCCGCGGACTCACGCAGGCCAGCAGAGCGCTCAGGGCACTCCTCCCACACGGGACTTGCACCAGCGCCGAGGGGCACAGACGAGCCCGATGACGACGCCCGACCACCTGGGCCGCACGCAATCGCACCCGGCAGCCTTTCGATGGAAGACCTCGTCCGAGAGCACGGCGATGCGGTGTACCGCGTCGCCCTATCCGTCACACGTGATGTGTCCCTCGCCGAAGACGCTAGCCAAGATGCGCTTATCAAGGCATGGCAAGCGCTGCCGAGTTTTCGAGGCGATGCGCCACTGCGCAACTGGGTGCTCCGGATCACCCACAACACAGCCATTTCGTTGCTACGCAAGCGCCGTGACGAGTTCCGCGATCCCAACGATTTACCAGATCAGATCTCGCATCGAACCGTCGAGAGCCAGGTTCAAGACCGCCTGGCGATCGATCGCTTTCACGAAGTACTCGCGTTGCTCGACCCGACGAGCCGGTCGATCGTGGTGCTCCGAGAAATCGAGTCCCTCAGCTACGACGAGATCTGCGACGTTCTTGATCTTCCCATGCCGACGGTCAAGACCAGGCTGCTCCGGGCTCGCCGGCAACTAGCCGTCGCCCTTGAAGGGTGGCAACCGTGAGTCGTCTAGACAAGCTCCCGGGCTTTCACCCTTCGATGAAACGACTCGACGATTGGCTCGATGACGGCAATCCTTCGGTCGATGATCATGTGACGACGTGTGTGCGGTGCGCAGCACGGCTCGAGCCAAAGTTGTCCGAGTCGTCAGACCTGGTACGAGCAGCACTGATACTGGCCCTTGTCGTTCCTGAGGACATCGACGCTCGCCTGACCACAGGCATCGATGAACGCCTCGCTGCTCGGGGCAGTCTGGCGTTACTGGGCGAACTGTTGGCCGTACCGTTCCACACGGCTAAAGCAATGGCGAACCCGCCGGTGGACGAAGAAACTACAGGAGACCAATGATGCAGTGGATCTGGGCGGGCGTGGCAATCGCCGCGGCATTCATCGTGGGGGCGGCCGCATCGCGCGTCGTCCGCGGCCGTTTCAACAAGGGCGGAGGCAAGCTGGCAGATTTCGCCGGAGCCGCTGCGAGCATGACGATGTCACTTTTCATCGTCGCCGGCTTGCTCGTCGCACTTGGTGTCATCCGGGCCGAGTCGCTAGAAGAGCTCCGAGACGATGCAATCAGGTACTTCCCTCGCGCTCTTTCGGCTCTGATCGTGGTAATCCTCGGCGGGGTCATGGGCACGTTGGTTTCGACCGGCGTCCGTCAGTCAATCGGCTCGACGATGGGACGAGCAGGGGAACAAATTCCGTCCGTTATCAAAGCCATCGTGAGCGCGTTCGCCGCGATTCTTGCCGCATCGCAGCTTGGCATCGACACGACGGTCATCAACATCGTCGTTGCCGCCTGCGTCTTCGGTCTGGCGCTCGCCTTTGCACTCGTCGTCGGATTCGGAAGCCGGCCAGTCGCCACCGAGGTTGCCTGCGGCCGTGCGATTCGCCGAATGATCGCTCCCGGCGATGTCGTTAGTTCCGATCATCTCGGGGGCACGGTCGTCGCCATGCATGCCACCGCAGTCGAAGTCGTGTGTGACGGCCAGATAGCGCTCATCCCGAACAGCACGTTCACCGAAAGTGACTTCGCGGTGACCCGCCTCCTCGCCGACGACGAAGCCTGAGCCAGCCCATGATGTGGCTGTACATTCTTCCAGGCACGTGGGGACTGATGTTGTTGATCCCCGCGGTCGCGCGGGCCTGGGGCAGCGCCGATGTTCCGGTGCGAACCCGTTGGCGGTCGGCAGCAACCGCCGGAGCATTTCTTGTTGGGTTCGGATTGGTCGGACTTGTCGCCAACCGATTCGACGCCCCTGCCCTGATCACCGTGCTCCTTGCCCTCGCAAGCGGGCTAGCCGGCGCGTTACTGCACGGCGAACTGCTACTCGCAGTTTCGGCCACTCCCCGTCCCGCCGTCGGCAGCCCACCACCACCGCCAACTTACGGCTCAGCATCTGTCAGCTCGTAGCCTCGAAGACATGCAGAATCTCATGCCGAAGCCGGATAGGCCAGCACGCGACCTCTCAACCGCCGTCACCGCACTCGAAGCCGCACTAAACGGCTACGAAGCGCCTGCCGCTTGGGCCGTCGGCGTTGCGACGGTTGGACCCGCTGACCAAATCCTCGACGTGTCGTTCCCCCACGTCAACGTCGAACAGGCATGGGGATCAGCAGCAGTGCTCGCAGAACAGGTCGGGTACCGCACTGGCACCTCAACCGTCCGGATCGACAACGACACCGCAGCAAAGGCAATCGCTTCGCTGCAACAACTCGCGACCGGCGATGGCCCACACCCCAACCTTGCTGCGTGGCAAGCCGTTGCGGCAATCGCTGAGCTCCCGGCTCTGGGCGGCACCCGAACTGTGGTGGCCAGCTTCATCGACAATCTCAATCAGCCTCCCGTCGACACCATCGACGTGTACCTCCGCCTGCATCTGCTGTCGCATCGCGCTGTTATCCCGAATGCAGTCAACCTCAGCGGGATATTTGGATTACTCAACAACGTGGTGTGGACCAACCTCGGTCCGTTCGCCCCTGAAGGCTTTGATCTCACCCGAGCCCGGTTGCGAGCCCAAGGCCACGAAGTCGAAGTCAAGCTCGTCGACAAGTTCCCGCGCATGCTTGACTACGTAACACCCGACGGGGTGCGCATTGCCGATGCGAATCGGGTCCGGCTGGGTGCTCATCTGGCTTCGGGGACCACCGTCATGCACGAGGGCTATTGCAACTTCAATGCCGGCACCTTGGGTTCGGCAATGATCGAGGGCCGAATTAGCCAGGGCGTCATCGTGGGCGATCACTCTGATATCGGCGGCGGCGCCTCAATCCAAGGAACACTCAGCGGCGGCGGCACCGAGGTGGTGAGCATCGGCAAGGACTGCTTGCTCGGCGCGAATGCGGGATTGGGCATCTCGCTCGGCGACGACTGCATTGTTGAGGCTGGTTTGTATGTGACTGCTGGAACCAGAGTCACCTTCCCCGACGGCACGGTCGTCAAAGCCCGCGACCTATCTGGGTCAAACGGCCTGCTGTTCCGACGCAACTCCGAGACCGGCGTCGTCGAAGCACTTCCCCGCAAAGACGCGGGTTGGCAGGGTCTGAACGAGGATCTACACGCCAACTGACCATATTTCAGCTGAAGTTTGACTGGGATCTTTACCCATGTCCTTCGGCTCAATGCCGTCCTACTCTGGGTACATGCGTAGGGGCGAGGGCGTATCATCAACTCATCGGGCGGCCATGGCCGTCCCTGCTTCGACGTTTCTGCGAGTTCTCGCCGCAGACCTCGGGGGCAGCCCCTCCGACGCGGCGAAACGCGTTGTCACCCGGCTGCCAGATCCATCCCCGCTGCCAGGTCCGACGGAAGACCACCATGAGGTCGTTGATCAAACCGCCACATTGATCGCCGCCCTACAAAGCGTTCGCACCCAGATGGGCTTGTTGGGCGTAGCTCTCGTCTCAAGTGAGCGACCTGACGAGGTCACCTTCACCAAGCCGGCCAGCAGCGGCTGCATTCAGCTCGATGAACTCGCTAGCGAGCTGCCCGCCTTGTCGGCGCCTCACGTCGACCTTGTGCTCGATGTGCCCGGCCCGGGTGAGTCGTGGCATGTGCATCTGACGCCGGACCAGGCAGACGCGTTGCAGACGTTGCACCAGACCATCACGTGTTCACAGATCACTGTTCCGCTGCGGGACGACGATGAATGTTCCCTCACGGTCATGTGGGGCGGTCAAGTCGCGCCGAACAAACCCGACCTCGACCTCGCCCATGCCACGCTGTCACAGATCGCCGAGTTTCTTCGGCAGGCAAACCACGCACCAGCCGAACAGCCAGCACCTGGTCGAGACGAGCTGACGGGGCTGCCGAATCGCTTCGACTTCGCCGAGGCAGTCGCTGCGTTGAGCTTGGCTCAGGTCGACGCATCGGTGTTCATCGTCAATCTCGACCGTTTCAGCGCAGTGAACGACGCTCTTGGTTTTCGCGGCGGCGATCAGATTTTGCGTCTATTCGCTGACCGCTTGCGCTCATCTCTTGACCCGACCTGGACGCTCGCCAGAGTCGCTGGCGACGCATTCGGACTTGTCATTCCTGGCGGTTCGTACCAACGGTCCTGTGATGTGGCCGAACAGTTGCTCCGTATTACCGATCAGCCGTTTGTGTCAGATCACGACCCGATCATGCTCGGACTCAGCGTTGGGGTATGTATCGCCGAGGCTGCCACCGGTCACGGTCCGCGCGAAGTCCTAGCAGGGGCCTCGAAAGCGCTTCAGGAAGCCAAGGCGAACGGACGCAACCGTTACGCGCACCGAACGCCAAGTAGCACCAACGGCCGGGCGCGCAATCTTGAGAGCGATCTGCGGCGCGCAGTTCGAGACAACGAGCTACTGGTGCACTATCAACCGGAATTCGATCTGCGAACCGGTCAAATCGTCGGGGCCGAAGCACTCGTGCGCTGGATGCACCCAACCCGCGGCATGGTCTCGCCGACCGAGTTCGTCCCGCTGTGCGAGGACCTCGGCCTCAGCCACGACCTGGCGTCCTTCGTTCTCGACGATGCACTCGCAACGACCAAGGCCTGGCGAAGCGAGGTCGACCCGAACTTCACCATGCGCGTCAACCTGAGCCCTCGGGACCTCGAACGTTCTCACGTGACCGACGGCTTGATCCAGCAGCTGGAGAACAGTGGTCTTGCCACCAATGCGCTGGCAATCGAGGTGACCGAAACGGCGCTTATGCGCGATCAGGAAGCCGTGCTCAACGAACTCCAGAAGCTTGCCGACGCTGGCATCGCCCTATCGATCGACGACTTTGGCACCGGGTACAGCTCGTTGTGGATGCTGCGCGACATGCCCTTCGACAATCTCAAAATCGATCGACGATTCGTTACTGCGCTCGAGGCACACGACCCGGCCGACGTAGCCATTCTCGCGATGATCGTTCAGCTCAGCCGCACGCTGGGTATGACAACAACCGCAGAAGGCATCGAGACGGTGCACCAACTCGACACCGTGCGATCACTCGGGGTCGAAAATGGACAGGGATTCCTGCTCGCTCGCCCCGAGCCGGCGGCGGTCGTTGATTTCGCCAGTCACGAACCGTTTTGGTACTCGTCCGCACCCGAGGTGCTTTCGGCAACCTGACGGCTGATAACGGTCGGTACCGTGGCGGGGTGGACATCGCGGATTCAGCCATTGACCTCATCGGCAACACACCAATGGTCCGGCTCAACAAGGTTGTTGACGACTCGATGTGTCAGATCGTCGCCAAGCTAGAAATGACGAATCCCGGAGGCAGCTCCAAGGATCGCCCCGCTCTGACCATGATCGACGAAGCCGAACGGTCAGGCCTGCTGAAACCCGGCGGCACGATTATCGAGCCGACGTCTGGCAACACCGGAGTCGGCCTCGCCATTGTTGCCAGCCAACGCGGCTACAAGTGCATCTTCGTGATGACCGACAAGGTGTCGCCCGAGAAGGTCGACCTGCTGCGGGCCTACGGCGCCGAAGTTGTCGTTTGCCCGGTTGCGGTCGCTCCCGAGGATCCCACGTCGTACTACTCGGTCGCTGAACGGCTGACCAACGAGGTACCGAACGCGTACCGACCAAATCAGTACGCGAACCCGGCAAACCCGGCCGCGCACTATGCCAGCACCGGCCCAGAAATCTGGGAACAGACCCAAGGCCGAGTCACCCATTTCGTTGCTGGCGCCGGCACCGGTGGAACGTTGAGTGGCGTCGCCCGCTATCTCAAAGAGCAGAACCCCGACATTCAGATTATTGCTGCAGACCCCGAGGGGTCGGTGTACTCAGGCGGTTCGGGTCGGCCCTATCTCGTCGAAGGCGTCGGCGAAGATTTCTGGCCCGAAACCTACGCTCCAGAGTTCGTTGACCGGGTCATTGCGGTCAGCGACGCCGATTCGTTTGGCATGGCGCGGCGAGTGTCGCAAGAAGAAGGCCTGTTGATCGGCGGTTCCTGCGGAACAGCGGTGGCCGCCGCACGAGTTGTCGCCGCCGAAGCCGGCCCCGACGACCTCGTCGTCGTACTTATCCCCGATTCGGGCCGGGGCTATCTGTCGAAGGTTTTCAACGACGACTGGATGGCGTCATTTGGTTTCCTCGAGTCCGAAGGCGCGACAGTACGTGATGTCCTCGGTGCCCGCTCGGGTGATATGCCGTCACTGCTCTATGTCCAGCCCGAAGACACGGCCCGAGCAGCGTTTGATCTCATGAAGCACCATGGCGTGTCGCAACTCCCCGTAGCCAAGGGCCCAATGCCGCTCTCGGCTGCCGAGGTACAGGGTTCGGTGACCGAGCTTCGGCTCATGCAGCTCGCCTACGATGAACCGTCGACCCTTGCGATGACAGTCGAGAAGATCATGAGTCCCAAACTCAACACCCTCGGCATTGGCCAGTCAGTATCGCTCGCAGTCGAGGCCCTCGAAGGCGGACGAGCGAGCCTTGTTCTCGACGGGGGCCGCCCGGTCGCCGTCATCACCCAATCCGACGTCCTCAACTTCCTTGCGAGCGAATCGTGAACACCTCAGGCTTCAATACTCGTGCGATCCATGCATCGCAGGAACCCGATGAGCAAACCGGGGCAGTGACCGTTCCGGTGCATCTGGCCACGACGTACGCCCAACAAGGCGTGAATCAGCACAAAGGATTCGAATACAGCCGTACTGGCAACCCCACCCGGCAAGCTCTCGAGGGATCCATCGCGGCACTTGAACAGGTCAAGCACGGCTTTGCCTTTGGCAGTGGTATGGCCGCTGAAGACGCGATCTTGCGCATGCTCAATCCTGGCGACAATGTCTTGCTGGGCAACGACGCCTATGGCGGCACCTTCCGGCTACTCGACAAGATTTACAGTCGCATTGGTGTCACATGGACAGCCGTGGACCTCACCGACGTCTCTCAAGTCGCTGCCGCATGGACACCGGCGACCAAGCTGGTGTGGCTCGAGACGCCAACCAATCCCAACCTGAACGTGTTTGATATCGCCGCTGTTGCGGCCGAAGCACACCGTCAGGGAGGTTTGTGCATCGTCGACAACACCTTTGCGACCCCCTACCTGCAACAACCTGCAGCGCTCGGCGCAGACCTCATCGTGCACAGCGCGACGAAGTACCTCGGCGGGCACTCTGATGTCGTCGGCGGACTGGCCGCCACCGACAATGACGAACTGGCTGAACATCTCGCGTTCACCCAGAACTCGACTGGCGCGGTCATCAGCCCATTCGATTGCTATCTGCTCCTGCGAGGCATGAAGACTCTTGGCGTGCGCATGGACCGCCACTTTGAGAACGCCACAGCGGTTGTTGACCTGCTGACATCTCATTCCGCGGTCGAAACCGTCCTCTATCCCGGACTCGCTGGACACCCCGGCCATGAAGTCGCCCGCGACCAAATGCGCAACTTCGGAGGCATGGTCTCGTTCGTGCCTGTCGGCGGCGCAGACGCCGCAGCACGCATTGTGACGTCGACAAAGCTGTTCACGCTCGCCGAGTCCCTCGGCGCCGTCGAGTCACTCATCGAGGTACCTGCCGGTATGACCCACGGGTCGACTGCTGGGTCACCGCTTGAGGTCGATGCTGGACTGGTTCGCCTGTCTGTGGGTATCGAAAACGTCGAGGATCTTCTCGACGACCTCAAGCACGCTCTCGGGTGACGAACGAGGCAATCGACCTCGACGACCGGGGAACAGCCCGAGACGCGCTGAGCGTTCCAGCCTTTCGGCGGCTCTTTATCGGCACCTCACTGTCGAATACTGGGCGCTGGCTGCAGACCGCCGCACTTGGTGTGCTCGGCTGGAAGATCAGCGAATCGAGCGCCTATCTCGGTGCCATCGTCTTCGCTCAGCTCGGCCCGCTTGGCATTTTGAGCCTCGTCGGCGGCTCACTCGCTGACACCACTGACCGACGCAAGTTGCTATTGGCCTGTCAGGCGTGGCAGATGGTTTTCACATTCGTTCTGGCAGCCATGCTGATCGATGGCGAGATTGCGCAATCGTCGCTATTGATCATCGTGTTCGTGATTGGTCTCGGACAGGGCTTATACGCGCCGGCATTGACGTCGGTGATTCCTGCGATTGCTGGCGAACGTAACTTGTCTGCGGCAATTGCTCTCAATTCGATGCAGACCAACGGCACACGCGTGGTCGGACCAGCAATCGGTGGATTGCTCGTCAGTCGTTTCGGGTTTGCAGAGGTGTTCGCACTCAATGGCGCGAGTTATCTGTTCGTTCTCACCGCGATCTACCGGACGCACATTCCCGCTGGAACCGCTACCTCCCGAAGTTTCAAAGAGCGTGTCTTCGGTGGCTTCAAAATTGCGTTCAATGCACCGCAGGTCGGCCGACCCTTGCTGATGATGTTCTTGTTCGCCCTGTTCTGCCTGCCGTTCATCGGCCAGCTTCCAGCGATCGCCGAAGTCAACCTTGGCATCGACTCCCAAAGCACCGGATACGGCTGGTTCTATGCACTGTTCGGGCTAGGCGGACTCGGTGGAGCAACACTGGTGGGCACCGTGTTTCTTCGGCTGCCAGCGGCACGGGTGGCACCCTTTGCACTCATCGGATTCGCAGGGGCCCTCGGATGGCTCTCGCTCGTGCGGAGCATTGGGCTTGCCTATATCGCCATCTTTCTTGTGGGCCTGTTCTATTTCGCCCTACCGACCACGCTTGCGACTGCCTGGCAGGAGCATGTCGATGCCTCTGTGCGCGGTCGCGTCGCCGCACTCTGGGTGCTGTCATTCGGAGGTACGGTGCCCATCGCCAACATCGCCGCCGGTCAGGCGGTTGAAATCTTCTCACTCACCGCAGTGCTGATGTTCGGAGCGGCCGCTGCCCTGGCGCTCGTTGTCATGCGTCTGCCGACTGGAACGATCGTTGGCGAAGAGATCTTCGACTGATCACGGATCGGTCGCAATCGTCAACAGTTGCCGCAACAGTTTGCCGGTCGCTCCCCAGACCGTGTCGCCTACAAGTTCGAAGAACGTCACCCGGTGCTCGGGCAAGTCGCCACGAGACCAGCGCTCCTCGCGCCACACCTCGTCAAGCAACAGCTCGCCCAATGTCACATACAGAATGGCTTCGACCTCGTCTGGGTTCGGCACGAGCGCCATCGGCCGGCGGTCCAGAATGCCAACATACGGGTGGATCAACGACCCGCTTCCGCCCGTGACGAATCGGTCCAACTCCCCGACGATCGTCACCTGAGTCGGGTCGAGATTGACTTCTTCGTGAGCTTCGCGCAACGCAGTCGTCACGTGGTCGACGTCGCCATCGTCATGTCGGCCGCCCGGGAAGCTCACCTCGTGCGTGTGTGAACGCATGGCAGGGCTGCGCCGAGTAAGAAGCACGCTGGTGTCGTCGCCGTCGGGCCACAACGCAATCAGCACAGCAGACGTTCGTCCAGTGGGTGCTGGGCCGCTGCCATTGACACGCGCTCGACGACCGGCGAGCCTGGCGACCAAATGGTCGAGGTCTATACGCCGATCTTCGGGCGCAACGTGGCTCCACGGCGGTGGCCCACCAGGCACCGCGCCTGGTGGTCGGGGAATGATCTGACGGCCGCCCCTTCCTGGGGGCGGGCCAATCATGGCCGAACGAGGGCCTCGACCAGATCGGCGAAGCCGTGCCCGGTGAGGGCTACGAGACTTTCGGCCGGGCCGACCTTTCCCCGTTCCCACAACCTCCACGCTTCGGCAAGTTCCGGGCGCAGCCCGTCGGCAACCAGCTGTTCCACGATTGCGTCGACGCCCGCAATCTTCAGATCGGCCAATGTCCGGCCAGGAAGCGGCTCGTCACCATTCGTCCATGCCCGCCAGGCCTGATGCACCTTGTCGATGTCAGGCCCGGGGCGCTTAAAGGTCGTCACAGCTCGGAACTGTACCGACGCAGCGCGGCAAGGCTCGCCGCCTAGTCTCAATTGTGATGCCTAACCAGATTCATGCAGCGTCCGCACCCGCAACGACCGGACCCGGTCAACGGCGAACTTGGCTCCCTCTTGTCGTCGCCACCGTGCTCTTTGTGGCTGGCGCGTGCAGCGGCGAGCAATCCAGCGACGCGGCGACGGGGCAAGACGTGCCCACAGCTATCGAAACGTCCACGGCTGAGGTGGTGGCGACAGAGGTATCTGAGCCGACGGCCACGGCTGTCCCAACGACTGAGTCGACGGCCACAATTGCCGCCACCGCCACAGCCGAACCGACGGCGACAGCTGCGCCGGCAACACCCGAAACAGCGACACCCGAAACAGCGACACCGGAACCTGAGCAAGCCGATTCGAACGAACAGCCAACCCCAGATACGTCCAACGACGAAACGAACGCCGGGGGCTCCACCGTCGGCGATGACGCCGACGGGGGTGACGGCAATCTGGACGAAGCCACCGGCTCTGCCCCTTCCAACGAAAGCGATACCGACGGGAGCGATACAGACGGGAGCGGTGCTGGCTCGGCAACGGTGACCGCAGATGGAGCTGCCGTGTACGCCGGATCGTGTGCCGACTGCCACGCAGCAGACGGCAGCGGAGGCCGCGGCCCCGACATCACAACCATCGGCCAGTTCTTCCCCGAAGACGATGCTCCACTCGTGAATCTCGTCGCTAACGGAGGCACGGTTATGCCCGGATTCAGTTCCCGTTTGAACCCTGACGAAATCGACGCGGTGGTCGACTACATCGTGGCAACCTTCAACGCCGTCCCGTAGCCGATGGATCACACACTCGCATCGCTGATCCAACGGTTCGTCGACGCCCGTCAAGCCGGGCCGTTCGACTACGCGTTCCACCATCATCACGACGGCCGAGAACATGGGTTCCACGTCGTCGTTGCCGCAATCGTTCACGGCAATGAAGTTGGCAGCCTGCCCGCCGTTGTGTCCTTCGTCGAAGCATTGCAATCAGGCGCTGCCACCTTTGGAGGACGCCTGACTGTGGTGCTGGGCAATCCTGAGGCCAGCGCGCAGAACCGCCGGTTCCTCGAAGCTGACCTCAATCGAGTGTTCATCGAGTCGCCCCCGGACAATCATGAGGGAAGCCGAGCCCGTGAGCTTCAGCCCATTCTTGCGAGCGCAGACCTCTTTATCGACCTGCATCAGACAATCCTGGCCACCGATCGACCCTTCTACATCTTTCCCTTCGACATCGCAGGATGGCAGTGGGCCCGGGCGATCGGAGCTGCCTCGACGTGGGTTACGCGCGCCCCTGATGTTGGTTTCTCGACGGGGACCTGCTGCTCAGACGAGTATGTCCGGCTCCACGGAGGCGTTGGGCTGACATTGGAGCTCGGCGAAAAGGGTTTCACCCCCGCAGCCGAGCAACGGGCAACCAAAGCGCTGCATCGGCTGGCTGAAGTCGCCGACACCATCGCGCGATCTGCGCACCACGCCATTCGGCTTGACGAACTCGCTCGTGCGCAGCCCGAGCTTGAGTTTGTCGACACCACATGGGCGCAGGCTTTCGACGACCCAACGATGGCCCTACGGCCGGGCCTGACCAACTTCCAACACGTCACCGAGCGGGAACTGCTCAGCGACGCCAACACGCCACCGATTCACGCTCCGCACGACGGCATGCTGCTCTTCCCGAAGTATCCCGGCTACAACGCTGATGGCACGGCAATCGAGCCTCGCCCTGGCGAGATCGTCCGAATCGTGCAGCCGCTCGCTGACCACCCGACATCGGTTTGGGCAGATCAGCTCGGTACCGCCTGATCGATTCGCTACCGACTGATCGGTCACGACCGGGCCCGAGAACGACGGGGCCGGGCCAAAACGACAACGACCGGGCCCGAAGGCCCGGTCGCAATCGAAAGAACAGCCCGAAGGCGTGTTACATCATGCCGCCCATACCGCCCATGCCACCCATAGGGTCGCCAGCCGGCATAGCAGCTGCAGGTTCAGGCTTGTCAGCGACAAGCACCTCGGTGGTGAGGAGCAGGCTGGCAATCGACGCTGCGTTCTGCAGCGCTGCACGTGTCACTTTGGCAGGATCGATGACACCGGCCTTGACCAGGTCCTCCATCACGCCGGTTGAAGCATTGAAGCCGTTGTTGCCCTTCTTGGACTCGACTTCGCGCACGACAACAGAGCCCTCGTGACCGGCATTCTCAGCGATGAGACGGGCCGGAGCAGCGAGTGCGTTGTGTACCGCTTGAGCACCGGTTGCTTCGTCGCCTTCGAGGTCGGCGACAACCTTGGCAACAGCAGCGCGGGCACGTACAAGAGCAGTGCCGCCACCGGCGACAACACCCTCTTCGATAGCCGCACGTGTTGCTGAAAGTGCGTCTTCGATGCGGTGCTTCTTCTCTTTGAGTTCGACCTCGGTTGCTGCACCGACCTGCACAACGGCCACGCCGCCGCTGAGCTTGGCGAGGCGCTCTTGGAGCTTCTCGCGATCCCAGTCGCTGTCGGTGTTTTCGATCTCAGCCTTGATCTGGCCGACACGGCCCTCAACGTCGGCCTTTTTGCCGGCGCCTTCGATGATCGTGGTGTTGTCCTTGGTGATGACAACCTTGCGAGCCTTGCCGAGCATGTCAACAGTGACGCTGTCTAGCTTGAGGCCGACCTCTTCAGCGACAACCTGGCCACCGGTGAGGATCGCCATGTCCTGCATCATTGCCTTGCGGCGTTCACCGAATCCGGGGGCCTTGAGGGCCACCGAGGTGAATGTGCCGCGGATCTTGTTGACGACCAACGTGGCGAGAGCTTCGCCTTCGATGTCCTCAGCAATAATGATCAGCGGACGGCCCGACTGCATGACCTTTTCGAGTACCGGAAGGATGTCCTGCACCGAGCTGATCTTGCCCTGGTTAAACAGGATGTATGGCTCGTCAAGAACTGCTTCTTGGCGCTCTGGGTCGGTGACGAAGTACGGAGACAGAAAGCCCTTGTCGAACTGCATGCCTTCGACAAAGTCGAGGTCCATGCCGAACGTATTCGACTCTTCGACCGTTACAACGCCGTCTTTGCCGACCTTGTCGATCGCTTCGGCAATGGTGTTGCCGATGCTCTGATCGGCTGCCGAAATTGCAGCAACCTGTGCGATCTCGGCCTTGCCTTTGATCGTCGACGATTGCTTGGCGATCGATGCAACGGCGGCGGCCACTGCCTTTTCGATGCCACGCTTGAGGCCCATCGG
>CALDYC010000019.1 GCA_937941245.1 uncultured Acidimicrobiales bacterium | reverse complement strand
CATCTTCGATCGATTCACGCGGATCGATCAGGCGCGGTCCCGAGACCACGGCGGCACCGGCCTGGGCCTGAGCATCGTGAAACAAATCGCCGAAGCACACGGTGCAGCGGTGTTCGTCGAAGAATCCCGCTTCGGAGGCGCACGCTTCGAGGTCCGTTGGGGCTGATGACCGGCGAGCTGCACCTACCCGACCTACCCGTGGCCGGACTCAGTAGCAGCCACGGCAACGCCAACACGGAACCCGTCAAGGTTTCAGCGCTCGAGCGACACCTCGTTGCGTAGTGGTTTCCCCTGAACGAACCGGGCGAAGTTGTCAGCCATCAGTGTGTAGGTATTGATCGAATAACGATCGAGTGACACCGAGCAATGGGGGGACAAGTACAGGTTGTCGGCGGCCCACAGCGGATCATCAGCCGGCAACGGCTCGGTGCGTGCCACGTCGAGCACCGCCGCCCGGAGCCCGCCACGATCCAGCGCCGCGATCAGGTCGGCTTCGACAACGTGCATGCCGCGACCAACGTTGCAGAAGACCGCGTCGTGTCGCATGGCGTCAAAGAACTCACCGTCGAACAGGCCGTCGACCGCAGGGTTAGCCGGAAGCGCCGCGACCAGCGCATCGCACCGAGGGGCGAGCTGCAACAGCATGTCAGCCGGATGTAGTTCGTCGACATCGGGATCCGTGTCACCGGCGGCCGCCGATGCCCGGGTTGCGATCAGGTGCATGCCGAACGCCCGTGCCCGCACCGCCACCGCTCGCCCGATCGCACCCAACCCGACAATGCACAGCGTCTTGCCAGCGACTTCGCCACCGAACGTGGTCACCCATCGGTGTTCGGCCTGGTGTTCGTCGATCAATCGGAACTGCTTCCAGATTTGCAGTAACCGACCCATCACAAACTCAGAGATACTCGCCGCTGCAATGCCGGCGCCCATGGTGACCTGCACGCCGTGAGCTGCGAGACGTGCGTGGTCTAGCTGCTCGTGACCAACCGACAAGAGCTGCAGCCACCGAAGCTGGGGAAACAGCTCAGCGATGTTGTCCGGCACGTCAAGCGCAAGCAGTGCGTCGGTGCGCTCCCACACTGCGCGGTGTTCATCTGAGATCTCCGGAGCATGCATGTCGACAGGAAGCCGACCGAGGTTCGCACCCCTCGCATTGCGAAAGGCCAGCCCTTCGTCGTACGGCGTCGAGACAACTTCGACGTCAGCATCGTGCGCTACCAACATCTGATGTAACGCTTCGATGTCTGGGAATGGAGCTAGCGATGCCACCCGAAGGCCAGTTCGATGGTTCATAGCTCCGAGACTAGTTACCGGTCCACGTCGCTAGATTGGCGCAACCGCCCTGCGAAATCAGGAGATACATCATGCGCATCGGGTTCATAGGATTAGGCAACGTTGGAGCCAAGCTGGCAGCAAGCCTGTTGCGCAACGGCGTCGACCTCACCGTGCGTGACCTCGACCGGGCCGCGGCTGAACCGCTGCTCGAAGCGGGCGCGAAATGGGCGGACTCGCCGGCTGAGATGACGACGAACGTTGACATGGTGATCACCTGTCTGCCGAGTCCGGCGATCAGCGCCGCGGTAGTCGAAGCAGACGACGGCATTTTGTCCGCGCTGCAGCCGGGGCAGATGTGGGCCGAGATGAGCACGACCGACGAGGCCGAGGTTCGTCGGCTGGGTGCTCTGGTGGCTGCCGCGGGTGGCGAACCTATCGATTGCCCGGTCTCAGGAGGGTGCCATCGAGCAGCAACGGGCAATATCGCGATCTTTGCTGGATGCGAACGGTCGACGTTTGAGCGGGCACTTCCGGTGCTCACCAAGATGGGCCGGCGCATTCTGCACACCGGCGAGCTTGGTACCGCTTCGGTGCTCAAGGTGATGACCAACTACCTGGCAACCGCCAACTTGATCACGCTTTCCGAAGCCCTCGTGACATCGAAGGCCGCGGGCATGGACCTGGCAACGACCTATGAGGCGATCCGAATCTCATCGGGCAACTCGTTTGTGCACGAAACCGAGAGTCAAATCATTTTGAACGGAAGCCGCGACATCAACTTCACCATGGATCTGGTGAGCAAGGACATCGGCATCTTTCAGCAGATCGCCGAGCGCCACGACGTTCCACTCGAAGTCTCACCAGTTCTGATTGACATTTTCAAAGACGGCGAGCAGCGCTACGGAACCCGAGAGTTCTCACCGAACATCATCCGGCGCCTGGAAGACGCGACTGGTTTGTCAGTGGTGGCAGATGGTTTCCCGGCTGAAATCGTCGATGACGAACCAGAGGAACCCGGCTACGAGGTCGTTCCCGGCGCAAGAAGTTGAGTCGACGTGTCGGGCCGAAACCTCGACCCGCCCAATCAACATTCGTCTCTACGCGAGCTGCGGCGCGATGTTCGCGGCGAAGTTCTCATAGGCCTCGCGACGTTGCTCGGCGGTTGCTCCGAGGGTGAAGTCCGGCACGATCAGCTCGTCAAAGCCCAAGTCCCTGAGTTGACCAAGCTGCTCGACGATTTCGGTGTTCGAGCCCGCGATTGAACGACCTCCCATATCACCGCTGCGGATCGAAGCAAGGCTCTCAGCGTCGTCGGTCATGACCACCAACGCTTGCACAGACGTGTGCAACGAGGCCGGATCGACACCGACGTCGTCGCAGGCCATCTCATAGGCATGGCGTCGGTCCCCCGCCATTTCAGGACCACCCCACGTGTTCCATTCCTGGGCATGACGGGCAGTGATCCGAAGCATGCGCGGGCCACCGGTACCAACCGTGATTGGGAGCTTGTTCTGGACTGGGCTGGGGTCCGAAGGTGCGTCGTTAAGCGTGTAGAAGCGGCCATCAAAGGTGGTCCGGTCAGTATCGAGCAGCGAGCGTGTGATCTGGATCGCTTCGTCAAAGCGCGAAACCCGGTCCCCCGGCGACTCGAGCTCGATTCCGTATGCAGCATGTTCGTTAACTTGCCACCCCGCTCCGAGCCCCAGGACGAATCGTCCGTTCGAGACGTGGTCAATGGTTGCAGCTCGGTTAGCCAACACTGCTGGGTGATGCACTGAGGTGGGCGAAACAAGCGGGCCAATTCTGATGTTCTTGGTCACCGCCGCCACCGCCGGAAGCACACCCCACACCTCGTGTACGTCGCCGGCCTTCAGTGATGTATCACCAGTGTTTGGCATGTAGTGATCGGCAAACCAAAAGCCAAACCAACCGAGATCATCAGCGAATCGGGCGAGATCAAGAACTTCATCAACAGGACGGCCCGGGTCGGGCCAGACGGAGAAATGCATAGTCGGAACCTAGACCAATTGCGCCGTCGCAAAGAACAAGCGGCGCAACACCCGGGGGTCGTGAACAGGTCGAAAACGGCAATGACCCGCCCTGGTGGCGGGCGGGTCAAACCTGTGACTGATCTCGACGAGCGAGGTTCAGTCAGTATCTGTATGTGTGACGTTGTTCGGGTATGAAGGTTGCTCAGCTGTTCCGGCGACGGCGGCCAGCGATCGTCATCACGCCACCAACGGCGATCAGTCCACTTGCGGCCAAGACCAAGTCCTGTTCAGTACCGGTGTAGGCAAGCGCTTCAGGCTGCTCGATCAACGCAGCAACCTGATCGGCCTGAGGGGAGATTCCTTCCCACGCAGTGCCCTCTTCAGCGGCAGTGGTGATCGCAGGGTAGGCAACCTGCGGAACAACGGGAGCCGCAACCACTTCGATTCGGTCAGGCGTCGCCACCTTGACGACTTCAGCAGTGACCGTTTCAGCCCTGACGGTTTCAACCTTGACAGTTTCAGCCTTTACAGTTTCAGCCTTTACACACGCCATCTTCACATCTTGAACCGCCTGGGTCTGCACCTGCTGGACCTCAGCCTTGACCTGCTGGACTTCAGACTGGACCTGCAACGTCTGGTGCTTGACCGACTCGACCTGCTGCTGAAGCTGCTGGGCTTCAGCCTGAATAACGACCTGTTCCCTGACCTGTTGGGTTTCAGTCTTGGCCAGCACCTGAACCTCGGCCTTTAGCTCACGATCCTGTGTCTGCTCGGCAACCGCTACTTTTTCATTAGCCACAACCCGTTCAGCGCGGGCCTCGCTGATCTTGTACTGAGCGTCAACCTGGTCGACACCAACCGCTCGATCAGCTTCGACGGCAACGACCTCTCGCTGCTCGGTGACCGTGTTGTCCTTCATCAGCTGGGGCTCGAGCTGCGCCACCTCAGCAGCGGGACGAACTATTGCCTGTTCGACCTGCTCTCGGACCTCTGCCTCGGCGTGTGCTTCGGCGCCATGAAGTACTTCTTTGATCTGTGCCTCGGCTTTGACTTCTTTGACCTGTTCTTGCTGGAGCATCTCGGTCTGGTACTTGACCTGCGACTGAGCCTGGATAGATGCAACCTGGGTCGTGGCAGCGGTTGCGGTGGTGGTGCAATTCTCGGTTGCTTGTGCTTCTACAGCTGAGGTTGTGGTGCGGGGGGTGCAGTCGACCTGGCCGACAACACAACCTGCTGAAGCATCGGCAGCGCCGCCGACGGCAATCAGACCGAAGCCGATGCTGGTGGCTGCCACAAGTGACACTGCCTTTTTTGCGAACATGTTTTCCACGACGATTTCTCCGATTGGTGTGTGGTTGGGGGGGAACCTCCTCAGTGTGCGAACTGGCACCTGCAAACGAAATGAGCAAACGTCACCTCCACCCCTGCCGCAAGGCCTACGTCAACCCGTAGGTATCACCCCAAAACGGGGCAAACGGCCCGGCTCGACCCTCTCGAGAATCGAACAACGAGCCGTTTGCGACAGATTCACACCGCGTGTGCGACTGTGGTGCAGGTTGTCACCAATGCTTAGACGTAGCGAAGCACTTCTGCGGTAATCACCTTGTTGATGGTCGTTGCCATCTCTGCATGTCCGTATTCGTTCGGGTGGAACGAATGCTCAAACTCGGCGAGGTCGAGCGCGTTGATCCACTGCGTGGTCGGATCAGCTGTGACGTCGACACCACAGGCTTCGTGGCCGTCGAACACCGGAACCATATTTGCATAGTGAACTCGCAGACCCGTGCTGGCGACATTGTTCACCGCCGCAAGGATCTCGGCATTGAGCGCATCGGCGCGTGAATCCATCCACACCCGTTCAGCCGGCGAGAACAAGACGTTGAGATCAAGCGGTGATGTTGGACAGGTGCCTGAGCCAAAGAGGTGCGGGTATCCGACAACAACAAGTGCGGAGAAGGTGTCCGCGTTCTCGGGCTGCGTCAGGATCGACGTGTAGAGCTGTTCAAGTTGCACTCGCATCGCCGCTATCGCCGCGTCGACCGGACCGGTCACTGCTGGGTCGAGATGACAGTCGGTTGCACCGGCGCATGCGCTGAGGGTTGGTACGAACTGTGCGTCATTTCCACCGATGCTCATCGTGATAATGCGAGGTGCGCTCGTGTTGGCCGCCGTGGTGAAGATGTCGAGCTGGCGCGGCTCGCCGTTCTGACCAAGGGTGTCGATGTTTTCGATTTTCGCGCCCGAACACGCAACGAACTCCATGCCTAAGAACCAGCTCGTAGGACCACCAATGATCGACGAGTAGCTGTCGTTCGAACGATGGCACGTATTCGTTGCGGTGTCGGTGGCCGGGTCATAGTTGCCGGTGTTGTTTCCCTCACCACTCGCGAACGAATCACCCAATCCGATGTAGATCGGCTGACGAATTCGTCCGGCGCTTGCATCAGCCGGCGCGTCATTAGTCGGCTTGGTGGGTACCGGGCGTACCAGCGCCGGCTGATCGGACCGCGTGCGCACCTGTTGGGCTTCGGCCTGAGTCGGGATCAGCACCACCAATAAGGACATGGCTACGAGAGCCAGAATCGTTCGTTTCATACAGCCAAAGTTCATACAGACAAAGGTAGTGACATTCGGCAACCTGTGCACGCCGGCACAGGCTGACGCTGGGTGACTACCCGTGCTCAGTGGCCAGCAACCGGGCGAAGCCGATCGGCAACAGCAGCCGTGGTTCGATCAAGGATCATCGCAATTGCCACGATCGCGAACCCAACCTCGAAGCCAATGCCAAGGTCGCTGCGTTTGACCGCGCTTACTGCAGCGAACCCGAGCGCTCCTCCGCCGACCAACCCCGAGATGATGACCATGGCCAACACCATCATGATCACCTGGTTAATCCCAGCCATGATCGTGGGCGCGGCGAGCGGTAAACGAACTCCGAGCATGGTCTGGCGTCGGGTGGCGCCGAACAGCTGCGCTGCCTCGATGCTCTCAGCCGGCACCTCTCGAATCCCAAGCGCCGTAATCCTGATGCCGGGGACGATTGCGTACAGCACCGACGCAACAATGCCGGGCACGACCCCAACAGTAAAGAAAATGACGGCCGGAATGATGTACACCAGCGACGGGATGGTCTGCAACGCATCGAGGATCGGTCCAAGAAACGCTTCGACCCGAGGGTTCCTCCCGGCCCACACCCCAACCGGTACCGCGATTGCGACCGACAAGATGACGGCTGCAACCACCTGAGTGAGCGTGTCGAGCGATTGGTTCCACATGCCAATCAGCCCAACGGCAACCATCATCGACAAGCTGAACACGGCCAAGCGCACACCACCAATGCGCCAGCCCACAAACGTCCCGATCCATAACAGGACCGGCCAGGCAATCGTCTCGGTGAGCAGATCTCTGACGGGCACATAGAAGTCAGCGACGACCAAATCATTGAAGCCACGCGTCAGCCACCGAAGGTTGTCGCGGATCCAGACGACCCCGTTGTCAATCGGATCAAAGATCTTGACCGACCACACTTCAGGAAATTCGGTGATTCCCGAGGCCAGGCCGAACACGGTCAGCCCAACAATGGCTACCGCCGCTCCGGCCATGACCTTGCGGCCAGGGAGCTTGGAACGATCCGTCACGGCAAGGGCACGGCCGAGCCGATCGAGCACAATCGCTATAGCGACAACTGCCAGTCCGGTCGCAAAACCACGTCCGGTACGACGCTGGCTGAGTGTCTCCATTATTTCTTGCCCGAGCCCACCTGCCCCGAGCAACGTGGCAAGCACAACGATCCCCAGCGCCATCATGATCGTCTGGCTGACGCCCGTCATGATGGTGGGCAAGGCCATCGGTAGCTGGACACGCGTCATCGTCTGCCGCTTGGTCGCACCAAACATCTCCGACGCTTCGACGGCGGCAGGTGGCACCTCACGAATGCCGAGCGTGGTCAGCCGGACCACTGGCGGAAGCGCATAGATCACCGTCGCAAAAGTCGCCGGCACCCGTCCAATGCCGAACAACAT
This sequence comes from uncultured Acidimicrobiales bacterium, assembly GCA_937941245.1. Lineage (GTDB taxonomy): Bacteria > Actinomycetota > Acidimicrobiia > Acidimicrobiales > UBA10347 > UBA10347. The sequence goes on along the minus strand of CALDYC010000019.1, from coordinate 95,341 downwards.
CAGCATCGGCAGGAAATACACCGGGGCCGGCACTGTTTGCATGGCATCGAGCACAGGGCGTATCGACTTCTCGACCCGCGTGTTCAATGCCCCCCACACACCAAGCGGAACCCCAAGTGCCACGGCGATCGAAACCGAGATGATCATCAACGCAAATGTGTCGATCGTGACTTCCCACAGCCCGACCAAACCCGGATAGACCATGACTGCCGCAGGGATCAGGCCGACGACCCATCCTTTTGTTCGGGCAACGACCACAAAGATCGCGGCGGGGAGCACGTACCACGGCACCCACAACAGCACCGATTCAACGGTGTCGAGCGCCCATCCAACCATGTCGCTGAGCGGCGTGAAGAACCCCGTGAACAACACATTGGTCCGTCGTGCCGACTGCTGCCAACGACCGAAGTCATCGATCGGATCTGAGAAGGTGTGATCGAGTCCTGCTGGGAAGCTCTCGCTCGACGCGAAAGCGACTTGTAGGCCAACCGCTACCGCCACACAGAGAGCCCAGATTCCCCATTTAGGGGCCCGACTCACCCGTTCGATCACGTTCCTCCCACGAGTTCAATCACCGCCGACCGGTCGACAACCCCGATGAGTTCGCCGTTGGTTCCACGCACGGCAACCGGTTCGTCCGTGCTCAGGAGCGTGCCAAGAATCGTGTCGATCGGCTGCTCGGCTCCGACGATGATCGTCGCCATCGGGTCCCCCGATTTTTCAGCTCGCGCGACGTGGCCCGCGGTCAGGACCTTCGTTCGTGAAACATCCTCGGTGAACTCGCGGACGTAGTCAGTCGCCGGATTCGACAACAGCTCATGGGCGGTGCCGACCTGGTCGAACTCACCGTCCTTCATGATCGCGATGCGATCCCCAAGCTTGATGGCCTCGTCGAAATCATGGGTGATGAACACGATCGTGCGTCCCATGTCGGCCTGCAGCCGAAGAAGCTCATTCTGCATGTCCCGGCGGATCAGCGGATCAAGCGCCGAGAACGGTTCGTCAAAGAAGAGCACGTCGGGTTCCACGGCCAGAGCCCGTCCGAGGCCGACACGTTGTTGCATGCCGCCAGACAGTTCCTGGGGGTAATGATCGCCCCATCCGCCAAGCCCGACGATGTCGAGAATCTCGAGCGCTCGTTTGTGCCGAGCCGCTCGATCAATGCCTTGTACCTCGAGGCCGTAGGCCACGTTGTCAATCACCCGTCGATGCGGGAACAGCCCAAAGTGCTGGAACACCATTGACATGTTGTTGCGTCGAACGTCGCGCAGTTCCTTTTCGCTCATCGCCGTCAAGTCACGGCCATTGAGCGACACGCTTCCTTGCGTCAATTCGACCAGTTGAGCAATGCAGCGGATGAGCGTCGACTTACCGGAACCGGACAGGCCCATGACCACGAACGTTTCGCCAGGCACTACGTCAAAGCTCACGTCTCGGACCGCGACGGTATTGCCGGTCTCGCGAAGGATGTCGTCCCGGCTGACGCCGGCCACCGCCATCTCAAGAGCCCGGGCTGGTTTGGGCCCAAACACTTTGAAGATGTTGTCGCCAGCAAGGCTGGCTGCGTTGACCGACGTCAGCTGAGGATCAGACATAGATGGACCGGGTCAGCTGACCCAGGCACTCCACACATCAGCGTGGGCTTCGATCCATGCAGCGGCGACGTCGGCAACATCTTCGCCGTCGATCTCAGCTGCCGGGAGCATCTCGAGCTGGTCAGCGTTGGTGATCGTGAATGCTTCGAGAAAGGCCTGCACGTCGGGGGCCTTGTCTGCAAGACCGGCCGACACTGCCTTGAAGATTGGGTCTTCTGGGTAGTCACAGGCAACATCTGCGTCGGCTGCTGCACCGCTGGCGCCGCACTCAGGGGTAAACGCCGGCAGTGACACGTTGACGAGGTCGTACTTGCCGACCGCTGCAGTCGGCGTCCACCAGTACATCAGCACTGGTTCGCCAGCTGCGGCCCGCGAGTCGAGCTCGGCAACCGTTGCTGCTTCTGAGCCTGAGAACTGCACATCAAATGGCAGATCAAGATTGTCGATAAGTAGGGCGTCGTATTGTGAGTAGGACGGGTCGGTTCCCAAGAAACGACCACGATCTCCGGTTTCAGCAGTGGCAAAGTAGGCGCCTGCATCGGCGGTTGTCAGACCCTCCCAGCTGGCCATTTCGGGACGCTGATCAAGCACGTACTGCGGAACAAACCAGCCGATCTTGCCAACCGCGCCGAGATCACCGATATTGACGACACTTCCGTCATCAAAGAATGACTGCTCGGTTTCGGTGATTCCCGATGGCCAGATCTCGAGCACTGCGTCGACGGTGCCGTCGGCAAGACCGGTAAACATGGCTTCGTTCTCATCGATGGTGATGATGTCAGTCGGGTACCCGAGTTCGCTCTCGACGAGTTGGGCTGCAACCTGCACGTTCAGGGCCGAAGCAGTCCACGGGTTGACGACGAAGCTGATCGTCGGCTTGTCGTCTGACGCTCCAGAGCTAGCCGACGAATCATCGTCATCGCCACCACAGGCTGCGGCACATAGTGCGAATGCAAGAAGAACCGCGAGAAGTCGCTTCATGGATGTCTCTTTCTTTAAAGTTCCGACAGCCCTCCGCCATCGGCGTTGTAACCGTAGCCGCACTCGGTGTCCGGGTTCTATGTATCGGACCGCACAAAGCTTGTTGCCGTCGAAGGTCGGCGGTGGTTGTGCTGGTTTGCGCTGGTCTTCGACCACCCACATAGACCAGACTTCGAGCGTGCAATACATGACCGTGCCGGTCGTCCTGTGAGACTCGGAGAACTCGTGGGCAGGGGTCGCACGAGCGACGTCTATGCCATCGCCAACAACGCAGTCATCAAGATCTCCCATGACGATGTCCCAAACGCGTGGGCTGCGTTTGAAGCGTCGCTGACCATTGCGGTGCGGTCCGAGGGCATTCCAGCCCCCGAAGTTCTCGACCTCACCGAGGTCGACGGCCGTACCGCCATCGTTTTCGAGCGCATCGTTGGCCCATCACTTTGGCAGGCAATGGTCGACAACCCCGCTGCTATCGAATCACTCACCGAGGAGCTGGTCGCGATCCACCGACAAGTCCTTCATGCTGGCGTTCCCGAAGGCGTTCCTGACTTCGCGGATCGGCTCAGTCGAAAAATTGTCGCCGCCGGGCTGCCCGAATCGGAACAAGCCGAAGCTCTCGAGATCACGATGGCGCTACCAGCTGGAGCGGCGCTACTGCACGGTGATCTTCACCCAGGGAACGTGCTCATGGGCCGCGACGGACCCATCGTCATCGATTGGTTCGACGCAGCCATTGGTCACCCGGTTGCCGACATCACCCGATCGGCGATTCTCATGCAACCAGCACTCATCACGGCACCCGTGCACCTGCCGAACAGCACCCCCGAGCTCGCGGCCGCTCTGCATCGCCGGTACGTGACCGGTTTCGAGTCCGAGCTTCGCTCGGCTGGCGACGAACTCGGTCGCTGGCTCAGCGTCATCGCAGCTGGTCGCCTGGCAGAGGGAACCAATACAAACGAATCAGAACTGTTGAGCTGGTGGCAGTGTCGAACCGACCCATCCGCCGCGCAGACGGCCCTGTTCACATGATCCTGGCCGGTCAGATGAGACTGGTCTTCATACGGCGATAATTGACGAAAGCTCTTCGGCTATCGAGGGCGAAACGGCGATGGTCAGCCCGTCGTTCTCATTGGGTGGCAGTGCAACGACCGCTCCGGCTTCTGACGCAACAATCGCTCCAGCGGCGTAGTCGTAGACTTTGGTATTGCGCTCGAAGTAGCCGTCGAGCAGTCCCGCGCCGACCCAACACATATTCAGCGCAGCCGATCCCATACATCTGATGTCGCGACACATGGGCAACAACTCCGCCAGCAGCTGGGCCTGCTCGGCCCGCACAGCTGCGTCGTAGGCAAAGCCGGTACCTACGAGCGACGTCGCCAGCGACGCGGGGCGACTCACCTCAATGGCTTCTCCATCGCAACGAGCACCATGGCCTAGCGCTGCCGAATACGTCCTCGTGCTCAGCACATCAGTAACCGCGCCTGCAACGGTGCGTCCCTGATAGCGCGCTGCAATGCTGACCGATACGACCGGCAACCCGTACATAAAGTTGACCGTCCCATCGATCGGATCCACAACCCAGCTGATGCGGTTGTCTCCAACGGTGTCGTCGTACTCTTCGCCAATCACCGATGAGCCTGGACAGCGCAACGCCAGCTGTTCGCGAATCAGTTGCTCTGAGCCAAAGTCTGCTTCGGTGACCACGTCGGTCGGCGAAGACTTTGTCGCAGCAGCCCCGAGTTCACCGTGGTGTACTCGCACGTATTTGGCCGCTTGTCGAGCAACCTCACACGCGACCAGTTCGAGATGGCGGGCCCTGCCCAACACGATCGCCTCGGTCAGACTCATGTCTGTACGACTGTGGTTCCAGCCGCTTCGATCAGCTCCACCGTTTCGGGGTCGGCCTCGACCGTGGTGATCAACACATCGATGTCATTCCATTCGGCGAACCGAACGAACTGGTCCTTGCCGAACTTCGAATGATCAACCAGAGCAACGACTCGTCTGCCGCGAGCGATCATCGCGCGCTTGAGCTGTGCCTCTTGCCGATACGGCGTGCTCAGACCCTTCTCAGCCGTCAGTCCGTCGGTGCTGACAAACACGGTGTCGACGACATAGGGCTCGATGGCAGCAATCGCATCGGCGTCAACCATGGCCATCGTGTTGGCACGGACTTTGCCTCCGATAACGATCACTTCTGCGTCGTTGTGTTCGGCCAACACCTGCGCGATCGGAAGCGAGTTCGTCACCACCCGCAGATTGATGTCGTGGGGAACCGATTCGGCAAAACGTGCAAGGGTGCTACCCGAGTCGATGATGATCGTGCCGGTATCAGGTAGTTCCTCGAGAGCACGAATACTCATGCGCCGCTTCTCATCATGATGCTGATCCTGTCGAACCGCCAAGCGGGGTTCGAACTCGTCGGTTTCCCAAACAATCGCACCACCGTGGACTCGCCGTAACAGCCGCTGGTCCTGCAGCTCGCTGAGATCTCGCCGAATCGTCTCAGTGGTCACCCCGAATCGCGAAGCCAGCTCAGAGACTTCTACCCGCCCGTGGGTAGCGGTCAGCATTGAGATTTCGCGATGCCGTTCGGTTTGAAAGAGGACACCGGGTGCCCCCGCCAACTCTGAGCTCGGTGAGTGAGAGCTGGGTGAGTGGATCCCCATCTGTGGGCTCGATCTGCTAGACGATCCTGTCCTTCGGTGATCGTAGTCCGCTCGTACGAACCGATTCGAATGACGCACGAACCCTTACCGGACTGCTTGCCCACTCAGAATCGAGGGAATATGCGAGAACCAAATAGGATTGATCTAGCTGACTCAGTGTTCGTACTGAGTACATTTGTCTGAGAAGACTCGGCTGTTCGGAGGCCCCACGTGAAAGTTTGGATCGACCAGGATCTGTGTACCGGCGACGGTCTCTGCGAAGAGATAGCCCCTGCCGTGTTCTTCGGTTTGGACGACGGCCTTTTCTACGTCAAAGAATCAGCTGAGAATTTCGGCACCGAAAAGCTGTTCGACGGCGTGGCGAACCCCGCAAGCGCCCAGGGCCAAGCCCGCATTCCTGAAGGTGGACTTGAGGCAGTCATCGAATCTGCCGAAGAGTGCCCCGGCGAGTGCATCTTCATCGAAATCGAATAACCCATCAGGTTGTGACACGTTGGGGCACCGTGCAGGGTGCCCCATTGTCGCGTCAAGGCAGCTGACGCTCCTGTTGGCGTAGCGGCTCAATCGGCGTCGATTGGTTCAGCGTCCCAGAGCTGCACTTCGGCCGGGTCGCCATAGAGCATTTCGGCCGGACTGCGCTTTTCGATGTTGCCCGTCAGCCCGCGGTACATGCCGAGCCCACAGAGTTGGCGTAGTTCGGGACTGAATGTGGCCATCACACCTGCCGGCACGCCGAGCTGTTGGTTCTCTTGTTGGCGGATAAACCCCGCGCAGTAGTTCATCGCCACACCAACACGAACATCGTCATCGGTGAGGTTTGCTCCACCGCCGTGCCAGGTGCTTCCGTGCCACACAAGCACGCTTCCCTTTGACATCTCGGCCGGGACGCTCTCGATCGTCGTATCGGTCTCGAAGTAGTCAGGGTTCTGCCAGAGATGACTGCCGGGTACGACACGCGTCGCGCCATTGGCTTCGGTGAAGTCCGTTAGTGCCCACATCGAATTGCAGACCGTCGCCACGTGCGGTTTGGCGAGCGGCTGGATCTGGTCATCGGCGTGAATGATCTGCGCCGACTCACCAGGCGCTAAGGAAATCGATGCCAAGCTCGACACCAGACATTGCGGACCAAGAACCCCTTCAACCAGGGCCAGCACTTCGGGTTGGGTCGGGACCTGTTGCCAGATCTCGCCGTAGGCCAACAGGTTGTAGGTCCGGGTCGTTCGGTTCCCTTCGAAGCGATTGTCAGCAGGCCGGCTGTTCTGCGCGGCTTCGAGCCGGTGGACATCGGCCAAGAGAGCGTCAACCAATTCGGGTGCAATCAGATCTTCAACGATCGTGAATCCCTGCTCTGCGAGTTCGGCGTGATGCGGTTTCAGATCAATGCCCATACCCGCCAACCGTAACCCCGCTGCACCTACCGGGACTGCGACGATGCCAGTGTGCAAGGATCGACCGATGGGTCCAGCCTCGCTTGACTACTACGCAACGCCGGGGTGCTTCACTGATCTCGGCGAGCATGCACCAGCGGTCCACTCGGTCGAACAGGCGGTCGCGATTGCCCAGGGTCTGCTGATCTATGACACTGCGGCGGTCGACCTGTACGGGGTCACCACTTCGTGTTGGCACCACCGTGTTCAACGTGCTGCGTGGGTGCCACGAAACAACGGGGTTGTAGGTCGAGCCCGATTCTGCGGTGGACTGATCCTCACCGACCTCCGATGCCGCGTTCTGCGATACCGGCTTCTCCAATGCTGGCGAATTGATTGTCACGCATCGCGAACTGCGGCAAACCGTTCGACAATCGATCGAGCCGACACGACGTCGGTGACATTGTCGAGACCTTCACCTGCCCAGATGACCCGGACCGACATGTCGGCTTCGTCGGTTGCGCGCTGGTGCTCGACCACCAGCGGGTCAACCACCGCACGCAGTTCGTCCTCGCGACCTGCCCACTCGTCCGTCCACACGGTACGGATCGACCGTCCTGCGTACCCCGCTGGCCATTCGGGTCCGCGGACCAGGTCGTACACCGTCGAGATGACCGTGTCGTCACCGGTTGATTCGACCATGCGCTGTTTGGCTTCGGGGCGATCGCCCGCCTCGTGAGTCGCGTAGAACGCCGTCCCAAGAGCGACACCGCCAGCGCCGAATGCGGCGACTGCCTGCAGTCCCGCAGCATCGGTAATGCCACCGGCGGCAACCAACGGCACATCGCCACACCTCGCTGCAACGGCTGGAAGCAGATCAAAGAGCCCTTGCCCTAGGCGGCCGTGGCCGCCTGATTCGCTTCCTTGGGCAACGATCACGTCGGCGCCGGCATTGACCGCTTCGACCGCCTCGGCGACGGTACCGATCTGGCAGATGGCGATCGCTTCTGCTTCGTGAATTTCGGCGATGTGAGGCGATGGGTCACCAAAGGACAACCACACTGCGGCGGGACCATGCGTCAGTGCATTGGTAACTGCACCGGCTGTCATGTTCCAGCTGATTAGACCGATACCGATCCGTGCCCCGCCCGCTCGTTCGACGTGCTCAGCGATCCATCCGGGATCTCCGTAGCCGCCACCGATGATGCCGAAACCGCCGGCACCAGAAGCGGCCGCAGCGAGTTCGCCGGTCGCGATCTTGGCCATCGGTGCAACGATGACCGGACGCTCACAGCCGAGAACTTTGCACAGCTGCACCTGTGATGTCGTTGCCACTCCGCCGACGCTAGAACAGCGGTCCGACGCCAATGAGGACTCAACCCGAATCACACGGTCAACAGTTCATAGAATCGGCAACGTGCGCACTCCCCTTGTTCCTCACCCCACGGTTGCCCCCGTCGACGGGCCGGTCGTCATTGTCGTAGCCGACGGTGTCGGTCACGCCCCAGCGGGACCATCGAACGCCGTTACCCAAGCCGATACGCCGGCACTCGACGCCCTACTCGACAGCCCGCTGTCGCTCGCCATTGCCGCGCATGGGACTGCGGTCGGGCTTCCGACCGATGACGACATGGGAAACAGTGAGGTCGGCCACAACGCGTTGGGTGCCGGCCGAATTTTCGATCAAGGCGCCAAGCTGGTCAACCAGGCGATTACCTCGGGTGCGGTGTGGGAAACCCCGGTCTGGAAGCAGGCCACGCAGCACGGCCGTGACCACACCTTGCACCTGCTTGGATTGCATAGTGACGGCAACGTCCATGCCCACATCGACCACGTCCATGCACTGTTGCATCGGGCAGCCGCAGACGGTGTGACCCGTTGCCGAGTGCACATTCTGCTCGATGGCCGCGACGTCGCGGCCCGCTCGGCGCAGACCTACATCGAGGCCACCGAAAAGGTCCTGGCCCACATCAACGCCGAGTACGCCGATCGCGATGCCGACTTCCGCATTGCGTCGGGCGGCGGGCGCATGGTGATAACACTTGATCGATACGGCGCTGACTGGCCGATGGTCGAACGGGGGTGGCGCTGCCACACGTTCGGCGAGGGCCGCCAGTTCCCTACCGCTGCCGAGGCGATCGACGCTTTCTACGCCGAATCCGATGCCGATGGATCAAACACGGGCGACCAGTACCTCGACCCGTTCGTGATCGCCGACGACGGTGAACCAATCGGAGCAATGGCCGATGGCGACGCAGTCATGCTGTGGAACTTCCGCGGTGACCGGGCAATCGAGATCAGCCAGACGTATGACGGCGGCACCGTTGGTTTCGATACCACCGGCGGGCCCGACGTGTTCTTTGCCGGCATGCTCGAGTACGACGGCGACCTCAAGGTCCCTAATCATTACTTGGTCAATCCGCCGGTCATCGACGACACGATGGGCCACTATTTGACCGATGCCGGACTGAGGTGTTTTGCGGTCAGCGAGACACAGAAATTCGGGCACGTCACCTACTTCTGGAACGGCAACCGGTCGGGTCAGCTCGACGCGGACCTTGAAACGTATATCGAGGTTGCGAGCGACAACGTGCCGTTTGATCAGGCCCCCGAGATGAAGGCAGCCGAGATCGTCGACGAGACGATCCGCCTCATCGAATCGGGTGACTACGAATGGGGACGTATCAACATCGCAAACGGCGACATGGTCGGCCACACCGGCGATCTCGATGCCACCATCGTGTCGATGCAAGCACTCGATGCGGCACTCGCCCGTCTGATAACTGCCGTCGAATCCGCTGGCGGGGTGGTGATCTTCACCGCCGACCATGGCAATGCCGACATCATGTGGACCGAAAAGGATGGCGTTCGATCGCCGAAGACCAGCCACACGTTGAGCGCAGTTCCGTTTGTGGTTCATGCCAACGACACCTCACGCTGGAAGCTCGCGCCGATCGCCGAGCCCGGCCTCGCAAACGTGGCCGCAACCGTGATCACCCTGCTCGGTTTCGAGCCGCCAGCTAGCTATGAACCAAGTTTGATCGTGGCAAACCAATCATGGTCACCGAATGAGTGAGACCTCGAACCGTTGACCGCTCCATCCGTTCGCCTGATCGCGACCTTCGATGAACACCGTCGAGACGGTCGGTGCGACGGCTACGCCATCAAGTGACCGGGTGAATGGCTGTTCCGACGCGTGATCATGCGTCAGGACCCTCATTCCCAACTCTTGACCACCCACGTCGAGCACCCGCCATCCATCGGCATAGCGATCGGGCGTGTCGTACGGACTGCTGAGCGTTACGTCAAATCGCCAGATTCCACCGTCAACCTGCGTTGCCTGTGCTGACAGCACCACCGGCCACCGCTCGACGTCGATCAACTCTGCATCGATGTTCGTATCAACGCGAGTGGGGTTGTCAATGCTCTTATTGCGTTCGAGGTCCGGGTCACCCGATCCGCCGTCCTCGCCGCCGAACCCCGTCGTGTCGCTGACAATTGGGTCCTCAAGTGCCGACGGATCACCGCAAGCCGAGACGACAAGCACCGAGATCACACAGGCAACGACCCCACCGATCATCCTGAGCACAACCATGCGGGCAGTTTGGCATTCGAGCGAGCGCAAGGTTGATCACTACGCTGCCGAAGTGTCTGCACCTTCGGCGAGCCGATTCACCGCTGAAGGAACCAACCAGGGAGACTTTGCTACCGGCGATTGGGGCCTGCTACTCGTCATCTCCTGTATCTGGGGCTCATCGTTTCTGTGGATCGCGGTCGGGCTCGATTCGTTTCACCCGGGGACCATTGCATTCCTGCGGATGGTGCTCGGTTCAGCAGTTATCTTCACCCTGCCAGCCGCCCGAGTACCAGTTGCTCGCTCAGCCTGGGGACCATTAGCCGTCGTCGCAATTGCCGGCAACGCTGCTCCTGCCGTGCTCTTCCCGCTCGGGCAACAACGCATCGAATCTTCGGTAGCGGGCATGCTCAATTCGATCTCACCAATCATGGTTCTGCTCATTGCAGTTCTGATGACCCGCAAGGCCCCGCAGAGCCGTCAGGTGTTTGGTCTCATGGTCGGATTGATCGGGGCGGTGCTGCTCGCGCTCCCGAATATTTCCGGTGTCGATGCTCAACCGCTCGGTGTGTTCTTCGTGGTGCTTGCCGTCACCGGCTATGCGACGTCAAACAACTTCCTGCCACGACTCGCGCAGGACTACAACGGCGCTGCCGTCATGGCTCGGGCGATGGGTGCTGCTGCCATCGTGCTGATTCCATACGGAAGCTGGGGCATCGGCCAGTCCGACTTCTCGTGGAAGTCCTTTGGGGCCGTCGTCATTCTTGGGGTTGTCGGCACGGGCATCGCTCGTTCGATGTTTGCCACACTCAACGGACGCATCGGCGCCCCCCGATCGTCGCTTGTCGGCTACCTCGTTCCAGTCGTCGCCGTCACCCTGGGCATGCTGGTACGAGACGAGTCCGTGGGTCCAATGGAGATTGGCGGCACGGTTCTGGTTCTCGTTGGTGCCACCCTCATCAGCCGCGGTCGCCGCTAACTCGGCGCATCGGGGTCAGGCTTCGGATGGACCACCGGCGTCGAGGTAGAGCCGCATGATTGCCGACGTCGACAACACCGCAGTGATCGCGGATGTAATCGAACTGATCACCACATACGCAATCAATCCCCCACCCGATGGCACCAGGTCTGCAAATCGAGTGTCACGAATGAACGTCTCATTACCGACCGTGAAGAACATGGCGTCAACCGCACCCTGATCAACCGGTGAGGCCGCACCGCCGAACATCGCGTTCAGGATTGCTCCCCCCACACCGGCCACGACGGCGACAAACAGCACCCGTCCAAGAATCGGCCAGAATCGGCCGACCGACACCTCGGCAGACGCCGTGACGGGACCGACTCCATCCGGGACCGCTGCGAGCGCAGCAAAGAAGAACGCAAGCTTGACGAGTGCATAGACGGCCAAAACGATGAGCCCAACGACCCCGAGTAGGCCCAGGATCGGGTGCACCACGAACAGGATCGACACGACAACCACGACAACCACGAGGGCCGCAACAAGTGCGATATACCACCCGATGAGCTTCGGAAGCCGACGCAACCCGCGGACGAACGCTTCGGCAATCGTGGGATTTGTCTGCTGGTGCGCCCGTTGCATGTACCGGTTGAGCGCGAGATAGCCGATCGCCTGCCATAGCGCTGCGACGACCAAGATCACCCCGCCGACGACCAGTCGGGTGCCCGACACGTTGACCAACTCCTCGTCGACGATCGCAAGATCACCTAGACCGAACCGGAACCCGATCACCAGAACGACCGTGCCGATGGTTGACAAGATGATCGACAGCCCGAACGCTGCGACCCAGTGATCACGCAACACGCCGAATGTGTTGCGGATCCATGCACCGAAGTCCGACAGTTCACCCTCACGGTGGTAGTTGTCTGTCCATTCCCGACCGTCGTAGTAGCGGAGCTGGCCCGGCTCATGCGGATCGGGATACCAACCAGCTGAAGCAGTGCCGTCGGAACTTGTCATGGCTTCGAACCTACTGGCCGACCATCGGATAGAAACGTCTCGTGCCTTCCACTGGTTCTCACGCTGCGGCCGATGACATCAACCCGCTCGGTTTGCACTTCACCAACCGGTTCACCACGGACCTGCCAGCAGATCCTTCAGCGCAGAACACCCGCCGCCAAGTGTCTGGTGCGTGTTTCAGTCGAGTCGAGCCAACCCCGACGGCGGCGCCACGGTTGCTTGCGTACTCGAGCGAAGTCGCCCAACAGCTCGGACTTTCGCCAGACATCATCGAGACCAACGCATTCGCTTCGGTGATGAACGGCAACCTGGTCAGCGCGGACATGGATCCCTATGCCATGTGTTACGGCGGTCATCAGTTCGGCAACTGGGCCGGCCAGCTCGGCGACGGACGAGCGATCGCCCTCGGTGAAGTCCTCGCCGCAGACGGAACCCATCAGACGCTGCAGCTCAAAGGAAGCGGACCCACGCCCTATTCACGCCAGGGCGACGGGCGGGCGGTGCTGCGCTCGTCGGTGCGCGAGTTCTTGTGTAGCGAAGCAATGTTTCATCTCGGAGTTCCCACCACACGAGCGCTGTCGCTGACCGCAAGCGGGGACATGGTCATGCGCGACATGTTCTATGACGGAAACGCTGCCCTCGAAACCGGCGCCGTTGTGTGCCGAGTCGCTCCATCCTTTCTGCGGTTCGGCAGCTTCGAGCTGTTCCCTTCGCGGGGAGACCTTGAGAACCTGTCGCTGCTTGTTGCCCGCACGATTCGGGTCCACTTCAGCCATCTGCTTCCGACCGACGACGGCGCACACGCAGACGTCACTGCACCCGTGGAAACCAACGTCATCGCCGCATGGTTCGCCGAGGTTGTCAACCGCACCGCACACCTGATGGTCGAATGGATGCGGGTTGGGTTTGTCCATGGCGTCATGAACACCGACAACCTGTCGATTCTTGGTTTGACGATCGACTACGGCCCGTACGGATGGCTCGAAGGATTCGACCCCAACTGGACACCGAACACCACCGACGCCGGCGGCCGGCGCTACCGGTACGGCAACCAACCAGCGATCGGGCAATGGAACCTGATGCAGCTCGCTAATGCCGTCGCTCCACTGTTCGATGGTGACGTCGAACCACTACAGCAAGCCCTCGATGCCTACCCGACCACGTTCGGTGACGGCTGGAACGACATGATGGTTGAACGTCTCGGATTGGTTGCGTTCGCGGGTGCCTCAGACAATGAACTGTTCGGTGAACTTGGACGAGTCCTGCAACTGGCCGAAACCGACATGACCATCTTCCACCGCCAGCTATGCAACGTCGACGTCGCGACCGTGCAGTCAGCCACAGACGAAGACGTCGTCGCGCCGATCGCCGACGCGTGGTACGACGACCCGTCGCCAACAACCGTTGCCGAAATGGCGACGTGGATTCGGAAATGGGCGAACCGAGCCGCGGCCGACAGCCGACCCGACGACGAACGAATCGCCGCTATGAAGGCCACGAATCCCAAGTATGTGTTGCGGAACTGGATGGCCCAACTGGTGATCGATCAAGCCGATGCGGGGGACCCAAGCGGCATTGAAACCATGCTCGAGGTACTCCGCGACCCGTATGGCGAACAACCCGAGCACCATGACACCTGGTTTGTAAAACGCCCCGAATGGGCACGCGAACGGGCCGGATGCTCCATGCTGTCGTGTAGCTCATGACTTCACAGATTCTCGAAGAGACCAGCCGGCGGCGAACGTTTGCGATCATCTCGCACCCCGACGCAGGCAAAACCACACTCACCGAAAAGTTCTTGCTCTACTCCGGCTTGCTGACGGCCGGAGCCGGGTCGGTTGCTGGCAAAAAGGGCGGTCGCTCGGCGGCCAGCGACTGGATGGAAATCGAACAGCAGCGCGGCATTTCGATTAGCTCAACCGTCATGCGCTTCCCGTACCGGGGCTGCCTGCTCAACCTGCTCGATACGCCCGGTCACAAGGACTTCAGCGAAGACACGTTCCGAGTACTCGCCGCAACCGACGCTGCAATCATGGTTCTCGACGGCGCCAAAGGCATCGAACCCCAGACTCGCCGTCTGTTTGAGGTGTGTCGCGAACGCGATGTACCGATCGTCACCTTTATCAACAAGTGGGATCGTCCAGGGCGTGATCCGTTCGAGCTGCTCGATGAGATCGAATCTGACCTCATTCTTGAGCCGGCCCCGATCACCTGGCCGGTTGGCGATGCCAGCGACTTTGACGGCGTGATCGATCGCATGCGCAACGAGTACGTGCGGTTCGAACGAACGGCTCACGGAGCCTCGATGGCGCCCGAAACGGTCCTGGCGCTCGACGATCCTTCGCTGCTGTCACTGCCCCACGCTGAAGCCGCTTTGGAAGGCAGCGAACTGCTCGATGCCGTCGACCGGAACTTCAATGCCGAAGCGTTCGAAGCCGGTGAGCTTTCACCAGTGTTCTTCGGCTCAGCCATGACCAACTACGGCATCGGTCGGTTGCTTGACGCGATCGTCGATCTCGTGCCTTCGCCCCTTCCTCGCCCCGACATCAACGGCGATGTGCGAGCAATTGACGCTCCGTTTAGTGGTCACGTCTTCAAGGTCCAGGCCAACACCGACAAGAACCATCGTGATCGCATTGCGTTCATGCGTATCGCCTCGGGCCGCTTCGAGCGGGGCATGACTATCACCCATGGTCCAACAAAGCGATCAGTGACGACCAAGTACGTCCATTCAGTGCAGGGTTCGGACCGCGAGACCGTCGACGAGGCATTTCCCGGTGACGTGATCGGTCTGATCAACGCCAACGGATTTCGCCCTGGCGACGCGGTCTACATCGACGATCCCGTTGAGTGGCGACCAATGCCAGCATTTGCTCCGTCACTGTTCCAGATTGCCCGAGTGAAAGACACCGGTCGCTTCAAGCAGTTTCGATCTGGCATTCAACAGCTCGACGAAGAGGGCGTGGTGCAAGTGCTTCGAGTGCCTGACGTCGGGGATCAAGCGCCAATCTTTGCTGCGGTTGGTCAGCTGCAGTTCGAGGTGGCGCGACATCGTCTCGAGAACGAGTTCAACGCTCCTGTCGAGTTGGCCCCAACCAGTTGGTCGGTGGCCCGAGCAACCGACGAAGCATCGGTCCCGCTCTTGCGGGGTTTGCGTGGTGTTGAAGTCGTCGAACGCAGCGACGGTTCATTCTGGGCATTGTTCGAATCTGCGTTTCGGGTCCGTCAGGTGACCGAAGACAAGCCCGACGCGACACTTAATCGTCTTATGGCCGATGAGGCAATGGACAGTTTCGGCCGTCGCGTCTGACGTAACTGATGTGCGCTTGATGTTCTCTCGTGGTCTGGGTTCTGCGTGCGTTCGTCGGCAAGGCTCGACCTGAGCTGAGCTCAGATCACATCGGCGCGACGGGTTGCGACCCGAGCAACCAACACAAGTGCGACACCGCCGACAAGCAAGAACTGCGCCGTCAGCGCGGCTGGACGACTGGTCGATCCAGTGGTCGCCAACTCTGACGGATCGGTCTCGACGTTGGCCAACGCACCGAAGCGTGCTTCGAAGTCACATCCGCTGTTCGCAACCGGACCATCGCCCGGTGACGAGTCGCCTGCAGCAAAGACGGCGTACCCACCGTCGCCGTCGGCACCAAAACTCTCATCATCATCGAGTTCGGGATAACTGCTCAACGACGCCACCGTCTCGCCAGCCGAGTCACGCAAGGTGATCGGCTCGCCTGATCCACCGAGCTTGAAGTTGCTATGCAGTTCCTCGTCGACGGCGCCACGATCAGCTTCGTCTGCCCAAATCAACACGAAACCATCGGCTTCGATCGTGACGTCATCGGGCAGGGTCCAGCTGACCTGCTCGTCCGCGATTGTCCAGCCTGATAGATCGATGGCATCGTCACTCAGATTGACGAGTTCGATCCAGTCGCCGAACTCGCCATCCTCGTCCTCGATCGTCGAGTCGTTCTTGGCCATGATCTCATTGATTGCGACGCAGCCAGCAGTGACGCTGATGCTGGTTGGGCCAGCATCGTCGACCGTGTCATCTGACTTTTTCTCGAGTGCACCGCCACCCACGCTGTAGACGTCGTCTTCGCCCAGGCGCAAGATCTGATCATCATCGAGTTCGGGGTACGTAACCGTGTCGACCATGCAGTCGACAGACGATCCAATAGTGATGGTTTCGCCGCCTGAAGACAGCTTGAAATTGGTGTGCAAGGCAGCGGCCGAGTCGCTGCGATCCTTCTCGTCAGCCCAGACCAGCAACGTGCCTTGAACCGGAACGTTCACACCGTCTGGCGCCAGCCAGATCGCGTCATCGTCTTGTATGACCCACGATGACAAGTCGATCGGGTCATCGGTCGTGTTGACGAACTCGATCCAATCCCCGAAATCGCCGTCTTCGTCGGTACGGGTCGAGTCGTTCTTCGCCTGCAGGGCTGCGATGCGCACGGACCCCACTGCAGCACAGGGAAGTTCAGACCCCCCCGGCAGCAAGACCCGCCGTTGTCCCTGGGAATCAAATCCGAAGTACTCATTCGACCCCATGGCCGGATACGTCGCCTGATCGGCGATGCACCCGCTCGGCTCAGCCAACGTGACCTGTTCGCCACCACTCGACAGCCTGAAGCTGGCGTGTGCTTCGCCCGCCGGACCCGGATAGTCATCGTCGAACAAGAAACCCTTGCCGCTGGCCCAAATCGTCACCGTCTCAAATGGTTGCACCACCAGGTCAGGGATGATCCAGGTCTCCGACGAGTCACTGATCTGCCAGGCAATCAGATTGATCGGTGTGTAGCTCAGGCTTTCGATTTCGATGAAATCGCTGTCGTCGCCATCGCCATCAAGAATGAGTCCATCGTTGCGGGCAACGATTCGGCTCATACGCACACCCGAATCGGGCGACACGCAGGTGGGCTCGGGTCCAAACAGACTGGATCCATTCGGATCGAGCGGGGTGGCAGTACCGACATCGAATACCACGAAAGTTCCACCGTCGGGGTTGCGACCCCAGCTCTGGTTCTCTTGCATGGCCGGGTACACCACCCGGTCGATCTCGCAGTTCGTGCCATCGCGGAGCGAGACTGTTTCACCGGCTCCACTCAATCGGAAGTCGGTATGAAGCTCGCCAGTCGGACCCGGGAAGTCAGTATTGCCTGCATCGCCCTTGTCGCTTGCCCAAACCAGCAGGTAGCTGTCAGCACCAATACTTGTCCCGACAGGGACCGTCCACGGGGTTCCCGAGTCGGCGATACCCCAATTGCTCAGATCCACCGCCGCTGGACCCGGGTTGTACAACTCAATCCAGTCGGAGCTGTCGCCATCACCGTCTAAGACAAAATCGTTGCGTGGCTGAATCTCGTTGATGACAACAAAGGAGCTGCACGGCACCGGAGTTGCTGTTGGCACGGCGGTGATTGTCGGAACCGCCGTCGGTGTTGGTGTCGGCATCGTCGGTGTCGGTGTCGGTGTCGGTGTAACTGTCGGCCCGCCGGGTGTGACCGTTGGTTCAGGCGTTGCGGTAGCAGTAGCAGTCGGCGTGACCGTCGGGGGCTGACAGTCCGGTTCGCTCTGACCCGGGTTGAGCGTGTTCGGGGTGATTTGGCCACCGACGTAGGTGACGTAGCTGTCGGCGGCATCGAGACCGAATGACTCGTCAGGGTTCAGCATGGGTGTCGTCACTTGTGCAACCAGCGCACCGGTGAGATCAATCAGGCTGAGCGTTTCGCCGAGGCTCGTGATCTGAAAGTTTGCGTGAAACGGAGACGGCGGCGGGTCGAGTGGGTCGCCACCCTTGTCCGAGGCCCAGACAAACAGGGTCTGACCCGGATTGAGCACGGTGCCAGCAGGGATCTGCCATCCGCTCACCGAGTCAGCAAGAGTCCATCCCGAAATGTCAACTGCTGAACAGGTCGGGTTATAGAGCTCAAACCAATCTTCGAAGTCGCCTTCTTCGTCGGCCGTCGTCGTGTCGTTGCTGGCCATGACTTCGTTAAACACGATGCTCGCAACACCAACTGGCGGAACCGGAGTTGCGGTTGCCGTTGGCGCCACCGTGCCGTTCGCAGACCCGGGCGTGGTATCGACGAGAGCGAACAGCCCGTAGCCACCCATGCCGTCGGTGCCATAGGACTGATCTGTCACCAGCGCCGGGAACGTGATCGTGTCGACCTGCATGCTGGCGGCATTGCGCAACACCAGCGTTTCGCCGGCTGCAGTCAGCTTGAAGTTGGCGTGAAGTTCCCCGATCGGACCGGGGAAGTCGGGGTCACCAGGATCGCCCTTGTCACTCGCCCAAATGATCAGGTATCCGCTGGCGGGGATCGTGGTGAGCGCTGCCTGGCCCGACGGGACCACCCAGGTCATCGTCGAGTCACTGATCGTCCAGCCGGCGATATCGATCGGCGTTCCAGTCGTATTGTGCAGCTCGACCCAGTCATTCGCTTGACCATCGCCGTCGATGATCGAGTTGGCATTACTGGCCATGACCTCGTTGATAACGACCGTGCCGGCCTGGGCCTGTGACTGCGAACTTGCTGAAACCACCAAAATCACGGGCACGACGAGCAGCACAAAGAGCGCAAGCAGACCTCGTTGAAGCGATCGTGACGTCACAGACCCTCCCGAGGTCGAACGGGGGCGATGGTAGTCGTCGTGAACAGTCACGGGTGGTTCCACAACCATGCCGAAACCATGCCCACATACGGCAAGCGTTGCGCGTCCGGTGCTCCGATAGGGAATCTCGTGGCCGCCAGCGCTACCTTCTGAAGCGGAGGATTCTGATGACTGAAACTGCTGCCCCCGACGACGCCGAACTCGATGCCTTTCGCGCCCGGTGCATCGCTTTTCTCGAAGAACACGGCACGCCACCCCTCGTAACCGGACCGGATCCGCGCAGCGACAAATCGGTCAAGGCCTGCAAAGATTTCCAGAACAAGCTGGCCGATGCTGGTCTTGCCGGAATCACCTACCCCACCGAATTCGGTGGTCAGGGCCTGAGCCGGGCCCACGATCGAGTGTGGCGTGAGGAGTACGCCAAATACCCGGACTCGACCAGCCAGCTGACGATCAGTCAGGGCATGGCGCTTCCGGTCCTGAACCAGTTCGGCTCAGATGACCAGAAGCGCCAGTTCATGCCCGACAACATTCGCGGCAACACGCTCTGGTGTCAGATGTTCTCCGAGCCAGGGGCCGGCAGCGACGTCGCCAGCCTGCAGACCAAGGCGGTACGTGACGGTGACCAATGGATCATCAACGGCCAAAAGGTTTGGACCACCCTCGCCCATCAATCCGAATACGGCATCCTGATTGCCCGCACCGATCCAGACGTCGTCAAACACGCGGGCATTTCGATGTTCATGGTCGACATGCGCGACCCAGCAGTCGAGATCCGCCCAATCCACCAGATCGATGGTGGCATGCACTTCAACGAAGTGTTTTTCACCGACTTGGCGATTCCTGCCGATTGGCTCGTCGGCGAACTAAACAACGGCTGGAACCAGGCGACCGCCATGCTCATGTACGAGCGGGTCGCGATCGGCACCGGCTCGGTTGGCGGAATCACCCATCCCTACGCCAACCGGCTGATCAAATCGGCGACCAAGGCCGGAACAATCACCGACCCGAACATCCGCCAGGACATCATGCGGGTCTACAGCCAAGAAGTCGCCAAGTCATTGGTGTCGATGCGAACGCGTGCCGAAATGAAAGCCGGCCGAGAGCCGGGGCCCGGCGGGTCGCTCGGCAAGTTGCACGGCGCGATCATCATGCGTCTCATGCGCGAGATCGTCGGCCCGATCGCTGGCGCCGAGATGATGGCCTGGGAAGACGACAACTCGTCCAACCAATGGTCGCAGTTCATGCTGAGCAGCTTCATGGCCAATATTGCTGGCGGTACCGACGAGATCCAACGCAACATCATTGGTGACCGAGTGCTTGGTCTGCCTCGAGATATCTCGGTTGACAAAGGTGTTCCGTTCAACGAGCTCAAGGTCGGCACGCAGTCTGCGTAACCTCGCACCATGATTGATCGCGACATCAAACGCTGCCTCGGCCAGATGGCCAAGGGCGTGCAGGTCGTCGGCGCCGCCCACGACGGTCTGGTGCGGGCCTACTGCTCCCATTGGGTGACCCAGGTCTCATTCGAAGAGCCGATCATGTTGTGCTCGATCTCACCAAAACACGACACATTCCCGCTGATCGAAGCGTCGGGCCTGTTCTCGGTATCGATCCTGGCGGGTGACCAAGTCGACCACGCACAGTACTTTTCCTATCCTGGCCACAAGTTCAAATACATGTCGCCCGATCGACTTGAGATCGTCGACGGGCTTCCGGTCGTGCCCGACTGTGTGGCGTGGCTGAAATGCGAAGTCTTTGACCGCATCGATCGCTTCGATCATGTGCTCTTATTCGCTCGGGTCACCGCCGTGGGCGAAGGCCGCCTCAAAGAACCCTCGCTCGTGTATTCGTCACGACAAGGCTGGAAGGTCGCAGACACGCCAGCCCGCAAACCAGGCGACTCGGTGCGTGATCGACTTCTGGCCGAGCTGGCCGAATTCGAAGCGTCGGCCGACGTTCACACCGACTGATCGACGAGCGCTATCGAGTTAGTCCTCCGTGGTCCTCGATGTCCTCGCGTCGAATGCCGAGCAAGAACAACACCGCGTCGAGATAGGGCAGATTCAGTTCCGCGTCGGCGGCATCACGCACGGCGCTTTTCGCATTGAATGCAATGCCAAGGCCCGCAGCGTCGAGCATGTCCATGTCGTTCGCACCGTCGCCAACGGCAACAACCTGGCGGGCACTGAGCCGCTCAGCGGCAGCAATCTCATGCAACAACTCAGCCTTGCGGGCACGATCCACGACCGGACCCGCAACCTCGCCGGTCAATACGCCGTCGACAACCTCAAGCGTGTTGGCATAGGCATAGTCCAGACCGAGTTCCTCGGACAGGCGATTCGTGATCGCCGTGAACCCGCCACTGACAATCGCAATGCTGAACCCGAGGTGTCGCAGCGTTGCGATGAACGTCCGCGCACCGGGGGTAAGTCGTAACCGGTCCCATGCCTGGTCCAAAATGGTGACCGGTTGCCCCGCGAGCAGAGCGACGCGTGCACGCAGTGACGCTTCGAAATCGAGTTCACCGGCCATGGCCCGTTCGGTGAGAGCAGCGACTTCATCGCCGACCCCGGCGATCTCGGCCAGCTCGTCGATCATTTCGTTCTGGACGAGGGTGCGGTCTACGTCGAGCAACATCAGTCGCAACGAACGGCGAGGAAGCCCGGCTGGTTGTACGGCAACATCGAGCAGCGGGAACCGGTCTCGCAGCTGCACCAGCTCGCTGGCCATCTGCTGGCGATCCCCACCGCTCACATCGAACTGGTAGCTCCAGGCTGGGTACCGAGACAAACGTTCGAGCCGATCAATGTTCATGCCCGAATCGGTCATCGCCGAGGTGACCGCAGCAAGCTCTGGTGCGTCGACCGAGGAACCCAGCACCGTCACAATCGTTCCGGTCGGTCGACGTGTCGGCGCGGCATCGACGGGTTCAAACTCGATTGTCAGGCCGCGTTCCCAGCACACGAACAACAGTTCTTTGAGCAGGTCGTGGCCGGCTGGTATGCGGCTCACGATGTTGAGTGAGATATGACCACGGATCACGATCTGTTCGACGTCCTCGATCTCGGCGTTGACCGAAGCGAACGTGTGCAATACATCTGTGGTGATCCCGGTGGCATCGGTGCCGTCGATCTGGATCAGAACGGTCTGATCCTCGGTCATGTCAGGCGTCTGGGTCGCCGACCTGATCATTCTCGGGTTCGATGATTGGCTATCCATGTGACCCATCGTTGCGTGTCAGCTCTTCGCTGCCACCCGAAGGGTCGAACGATGCCTCTACGTCCTCTACACGATGCTCACAGAATCGTCGCATGCCGGTCTGGCGAACCGCCGCGGTACACAGATCCTGTGTCCAATCTGTATGCCGATCTCATGTCATCAGATCACCACGATCGCGTGTGCATCGAAGTTGACGGCATCGGTATGGGCTATCGCGAGATCGATACTCGGGCACGGTCCATCGCCGCTCATCTGCAGACGATCGCGAGTCGAGGTGATCGAGTGATTGCCCAAACTGCCAAGAGCCTTGACTCGTATTGCTTGTGGCTTGGATGTCTGGCGGCCGGCTTGATCTATGTGCCGACGAATACGGCCTACACCAACGATGAAATCGCCTGGTTCTGCGACAACGCCGGCGCCTCATTACTGATTCGCGATTCGGTACAACCAGATGAAGCAACGTCGACGCCGTCGCGGGCCCAATCGGCGCACCTGAACGCTCTGCCGTTACACGAACTCATGGCCGCGGCGACAGGTACCGCACCACTACCCGAACCTGTCGATGTCACCGACGACGACCCGGCGGCGTTGGTCTACACATCCGGTACCACTGGACAGCCGAAGGGAGCGGCCCTCACGCACGGTTGCTTGCGGAACAACGCTCGTGCACTCGCTGAGGTATGGCAGATGCGTGCTGATGACGTGCTCGTGCATGCGCTTCCGATCTTCCATGTGCACGGACTTTTCATTGCTCTTCACCCGCTGTTGCTTGTGGGCGCGACCGTGCGCTTCCTGCCCCGTTTCGAGGTCGACGCGGTGCTTGACGCACTCGACGGCGCAACCGTGTTCATGGGGGTCCCGACCTATTACCACCGGCTGGTGGCAACGGATCGATTCGACGCTGCCGCGACTGAGGGCATGCGCCTGTTCACCTCAGGGTCAGCACCCATGACCGCTCTGACCCACGCAGCGTTCAGCGAGCGAACCGGCCGCACAATCGTCGAGCGATACGGCATGAGCGAAGCCGGCATTATCACGTCCAATCGTATTGGCAGTGAAGTCGCCGGCTCAGTTGGCCATCCACTACCCGGCTACCAGATCCGCATTGTCGACACGACCGGAAGTCCATGCCCCCCAAGCGTCACCGGCGCGGTCGAAGTTCGAGGTCCGAGCCTGTGTTCGGGATACTGGAACCGGCCCGATGCCGATGAGTCATCACGGGACAGCGACGGTTGGTTCCACACCGGCGACGTCGGGTCGCTCGACAGCTCCGGTCGGCTGACGTTAGAAGGTCGCGAGGGTGACATGATTATCAGTGGTGGTCTGAACATCTACCCCAAAGAGATCGAGGTCGCGCTCGACAACATCGACGGTGTCGTTGAGTCGGCAGTCATTGGCGTTCCCGACCTCGAATTCGGCGAACGAGTCGTCGCCTGCGTGGTGCTTGAGTCGGGAATCACGCTCGACACGCTCGATTTGGCGGGTTCACTCGCACCACTCGCTCGCTTCAAACATCCGCGCGAGTTCCGAATCCTCACCGAACTTCCGCGCAACGCGATGGCCAAGGTGCAGAAGAGTCGGCTGCGCGCCGATAGCGTCGCTTTGTGATGTCGGACACTCTTGTGCACAACCGCACTCGTCGCGGGTCCACATTCGTTGACGACATCGAATTCACCGTGCCGAACCAGCCTTCGTCATCAGGGCATCTGGTCATTCCGGACCGACCCAGTCGACGTACTGGCATCCTCGCGCTGCACCAGGCTCGCGGTGATCGCAACTCGTTACTCGCGGATCTGCGGGCGCTCGCCGAAGCAGGATTCGTTGGCTTAGCAATTGATTGTGCGGTGAGCCGTCGAGCGGCCGCCGCCCGTAACCCCGTCGAAGCTCACCAGGCCATGCTTACAACAGCACGGGCCGGACTTGGTGTGCTTCGCTCCCACGAAGCAGTCGATGCTGGCCACATCGCGGTCGTCGGTCGCGGTACTGGCGGTTCCGTTGCTGGCGTTCTGGCGAGCGAAGATCAACCGATTGACTTGGTCGTCACCGTCAACACACCGCCAGCTATCTCGTCGCACTACCTACACAGCGACGATCCAGCCGCAATAGCTATGCGTCTGCGACTCGATCCTGCAGCCATCGAGAAACTTGGCGCCGACCTCGCTCCGTTTGACTTGATCACCTCGATCGCTCAGGCGACCGAAACCCAATGGGCCTTGTCAACTGCTGATGACGACCCGAGCGCACTGCAGATGCGCCAACGGCGATCCAATATCGCCCGAACGGTTCGCTTGCTGACTCAAGCCACCTCCGCAGAACTACTAAACGGCCTGGGCGCACTTGATCGGCGCGCGCTGATCACTCGACTCTCGATCTAAATTGGCCGTACGGCTGTTCGTCGTCATAGAGCTGTTCATCACGAGGTGAAGTAGCCACCTGCGGGGTGCAGGATCTCGCCAGTGAAATACGCGGCGTCTTCCGAACACAGAAACGCTGCAGCTGCAGCAATATCGGCTGGTTCGCCTCGCCGCCCGAGTGGAATTGCGGACAACATCTGTTCACGTCGGTTCTCGGGCACCAGGTCAAAAACCTGGGTCATTGACGTCTCAATGAAGCCGGGCCCGATCGAGTTGACTCTGATATTCGCCGACGCCAACATGCGGCTGAGCTTCTTGGTCAGCATCCACACCGCCGATTTCGATGCCGTATAAGCGATTGGTCCAGCGTCAGGATGTTTGGCGGCAATCGACGCGATGGTGACGATGCTGCCTCCACCTCCGTCGTTCATGCGAACCCCGCAGGCCTGTGCAGCAAGGAAGGTGCCAATCAGATTGACCTCGATCACCTGACGAAACTCGTCAATGTCGTAGTCAAAGACCTCGAGATGTGGCTGTTCTGCGTAGGCGGCGCGACCGGCAATCCATTTCACCTCGTTCTCGGGATCACCCGATACATACGACGCGTGGCTGATCCCCGCTGCGGTCACGAGGTGATCGATACGACCAAAGCGCTCGATTGCCGTCGCCGCCATTGTCTCGTTGTCGCGGCGGCTCGCAGCATCGAGTTCGACGGCGACTGCACGTGCCCCCACTTCTTCGACCAGCGCGACCGTCTCGGCGGCAGCTGTCACATCGCGATCAGCAACAACAATCGCTGCTCCTTCGGCACCGAATCGCGTGCAACATGCCCGCCCGATTCCGTTCGCTCCACCAGTGACAACGACGACCTGGTCCGTGAATCGGTTCATTCCCGTTTCTGTCATGTCCCCAAACGTAGATCGCTCCGGGTCTTCGGAACGAAGACGAGGTGATCGGGTGACTGGGCCAACGAACCAGCGATATGGAAGTAGATTCGCGATCCGTGTCCTGCTTTACCGTCACATCGCTCACAGTCAGTCCGTCCTAGGACTATGACGCGCATCGAGCTTCCTCATCTGGCGCAACGGGTGATCGGCACCGGTTTCGCGGTGTTGTTCTGCATCATTCTCGTCACCCAAAACATGCCAGCGTCGTACACCAAGGCAAAGACTGCCGCACTCGATCCCATTTCCCGCTCGGTCGGGATGATGCAGGGTTGGGGTGTATTTGCACCCATTCCCCTCCGACTCGAGGTCGAGACATATGCAGTCGTCACCTTCGACGATGGAGCGATTGAGTCGTGGGAACCAATGCGTGGCAACTTCTGGCTCGGCAGTCCGCGCTATGAACGTTGGCGCAAGGTCTCGACACGTTTGCGACGTGACAGTCACAACGCGCTGTGGGAACCGAACGCGATGAATATCGCCGAGGACATGAGCACGGCGGACAACCCCGTCACGCGAGTCCAGTTGGTTCGTCGTTGGTCAACGACGCCGCTTCCCGGCGACGGCTTCGACCGTGAATATGGCGAATTCATCTTCTATGACTACGACGTGGCATCGGGAGTCGGTGAAATGCTCGGCGACGAGTACGCCGACGACCAAGCCGATACCGAACCAGTAGAAGAAGAACCGGCAGTGAATGTGGAACAAGTCGAAACTCTTGTTCCCCAGAACGACCGCGAAGGTGTGCCTCTCGACGATGAGCCTGCGCCACTCGATGTCGATGAAGACCCTTCGCCGCTGCAGCGCGAACCCGAAGGCGACGATGCCTCTCCTCCGCTTCCGCCTGAACTCGTGAACAATGATGCAACGACCGTCGCGGACGAAGCCCCATGACCGACATCGCAGACAACCTCGAACGTGAACTCACCGCCGTTGGCGACGATCACGACAACTTCGCCGGTCACTCTACGTCACTCGTTTCAACGATCTGGGCAAAGGTCGTATCGCCCGCGAAGGCCTGGAACCGTTTCTTTTTCGCCGATTCGTCAGGTGCGGTTTTCGCGCTGTTTCGGGTCTATCTCGGTTGGCTTGTCTTCTACTGGCTTGTGTCATTGTGGCCCGACCTGAACTGGTTCTTCGGCGACAACTCTGTCGACCCTATTCCGTGGTACGGCTCGACGAATTGGGGCATCTTCCGATGGGTTGACAGCGAGACCTGGTTTGGTCCGGTCTGGATTGTTGCGATGGTCGCATCGATCGGCTTGATGACCGGCCGCATGGTGCGCCTCTCCGGCATCTACCTGGGTATTGCCGTCATGTCGATCATTAATGAGAACAACATCATCTGGAATGCCGGTGATGGTCTCATACGCATTCTCTGCATGATTTTTGCGATCAGCTGCTTCGTTATGCCAGTCACGGCATTGCATACGCCGCTGTTCGGCAATCGCACCACCGACGGCGGTCGCAGTTGGCCGACGGTGCCAGCGTGGACCATGCGTTTGGTGCAGCTTCAGTTGACCGTGATCTATGCCAACACGGTGATCGAAAAAATCCCCGGCGCTCCATGGCGCGAGGGCCTGGCGTCGGCAATGGCGCTCAAACTCGACACCATGGATCGTGTCTGGGTTCCCGAGTTCGTGACCGAGAACTTGATCATCGTGAACCTCTTCACCTGGGCCACGCTCGGTCTTGAGATCGCACTGCCGGTCATCCTTTGGAACTTGCGCACCCGCAAGGTCGCGATCGTCGCCGGACTTGCTATGCACTTCTTGTTCGATCTCGGCTTGTTCGTCGGAGCGTTTAGCTGGGCGATGTATGCCTGCTATATCGCCTTCTTTCCCCCCGCATGGGCAGAAGGCCTGATCTCATGGGTTGGGGACCGGATCGACCGGGCTCGCTTCGGGTCACACGAAGAGCCCGACACTCACACTGCATCAGCGGGCTGATTCGGTGGAGAGATAGAGATACCGCACCCGCCGGTGATCTCGATCAATTCTATGTGAACAGGGTGTGACGCGACGCACACGTCCACTTCCCGCACTACCCTCACCCCACCAAAGAAAACCCCGCCCGGCACTCCGGTCGAGCAGGGGAACACCTTGGAGGGAAAATGAACAACAAGAGCACGCTCGCGAAGCTGCTTGCGCTTGTCTTGGCCTTCGCCATGTTCGCCGTTGCCTGTGGCAGCGACGATGACACGACGACGGCCGACAGCGCGAGCAACGACGACACTGCCGAAACCTCATCAGATGATGGCGACAACGGTAGCGACGACGGCGACATGGCCGAAGACGAGCCAGAAGCAACCGATGACGGTGGCGACGACGGCGACATGGCCGAAGACGACATGGTTGAAGACGATATGGAAGAAGCAGAGGTCGAACTGACCCAGGATGGCGGCACGCTCGCAGCCATCGTTGGTCGTGGCGAACTCAACTGTGGTGTCTCCGGCGCCGCAATCGCATTCTCCGTCACCCAGCCTGACGGCTCGCAGGTCGGCTTCGATGCTGACTACTGCCGTGCCGTTGCTGCAGCAATCCTCGGCGACGCCGAAGCAGTCAACTTCGTTGCCCTGACCGCAGCAGAGCGTTTCACCGCTGTGCAGACCGGCCAGGTTGATCTTCTCATGCGCAACACCACCTGGACCCAGAGCCGTGACACCGACGTAGGCATGGACTTCGGTCCAACCACCTACTTCGATGGTCAGCAGCTCATGGCCCGAGCCAGCGACGGCTTTGACGCCAGCAGCACTGTTGCTGACATCGACGGCGCAATCGTCTGCACCAACGCAGGCACCACCACTGAAAAGAACATCGCTGACGCAGCCGATGCATCAGGCGTTTCGATCGACCTTCAGACGTTCGAAGACTTCAACATCGTGACCGACACGTTCATCACGGGCGGCTGCGACATCATCACCACCGATGGCTCCGGCCTCGTTGGTCGTAAGGCAGAGCAGCAGCCAGCCGATCAGGACTGGGTCATCTTCCCAGCAAGCCCGATCAGCAAGGAGCCCCTCGGCCCAACATACGGACAGAACGATTCGCAATTCGCTGACATCGTCAACTGGACCGTCTACGCCACCCTTATCGCTGACGAGAATGGCATCAACCAGAGCAACGTCGACGGCGCAGTAGCCGATCCAGCAACCGCTGAAGTTGGCCGACTGCTCGGTGGGGAAGGCGAATTGCAGAGCCTCATGGGTCTTCCTGCAGACGCCTTCTACCAGGTCATCAGCCAGGTCGGCTCATACAGCGACATGTTCGACCGTCACCTGACGCCCGTAGGCATCACCCTTGACGGCTCGTTCAACGACCTCTGGACCAATGGCGGTCTCATGTACCCGCCACCAGCACGCTGATTTAGCTCATACAACCATCGCTTGGAGCGACGCCTGACGACGTTCCAACGGTGACCAGGGTGCTGCGAACGACTTCCGTTGTTCGCAGCACCTGAGCCACCGTCAGCGTTGCGCTACCCTGCGCACACATCTTCATCCGGGGGGATTATCGGTGTCTGACACCGCTCAAGAAACACTCGTGACCACCGCGTCGCAGCGTCCGCCGTTCTACCGAGACGCAACCGTCGTTAAGTGGATTGCCCAAGTTGCGACACTTGTTGTCGTCCTGTTCGCACTGATCTTTCTTGCCTTACAAGCGGGCGACAATGTGAGTGCTAAGGGCATTAAGACCGGCTTTGACTTCCTCGACGTCGACCCCGGCATCAACCTCAACGGAACCATCGATAACGATCCCGACACTGGTGGTCGCGCCCTCTGGGCCGGCATGGTCAACACCTTGCGACTGTCCATTGGCGGCATCGTCGCAGCAACGCTGCTCGGCATATTGGTCGGCGTGACCCGCCTATCAAAGAACTGGATGGCCTCAAAGGTTGCGAGCGTATTCATCGAGTACATGCGCAACATCCCACTTCTGGTTCACATCATCTTGTTCTTTGCGATCATGCAAACCGCTCCCTCGTTCAGCGACGACGTGGGTCCATTGAACGGTTGGGTTCACTTTTCGAACAAGGGAGTTTCGGTCCCTCGGGTCTTCCAAGCAGATGGTTTTTACCAATGGCTAACCTTCCTGCTCATCGGCGCAGTTGTTGGCAACCTTGTTCGGCGACGCCAACAACGAGTGCAAGACGAAACCGGAGCGACGACCTACCCACTCGGATCGTTGGTCGCCGTCATTGCCGTGTTCGGCGTGATCGGCTGGTTCCTCCACCCACTTTTCGGATGGCTCGACGGTGTCTTCAGCACGATTGCTGAAGCGGTCGACAAGATTCCACAAGCAGCGATGCAAATCGCGTTAACCGTGCTCGCTGTTGTGTTGGCCGTGAACTGGATCCGTCGATTCCTCAATAGTCGGCGCACTCCCGCTGGTCTCGCGAAATTGACCGATGACGACTGGTTCCGCATGATCTTCGCTGGCGTCGGCGCTGCGATTGCCGCCGCAGTGATCTGGGTCGTATGGCCAGGTGGCTCAAGTTGGCTCATCAACTCAACCCGCGATCTGTTCGAGGTTGCCTCAGACAAATTCGGCGCAGGCCGTGACTCGTGGCAAAACGACCGACCACTCGGTGCCGCTCGTCCCGATTTCGCTGAAGGTCGTTTCGCGAACCCGGGCTCAGCTGGACTGAACTTCTCTGCTGGTTTCGCGGCCGTCTTCTTCGGCATCGTGCTCTACACCGCAGCCTTCATTGCCGAAATCGTCCGCGGAGGCATCTTGGCCGTGCCAAAGGGCCAGACCGAAGCCGCCCAGGCGATTGGTCTGCGGCGCGCAACCATGTTGCGCCGAGTCATCCTCCCCCAAGCCTTCCGAGTCAGCCTTCCTCCTCTCGGCAATCAGTACCTCAACCTGACCAAGAACACCTCACTTGCAATCGCTGTAGGCGCAAGCGAATTGGTGCAGGTCGGGCAAACGATCGGCAACCAGACCGGAAAGAACCTCGAAGTGTTCGCCATCTGGATGCTCTTCTACCTGGCCTGTTCGCTCACCATCAGTGTGGTTGTGAACTTCTTCAATGTCCGCCTTGCGATCGTGGAGCGCTGAGATGTCAGATCTATTGTCATCAGAAATCGACCTCGAAAAAGTCCTCGCTGGGGCCGACGAAGAACTTGCGGTCCGCCCCGACGAGCCGAGCCTTCCTCCGCTCGAATGGGCCGGAAAGAACCTGTTCGGGACCGGCCAAGGCAGTATCGGCGCGATCGTTCGCGGCACATTCCTCACGGTGATCTTTGCCGGACTTGCGTTGCTCGCCTACCGAGCCGTGCTGAACTTCATCTTCAGCGAGAATGCCGGTTGGGACTCTGTCCGCATCAATCTGCGGTTGCTTTTCACCCAGGCCTATCCAGATGAGAACTACACCCGGGTATGGGTCACGGTCGGCGTCGTCGCGGTGCTGGCTGGTCTCAGTCTTGGAATGACCAAGGTAGGGCCAGGATTCTCCTTCAAGCGCATCGCTACCTGGCTGTTCAGCTGGGGCGGGCTCATTGTTCTTGGTGTCTTGCTCCGCGAACCGTCGGTGCTCACCGACAGCAATGGCGAAACACGCTTTGCCGACAGCCGCGGTGTCGAACTCGTTCGCGATACCAACAACTCGCTCGTCTATCAGAACAACGATCCTGCACCATCGACCGGAATCAGTGCATTGCGCGAGAATTTCGGCGCAGCGATGGGCGATCGTCTCGGTTGGTGGATTATTGGTCTGGCGCTGCTTGCGATTGGTGCCGCTATCTGGTTCGTACTTGGCGATCTGCGTCGTCGCACCACCTTCGTTCCCGCAATTCCACTGGCTCTCGCTGGTATTGGGCTGTTGGTGTCCACGACCTGGTGGTATCGATGGGGTCACTACACGTTCACCGAAGAGGGCGGCTTCGAATACGGGCCGGGCGAACTCGTCGCCACAAGCACCCGAATTCCCTGGACCATCATGTTCGTCTTGCTCGTCGTGGCCTATCTGGGCGGACGGCTACTCGCCCGAGCAACCGCATCTGGCCCCATTCGCATTGGACTGTCTGCAGCGTGGTTGCTTGCACCATTCTTCACGTACTACGCGATCCTGCGCGGTCCAATCATGGACTGGGCACACGTCGTGTCTACCGACCTTCCGCTATGGGTTCTGTTCGCGGGACTCGGAGGCGCATTGCTCTGGCTGTTGACACGACCAGGTCTCGGTGAGATCGGGCGCATTCTCGCCGTCGTTGTACTCGCCGCAGCTGCGTTCACCTGGGTCGGTGCCTTCTTCGGTTGGTTCTCCATGCTGCAAAAGGTCAGGCTGAGTGTCCTCTTCCTCGGCCTGACTGCGCTCCTTGCACCGAACTTCATCGGCGAAGCCCGTCAACGCATGAAACTCGTGGTCGGGTGGGTCGGCTTCATCACGATCTTCCATCTGTTAGTGACGCTCATCAACACCGCTTCGTCGATCGAAACACCAAGCGAAGACTTCGCCGGCGGATTCATGGTGACGATTTACGTCGCCCTGTTCACCATGTTGTTCAGCTTCCCACTCGGCGTGCTGCTCGCTCTCGCACGTACCAGCCGCATGCCGCTCTTCCGGGTCATGGCAACGGTCTACATCGAAGCATTCCGTGGCGTTCCCCTGATCACCATGCTGTTCTTCTTCACCGTGTTCGTAAACATCTTCCTGCCAGGGAGCATGGAACTATCGCTCATGGCTGCAGTGACGATTGCATTCGTACTCTTCTCGGCCGCGTATCTCGCCGAGAACGTACGCGGCGGCATGCAGGCCATCAGGCGTGGCCAGTACGAAGCCAGTGACGCTCTGGGGCTCACCACCGTTCAACGAACTGGCTTCATCGTCTTGCCCCAAGCACTGCGGGTTTCGATCCCACCGTTGGTCGGCCAAACCATCGCAACGTTCAAAGAGACCTCTCTCCTCGCAATCGTCGGTGTGTTCGACTTTCTCCGTATGGCTCGTGACGTCGTCCCGGCTCAAACCGAGTTTCTCGGCACCCGCAAACCGGGCCTGCTCTTCATCAGCGCCGTCTACTTCATTGGTGCCTATGCCATGTCCAAGTACAGCCAACGCCTTGAAAAGAAGCTCGGCGTCGGCGAACGCTAATCGCGTCACTCCCCCGTATCTGTCCGACCGAACCCATTCCGTCTGCGAACCTGAAGGAAACACATGAGCATCAGCGACGCCACCACCGCCGTCAGCGAAGAAATGGCATCCCGTGCCGACATGATTGTCAGCGACGGTGTCGACAAGTGGTACGGCGACTTCCAGGCCCTCAAAGGGGTCACCGCCACCATCAAAGAACGCGAAGTTGTGGTCGTGCTCGGCCCTTCGGGCTCAGGCAAGTCAACGTGGATCCGCTGCATCAACCGCCTCGAACAGCATCAAGACGGTCGCATCATGGTGGACGGTGTTGAACTCACGAACGACACCCGCAATATCGAAAAGATCCGCAGCGAAGTCGGCATGGTCTTTCAGAGCTTCAACTTGTTCCCGCACATCACCGTGCTCGACAACATCACGCTCGCACCAATCTGGGTTCGCAAAAAGCCTCGAGGCGAAGCCGAGCAACTCGGGCGCGACCTACTCGAACGAGTCGGCATTCCCGAGCAGGCAGACAAGTTCCCGGGTCAGCTCTCTGGCGGTCAGCAGCAGCGTGTCGCCATTGCCCGAGCATTGGCAATGGAACCGCGAATCATGCTGTTCGACGAGCCAACCTCTGCGCTCGATCCCGAAATGATCAAAGAAGTCCTCGATGTCATGAAAGAGCTGGCCCGATCGGGAATGACCATGATGGTCGTCACCCACGAAATGGGTTTCGCCCGTGAAGTCGCCGATCGAATCATCTTCATGGAGAGCGGTGAGATCGTCGAAGTTGGTCCACCGGAGCACTTCTTCACCAATCCCACTGAGGACCGAACCAAGCTGTTCTTGTCACAGATTCTGTGATGGGTCGGCGGACGTCGTCGCGCCCAGTAAGCACCCGAAGCTGACGTCAGCTGTCGTCGCCGGTCGCAAGAGGTCGAGCCGGGTCGGCTCCCCACTCAGACCATGATCCGACATACAGGTCAGCTTCGACACCAAGCAGTTCCATCGCAAGTAGATCGTGGCATGCCGTCACTCCTGACCCGCAATACGCAACCGGGCGCACCGGGTTGTCCTCGGCGCGAACTGGTGCGAACCGACGTTCGAGCTGGCCGATGTCGAGCATGCGTCCGGTGTAGTCATCAATGTTGTCTTCCCACGCCAGATTGATGGCGCCCGGGATGTGACCGAAGCGATCGTCAATCCGGTTGGGTTTACCAATGAAGCGTGAATGATTGCGCGCATCGATAACCAATCCGCCAGCGTCGATGCGAGCAACGACATCATCGGCAGAAACCAACCGCTCATCTGGCCATGGTCGAGGAGCGAAGGACACCGATATCGGCGGCGTTGAATCTGTGGACGTGGGGCCATCCCACGCAAAGATCCCACCGTCGAGAACCGCAGCCTCGCAGCCGATGAGCGTGAGCATGAACCACAATCGCGCTGCCATGCCGCCGGAGACATCGTCGTAAATGACGGCCGGCTTGGAACCGTCATAGCCAAGGCGTCCCATCACCGCCGCAAAGTCATCTGCGGTCGGAAACGGACGTCGACCGCCAGCAGGTGACGCTGGCGAAGAAAGGTCAGCGTCGAGATCGACAAAGACCGCTCCGGTGATATGGCCGCTCGCGAACGCATCAACCGCGCTGCGCTCATCGCTATAGGCACGTGAGTCGAAGATGTGGACGGCATCGAGGTTGTCCAACAACCAGTCTGCCGAGACAAGAGGACCGAAGCTGCTCATAGTGAGAAACGCTAGTGGGCCAAACTGCCCCGCTGAACAGGCGGATCTACCTACTGATGCCGTTGAGCGAAGGCACTCGAGCGTCGAGAGCCTGCGAGTCGACAACCTCAAGCCGAGCGCGTCGAATCACAATCACTCCTTCGTCTTGCAGACTCTGAAGCACACGATTCACCGTTGGACGGGTGGTCCCAGCCAAGCCAGCGAGTTTTGCCTGACTCAGTCGTACCGTGCCGTCATAGGCAGTTCCCAGTGTCTTTACGCGTCGACACACTCGCTCATCGGCTGATGACTGCGCAGCCTCGGCAAGTCTGGCGGACATCTCTCGAAGACGGGTATCGAACACCTGCACGAGGAACTGGTCAATCTCGGGGCGTTGCTCACGAAGCTCACGTAACCCGCTGGGCCGCAGCAGCCGCACCGCAGTTGGTCGAACCGCCTGCACCGTTGCACCGAGCTGATTGTCGGCCACTAGTGCCCGTTCACCAACCACGCTGCCAGCATCGACAACGATAAGCCCGACAGGTGCACCATCTACCGACGAAGACTGAACCAGTACACGACCCACGTCGAGCAAATACATACCATCAGCGGGGTCACCTTCGCGACACAACACCTCATCGGTGTCATAGTGCCGTTCGACCGTGTGTTCCATCACTGCATCAAGCAGTTTTGGATGCACCGATCCCATGTGTTGACGCCAGCCCATCGTTCCTACTTTCCTAGCCCGAACAACCACGCGTGCGTGGAAACTATGATCTTAGACCCGTGGCTTCGTGACATTCGAATTGTTGGGTTAGCGTTAACAAATGCCTCGTCGCCCGGTTCTGGGATCCCCATTCGACGCCGAACTTGAGGCCGGCTTTGCCACCGTTCGTCGAGAACTCGACGTACCGCAGCACTTCCCACCGGCAGTGATTGACGCTGCAGAACAGGTCGCTCGAGTGGGCCCGACGCTTCCACCTGGCGTGCCTGATGATGTCGTTGATCGAACGGACCTCAACCTGGTGACGATCGACCCTCCCGCAAGCATCGATCTGGACCAAGCGTTCGCCGCCGAAACAACGACGGCCGGATTTCGCGTGTGGTACGCAATCGCCGACGTAAGTGCATTTGTTGGCCCCGGAAGCCTGCTCGACATCGAAGCCCGAGAACGCGGGGTCACGCTCTACTCACCCGACCAGCGGGCCTCGTTGCACCCCGAAGCAATCAATGAACAGGCCGGCAGTCTGCTTCCGGGTACCGACAAGCCTGCGGTCCTGTGGCAAATCGATCTCGACAAAGAGGGCAATCAGACCAACGCTTCAGCACGACGGGCCACCGTCCGAAGCCGATCCAAGCTCACCTATGCCGAAGCCCAACAGCACATCGATGCCGGCACCGGTGACCAATCACTTTCTTTGCTCCGAACCGTTGGCCTGCTTCGGGAGCAGCTCGAAGCTGCACGAGGCGCAATCAGTCTGCGACTGCCATCACAAGAAATCACCCGCACCGACAACGGCTATTCGCTGCACTACGACACCAGCCTGCCGGTCGAAGGGTGGAACGCTCAAATCTCGCTTCTGACTGGCATGGCCGCCGCACAGATCATGGTCGATGTTGGCCACGGCCTGCTACGAACGTTGCCGACGCTCGACGACCACACGGTCAACCAAGTTCGCCGTGCGGCTCGAGCCCTCGAGATCGAATGGCCAACATCTGAGTCATATCCCGATCGAGTGCGTCGTCTCGATCCGAACATTGCAGCCGAAGCAGCGCTGTTGACTCGCGCGGCCCGCAGTTTTCGCGGTGCGGGCTACGAGGCGTTCGCGAACCACGCCCTGCCCGAGCAACCGCTACACGGTGCAATCGCATCGATCTACGCCCATGTCACCGCTCCCCTGCGCCGAGTCTGCGACCGTTTCTCCAACGAAATCGTGCTCGCAGCTTGTGCCGATCGGCCAGCTCCGGCGTGGGCACTCGAAGCTCTTGACGAACTTCCCGAACTGATGGGTCAGGCTCGACGACGCGACGGGGCCCTCGACCGAGCCATGGTCGACTTTGTCGAGACCATGACCATGCGAGACCGCGTCGGTGAAGTGTTCTCCGGCGTGGTGTTGTCTCATGGCCGCAGCGGCGCGAACGTCCAACTGCGTGATCCAGCAGTCCTCACACGCATTGGTAGCCAACCCGAGATCGGCACCGAAGTATCACTACGGCTCGACAGTGTCGATATCAACTCCCGACGCATGCAACTGTCGGTACTCGCTTGAGTCAAGGCCCGCCGGACCGTGCTTGATCTGCTCTATCTGCGGCGGCTGCTGACCATCACCGGCGCCTTCGTCGCCACTGCAGTCGTAGTTGCGACAAGCCCAGTGTTGTTTGGTGTTACCTGGCTCGTCGATCGAGTGCGAGGCGATCGTCATCTGCCGCGGTATTCAGTTGCGCGGTTGGTGGGAGTGCTCGGCATCAACGAATGTGTGTGGCTCGTGCGTTTGCTATGGGTCTGGTTTCGGTACCGAGCAGGTCGCAGCGGTGAGCCTGACGAGGCCCTGACCACAGTGCATCGCATAATGATGGGCGGATACACAAGCTCGCTTCTGCGATGGGTGACATGGGCGTTCGGAACAA
Organism: uncultured Acidimicrobiales bacterium; assembly: GCA_937941245.1. Classification (GTDB taxonomy): domain Bacteria; phylum Actinomycetota; class Acidimicrobiia; order Acidimicrobiales; family UBA10347; genus UBA10347. The sequence continues at coordinate 58,611 of CALDYC010000019.1, read as the reverse complement.
CCGTTCAGTGGAGCTCCCGCGATCTTGGACCGGGCCCGATGGTGGTAGCTGCCCGCCATACCAGCTTCTTCGATGCCGTGATTCCGGCGGCACTACTCACCCAACACAATGACCTGCTTCCGGCCCATGTGGTCACGCGAGGGCTGCGTTACTCACCATGCATCGACATCGTCGGAGGCTGGATTCCGACCCAGTTCATCGATCGCACACCCGAACGCGCATCGGCGGAGATCGACGGTCTTGTCACATTCGGACAGGTGGCGAACAACACGACGGCAACGATCATCTTTCCTGAAGGCACGTTTCGCACGCCGGAACGCTTCGACCGAGCGATTGCGAAACTCACCGAGACCGAACCGCAGGCTGCCGTTCGTGCCCGGCAGCTGCGCCATGGACTGCCACCTCGGCCTGCGGGACTGTGGGCCTTGTTGGAAGGTTGCCCTAACGCCGATCTTGGCGTGATCACCAATACGGGTTTGGAAAAGCTGGCGACCGTGCGCTCGATTCGATCCACCGGGCAATTGACATCACCGGTGACGATTTCATGCTGGCGCATCGATCGAGAGCTCATCCCGCGGGATTTCGCTTCGTTCAGCTCATGGCTACTTGACGAGTATCAGGTCATCGACGACTGGGTCGAAGGTCTACAACCCATCGCCGAGCTCGAATCAGAGGACTGACCGCACCCGGGTCGATACTTCGGTGCCGTTGTCGAGACGACCGCGCCAGTCAGTGGCTTTGCCAATGGCTCGTGCATAAGCCCGGCGCTTGTCGGCTCGGCGTCCTTCTTCCTCGTCAGCACCGGTGTCGTACTGAGCATTGATGCCGGTTCGCAGCATCTCGAGCGCATCGGAGCGAAGTTGCGACACGCGTGATTCGGTCACACCAAGGAAGCGAGCCAGGTCGAGTGAGGTCTTCTCTTCAAGGAAATAGCCAACGATGACGAGACGGTGACGTTCTGGGAGCAGAGAAATCGCGTCCTGGAGATAGGCGTAGAGCTCGCGCCCTTCGAGCTGCTGATCTGGTTCAAGCATTGACTGGTCTGGAAGCACGTCAAGCAGATTGAGGTCTTCACCATTGTCGCCGTCGACCTGGTGTTCGAGTGCAAGTACGACTGAGCGATAGAGCTGGGAGCGAAGTTTGGACAGTTCACCCGAATCCATGCCCATTGCTTCGGCAGTTTCAGTCGACTTCGGCATGCGACCAAGGTTGCTCGCCAGTTCTTGCTCCATCGCGTCGAACTGACGCGACAAGCGACGAACCGAGCGAGGAGCCCAGTCCGAGGCCCGTACTGAATCGATCATGGCACCGCGAACCCGGCGAGCGGCGAAGCGAGCGAACGGAATACCCCGCTCAGGGCTATAGCGACGCGCTGCTTCGACCAGACCGAGGGCTCCTGCCCGGGCGAGTTCTTCACGTTCCACGTGGCGTGGGAAGTGCACAGCGACCTGAAAGACGATGTGCTTGACGAGCGGCAGGTTCTGCTCGATCAGTTCATTTCGTTCGACTTCGGACAAGGTGCCCGTGTCGCCGACCTCATGTTCGTTGGAAGTGTCCACTCCGCTGTTTCCTTCCGTGGTTCATCCCTAGCACTGAGTCCAATGACCCGGTGCCACCACTCACACAGGTTAATCGACCACAGGACGTGATTCTTTAGGCAAAATCCCCTGCTTCCCCCAAAATTTCTTCACCTAAGTGGGATACAAAGTGGCCGATTTAGCTGCCAGGTACCCATTTTCGGGCAGCTTGCAGAGGTGCCGAATGGCTTGGCTGAAATGAGCCGTCGAACCCATAAACCGGAACGAGTGCGGCAATGTTGCGCACGACCGACTGTGGGTCAAACGCATCAGCCACCGACGACACCCCGGTCCCAAAATTGCCGTTGCAAAGTGCTAACGCTGTCTTGGCTGCTACCACCGCAGCAATGGACGCAAGTGGAGTCGCCACCGCGAGTTGGCGGTGCACAATCGATCCATCACATGTGCCTCGGGCTTCGACAACCAGCCCCCCGACTCGGCCTTCGGCATGAGGAGGACGCAACATGGGCAGCCGGGCGGTCAAGCGATCTCGCCGGGTGGCAGCGACACGGGCCTGCACCCGGTCAACCCCCGGCATAGTTCGATGTATCACCATGGGGTCTGCCAGGGCAGCAAAATAACAGTCAACGGCACCAATCGGGTCGGGGAACCAGACAAGCCGACGACTCGATCCAGGGGTACGAAACATCGGTCTTGCCTCGCGAACTTCAACCGCTCGACGGCGGAAGGACTGGTGATGACGACGTGCACACGCTGGTCCGCCGGTGCCAAAGACAGCCACGTCAACTGCATGAACGGTGTCCATCGACCTTGCGAGCGAAGCCGCAAGCAACGTCGAGAGCCCGGGTGAGGCAGCAGCACCCACGACCACGGCGACATCGTGATCGTGCGCGCGAGGGTCAAGAGCCCGTAGTGCTTCGATATCTGACGGTGCGTCGGCTGTCGACACGACCGATATGCCCTGCCGCACAAGTGCACGGGCCCACTGCCGCTGCTGAGCCGATGGTCCCGCGAGCACCACCGCATGAGTGGACTCGCAAACCCGACGTTTGAGTGCGGACGACGCCGTCTCACCAGCGCCCAATCGCGACGAAACAGCTGCTGAGGACACCCCCGCCGCCTGCAAACACTCGACGACTCGCGTTCCAACCAGCCCACCGCCGACGACTGTGATGCTCGTCATGTTTCCATGTCAGCTTCTCGAATCTTCAGTCGAGAGTCGCCGGATCGATCTCTTTCCAACCCCCGGATTGGGGTGGAGCGCCGTCGCCGCCGAAGATCCGCAAAATCGCAGCTGTGAGACCCGCAATCACGGCACCAAATACCGCTCGTCGCATGATCGTGAACATGCATGCATGGTACGACACCAATCACCGCGCTTCCGCCACAAACCAAGTGGCACGTTTCACCCGATGGCCGCTACGCTTCAGGCCGCACCAGTTGGGGCTATAGCTCAGTTGGTTAGAGCGCACCCCTGATAAGGGTGAGGTCGCAAGTTCGACTCTTGCTAGCCCCACATAGTACGAACCCCGGCGAACCGCCGGGGTTCGTGACGTTTTCAAACCCTACAAGCCTGCACAACCCCTGCAGAGGGCGATGTTCGGTCTAACTGGGTCAACGACGACGTTGGCGTGGAGGGCGGAAGCGTGCTGACTCTTCCTCGATCACGGTCAGGCGAATGCCACCGAGTAGGTCACTGAGCAGGTTGTAGAGCACACAAAGCAAAATATTGAATGCGATACCGGCGATCGCCAGAACCGCTCCGCCAATTGCGTAGGCCCTAAAGACAGTATTGCCGCTCCAGAACTCTTCTTCTTCTTCGAGGGTGAAGAGGGTCTTGACGAGATCTTCGATGTTGTCCAGTGTTCCGGAGCGCTCGGCGAAGCTCCACAGCAATAGGCCGGCCAGCATCATGATGAGCCACATACAGGCAAAGAACACGAGGCTGATCTTGAGCACTGACCACGGCTCGATGTGGCGCACAATGCGTCGTACGCGTCGGGCCTGAAGCCGGACTCGTCGACGGCGTTCTCGCGCACTGATTTGGATCTGTTCTGGTGCTTCGACAACTGGTGCCAGCATGGGCGCTGGCGGCGCACCAAACTCGACGCCCGCGTCGAACACACTCTCGGCTTGACCAAGCGTCTGCTCGTCGTAGGCAAAGGTTGCCTCGGGGTCAGTTCCCGATGCGGTTGTGCTCTTGTCGGCCACGACCGCCAAGTCTATGGGGTATGCCCGGGTTCGTCGGGGCACCTCATTGGGGTCTGTCCCTCAGCACAGATCAAACGCTTGCGTCGCAAGCCCGGCAGGTGCTGCCGATGATGTGCACATGCCAAGTTCTGCAGCCACCGTGGCGAACACATCAGCGGCGGTTGGTCCGAACGTGACGGTCGTGTCTTTCATGCTCATCGGCACCAGCGTCGTTGCGGTGAGCTGCTCAGCACGAGCGACAATGGCAACGACAGCTGGCGCTACCACCGGAGGTTCGATCGATGCGGTAGCGAAAGCCTGTGCCTGCGCGTCGGTTCCCTGGACATAGGCAGAACCGGGTTCGGTTGTCACCGAGAAGTGATGTGATCCGAAGGAGGACGCAATTTCGGTGCCGCTTCCGACCACATCAGCCTCGGCAAGCGCAACCGCGTCCGCGAGCGTGCGCGCCTGAGCCCGCTCGATCATCACGGCGCCGACTTGGGCAATGCCCCAGGCAAACAACGCCACCAGGACGAGCACCATCGCCATAGCAACCGTCGTCTGGCCACGTTCGTCGGTGTCGAACGTCAGAGTATTCATCGTGTGCTTCTCCGTTGGATTCAGCGGGGAAGCTGGGTCAGTACCTCATGCTTGAAGGTTGCGACTCGTTGCGACTAGTCGTCGCTTGACGGCACAGAGTCAGACTCGTCGCCGCCACCCCCGCTGTCAACCGAAGCCGTCACTTCATCCTTATCGGTATCGGACTTGTCGGTATCGGACGTATCGGAATCGGACTTGTCGGAATCGGTCGTATCGGAATCGGACTTGGCGCCCTCTCCGGTGTCATCATCGTCGCTGTCGTCGTCATCGCTGGGTGGCTCTCGGACCAAGGTCACCGCTACCACACGCCCACCCTTGGGCACTGCCATAACAGTGACACCCGACGCATCTTTGCCTTGTACCGAAATGTCTTCGACCGGCATGCGAATGACGACGCCATTCGATGCGATCAACATGACTTCGTCATCAGGGAGCACGGTCAGGGCCCGAACCACGCGACTGTCATCGTTGCGAAGACGCATACCGCGCACACCTTGTCCGCCGCGATGTTTGGCGCGGAATCCATCAAACTCAGTGCGCTTGCCGAAACCGTCGTTTGATATCAACAACAGTTGTTGATCTGGTCGAGCGACCGCACATGACACGACCGCGTCACCTTCTTTCAAGCGCACCCCGCGGACACCCGATGCGACGCGACCCATCTCGCGTACTTCGTCGGGATGGAAGCGCATGAGCTGACCCTTGCTCGTAACCATGCAGAGATCGAGTTCACCGTTGACGGGAATGACCCGAACGAGTTCATCGCCGTCACGCATCTTGATTGCGCGCAGGCCGTTCTGGCGAATGTTGCTGTATGCACTGAACGCTGTCTTCTTAATCACACCGTTGCGGGTGACAAACACCAGGTAGTTCATGGTCTCGTAGTCGCGTGTATCGACGACCGCCATAACGGTCTCTTCGGGTTCGAGCTGCAACATGTTCACAAGAGCGGTGCCGCGAGCAGTTCTGCTTTGCACCGGGATCTCGTGCGCGCGCAACTGATACACCTTGCCGAGATTGGTGAAGAAGAGCATGTAGGCGTGCGCGGTCGTGTGCAACATGACCTCGGGAATGTCACCCTCTTTGAGCTGGGCTCCCTTAACCCCACGTCCGCCGCGACTCTGCGTTCGGAACTCATCAGCTGGTGTGGTCTTGACATACCCACCATCAGTAAGCGTGAAGATCAACTCTTCATCGTCGATGAGGTCTTCAATGTCGAACTCGCCGGGATCAATCGTGAGCTGGCTGCGGCGATCGGTTGCGAACGCATCGCGTACCTCGGTCATCTCTTCGGCGATGACGCCCCGCAACAAGGCCTCGTTGCCAAGGATTGCTTCGAGTTCGCCGATCGTCACCTGTAGGCCATCGAGTTCGCTCTGCAATTCCGTGGCGCCGAGGCGGGTCAACCGACCAAGTGGCATGTCGAGAATGTGAGTGGCCTGAATCTCACTGAAGTCGAACGGCGCAGCTTGCAGACCATCGCGAGCTGCCGCACGATTTTCTGATGATCGGATCAGCGCAATGATCTCGTCAATGAGGTCGATCGCCCGAATGAGGCCTTCGACAATGTGAGCTCGGGCCTTGGCCTTGGCCAGCCGGAACTCGGAGCGGCGCGTGACCACTTCGACCTGATGGGCAACATAGGCAACGAGTACGTCGCGAATATTCATGGTTCGCGGCACGCCATCGTTCAGCGCGACCATGTTCACACTAAAGCTGGTCTGCAGCGGCGTGAACTTGTACAGATTGTTCAGCACTACCTTCGGCACGGCATCGCGGCGCAGCTCGAAGACGAGACGGGTCTTTCCTTTGGCTGATTCATTGCGGATCTTGCGGATGCCTTCGAGACGTCCGCTGTTGACCAGATCTGCAGCCTTTTGTTCGATGACCTCGGCGCTGGTCTGGTACGGCAGCTCAGTGACGACGATCCACGGGGTACCCGTCGTGCTTTCGACGATCTCGGCAACCGCTCGAATGCGGATAGATCCGCGGCCGGTTGCATAGGCATCGTTGATGCCTCGTTGACCAAGAATCAGACCACCGGTTGGAAAGTCCGGACCTTTGATGAACTGCTGAAGGTCCTCGATGGTGGCGTCGGGGTTATCGAGAAGGTGCAGGGTTCCGTCGATAACTTCGCCGAGGTTGTGTGGCGGGATATTGGTCGCCATGCCGACAGCGATGCCCTGGCTGCCATTAACCAACAAGTTGGGGAACCGCGCCGGGAGTACTTCGGGTTGCTCTTCGCTTCCGTCAAAGTTGTCACCGAAATCGACAGTGTCTTCATCAATGTCATCGACCAACCGCATGGCCAGCTTCGACAGCCGACACTCGGTGTATCGCATGGCAGCAGCTTCGTCATTGGGTGAACCGAAATTGCCGTGCGGGTCAATGAGGGGATCGCGCAGTGAGAACGTCTGTCCCATGCGGACAAGCGCGTCATAGATCGCGCTATCGCCGTGCGGGTGATACTTACCCATGACATCGCCGACGACACGGGCACATTTGACGTGTGACCGGTCAGGACGAATGCCCCCGTCATACATCGACCAGATGATTCGGCGATGCACTGGCTTAAGACCGTCACGAACATCAGGAAGCGCACGCGAGACGATGACCGACATGGCGTAGTCGAGGAACGACTGCTCCATCTCGGTTTGGATCGCAATCGGTTCGATGTGATCGCCGGGTTCGTTGGGACCGTCGGTTGGCTGGTCGGTGTCGCTCACGTCGTTCTTTCTGGCTCAGGCTGCGGTGAAAGGTGGGTTCGAAGTCGCACGTCAGATGTCAAGGAAGCGCACATCTCGGGCATTGGACTGGATGAAGTTCTTGCGGCTTTCGACGTCTTCACCCATCAGCGTCGAGAAAATTTCATCGGCGATCGCGGCCTGATCAACCGACACCTGCAAAAGCGTGCGGGTCGCTGGGTCCATGGTCGTTTCCCACAACTCGGAAGCGTCCATCTCGCCGAGCCCTTTCAGGCGAGCAAAGTCGTTGCTGTGCTTGGGATTCGCGGCGACAAACTCGTCTTTCAGACGGTCGTCTTTGAGGTAGATCTTCGACTTACCGACTTCGGTCGAGTACAGCGGCGGTTGCGCAATGTACACGTGCCCTCGCTCGACCATTTCGCGCATTTGACGAAAGAAGAATGTGAGCAGCAACGTGCGGATGTGTGCACCGTCGACGTCGGCGTCACAAAGCAAAACGATCTTGTGATATCGCAGCTTGTCGACGTCGAACTCTTCGCCAAACCCAGATCCGATCGCCTGGATCAGTGCGAGCACTTCGGTGTTGTTCAACATCTTGTCGATGCGGGCACGTTCGACGTTGAGAATCTTGCCGCGAATCGGCAGGATCGCCATCGTGTTTGGATCTCGTGCATCTTTGGCTGATCCGCCAGCTGAGTTTCCCTCGACGATGTAGACCTCACACTCTTCAGGGTTGGTCGATGCGCAGTCGGTGAGCTTGCCGGGCAGACCAGCTCCATCGAGAGCTGACTTTCGGCGAGTCGCGTCGCGTGCCTGGCGAGCGGCGACTCGTGCCCGCTGAGCCGAAATGGCCTTGTTAGTAATCAGCTTGGCTTCGCCAGGGTTTTCTTCGAGCCATTCGGCCAGCTTTTCGTTCGTGGCCCGTTCGACCATCGAACGCACTGACACGTTTCCAAGCTTGCCTTTGGTCTGCCCCTCGAACTGCGGATCAGCAAGACGCACGCTAATAATCGCGGTGAGTCCTTCGCGTATGTCTTCTCCCTGCAGGTTGTCATCTTTTTCTTTCAAGATGTTGCGGGAACGGCAGTACTTGTTCACGACGTTGGTCAGTGATTTGCGAAAACCTTCTTCATGCATGCCGCCTTCGCCGGTACTGATGCCATTCGCGAATGAGTGCAACCCATCACTGTTAAAGCCGGTGTTCCACTGGAACGCGACTTCGACTTCTTGATCCTCTTCGGCCGCTTCGAAATAGCCAACGGCATCGAAGAGCGCTTCTTTGCTGGCGTTGACGTGTTCGACAAAGTCGCTAATTCCGCCCTCATAGCAATAGATCGTGTAGTCCTCGTCGGGACCATCGCCGGTTTCTTCACGCAGGTCACGGAACCGAATTTCAAGACCACGGTTAAGAAACGCCATCATTTGGAGTCGATCGAGCAACGTCTGGGCTCGGAAGATCGTCTCGTCGAAAATCGTTCCGTCTGGCCAGAAGCGGACCGTCGTGCCGGTACGCCCTTCAGGCGCATCGCCACTCACTGCAAGACGATCAGACGGTTGTCCGCCGTCTATGAAACTCATCGAATGACGTGTTCCTGTGCGGTCGATGTCGACTTCGACTCGCGATGACAGGGCATTCACGACCGACACGCCAACACCGTGCAGACCGCCCGAGACCTTGTAGCCGTCGCCGCCGAACTTGCCGCCGGCATGGAGCACCGTCAGCACAACTTCAGCTGCGGTCAGGTCGTCGAACTTCGGGTGCTTGTCGACCGGGATACCGCGGCCGTTGTCGACGACTTCACATCCGCCGTCAGCCAACAAAGTGACGTCGATGCGCGTGCAAAAACCCGCCATTGCTTCGTCGACCGAATTGTCGACAACTTCATAGACCAGGTGATGCAGACCCGCTGGACCGGTTGAACCGATGTACATGCCGGGGCGCTTGCGGACAGCCTCGAGCCCTTCCAGAACCGTGATGTCCGAAGCGGAATACGAAGCGGTGGGTTGGTCGGCCACGGGTACCTTTCGCGGCCGAAAACGACCTGGGAGATGAGTGTCAGAACGGCGATGCGAAACGCTGCCGGTGAACTCGCGTCAACGCCGAGCCACGGCGATTTCGCTTCTGCCAAATCTACCAGTTAGCAGTGACACTTTCGGGGCATTCCATAGGTCCGCATGCGCCAGAATTTCCCACGTTTTCAACGATCTCAGCGAATGATGCGGACCTTGGTCACCGAGGTATCGCCCAGCACGATTTCACATCGCTCAACGACAAGCGGTCCCATCCATCGAAGCTCGGTTGCCCACTGCGAATCGACCGCGCGAATCGTCAGTTCACCACGTTCCAAACGGACAGGTTCACAGTGTGTCGCCAGGTTTTCTCCCACCACATCATTCCACTGCAGAAACAACGTATTGACATGGTCAACACTGGCAAGCCCTAACGTCGATGCGAGCATGTCAAGAGCGCTGCGCAGCGGCTCAGGACTGTTGTAGTCATTCGGAAGCGGACTCCATGGCCGACGTTCATATCGCCTGCTCCGAGCCACATGTGCGACGCTAACCCGCATTGACCAGCAGTGCGCTGCGCGTGACGGTTGATTCTGTCGCGATTCAATCCACCGATCCTGCGGTTAGGTCAAGTCGGCCGGGAGTCGCCGTGTAAATCGCTGCCGGATCCGCTCCGTCAGGCAGTGCGACTGCCGTCGTCAACACGGCCTGTCCGGCCGGCAACGCGTCGAACAACGCTGCTGTTCGAAAGCGATCCAGCTCTGAAAAAACATCATCGAGCAAAAGCAGCGGCGGTTCACCATGGCGCTCGGTCAACAGCAGATGCGTTCCGAGTCGCAACGACAGCGCCAACGTTCGTTGCTCGCCTTGGGATGCATGAGACCGGCTCGGCAGCTCGTTCAGCCAGATCATCATGTCATCTCGATGCGGCCCAACCAACGTGGTGCCGCGACGAACATCATCGTTGCGACCAGACGCGAGCGCTTCACCCAACCCCTGCTCAAACCATGGCGGCGCATACGTCAACGCAACCACGTCAGAGCGACGAGAAAGCTCGTTGTACGCCCGTTGCACATACGGACCTAGTTCTTGTACCAGTGACGACCGCGCCGATCCCATGGCCTCTCCAGCAGCAGCCAAGCGCTCATCCCACACATCAAGCATGACCGCCGAGTCAGCATCGAGTCGGCCGCTGCGTTGACGCAGGAGCGCATTGCGCTGTTTGAGTATCTGCGCAAGCTCGCGCCGCACGGTCTCTTGACGCGGCCACAACGCCACAACCGCGTCATCGAGGAAATCACGCCGAAGACCGGGTGAACCTTTGATCGTTGCCAAATCATCGGGCGCGAACACGCTGATCCGAGCAGCTGCGGCCAGATCGGCGGCTCGTGCGAGCCGCTGACGATTCACTTGCACTCGCCCGCGACCGGTTCGCCGCATTTCAGCTTCGATCAAAAGAGATCGTCCCTTGCTGGTTCCCTCGCCGCGAATGATGGCGTGCTGAGCGCCTGCACGCACCATGGCGGTTGATTCAGCGGACCGGAACGAGCTCAGACTCACGAGGTAACCCATGGCTTCGATCACATTGGTCTTGCCGATTCCGTTCTCGCCGACAATGCAAGTCAGACCGTCCGGAAGCGCAAGCTCAAGCTGGGGGTAGCTACGAAAGTCAGTCAGCCACAGCTCGCGAAGTCGCACCCGGCGTCAAGGGACCCGCACCGGCATGAGCAGATACAGGAAATTCTCGTTACCTGGGGTTCGTAACACCGCAGGTTTGAGCGAATCGATGGTGTGCAACGTGACCTCTTCGCCTGGCGCGACGTCAAGACCATCGAGCAGAAATGCCGGGTTAAATGCCACGGTCAATTCTTCGCCTTCATAGCTGGCATCGACTGTTTCATGCGCCTCGCCAACGTCTTGGGTGATGGCCACAATCTCAAGACCATCGGTGTTCATCACTAATCGAACTGGCGTCGATTCTTGAGCGAGTAGACGAACTCGTCGAACTGCATCGAGCACACTCTCGCGATTGATTGAGAGTTCGTTGGCCTTTTCGCTCGGAATGAGTCCTTCGTACTTTGGAAAATCGCCATCGATAAGTCGTGTAGTAACAACCAATCCTTCGATCGCAAACGCTGCTTCGCTGACACCGAGGCGCAGCTGCACCTCACCGGCGTCGCCAACCATGCGGCGAACCTCGGCCAAAGCCCGCGATGGAACCAAAACCGATTGGCCAGCTTCGAGTACCGAAGCACCCGGCAAGTCAGCAACCGCAAGCCGGTACGAGTCAGTAGCCACCAAACGCAAACCAGTTTCGGTGGCTGTCAACAACACGCCAGTCAAGATTGGACGCGAATCGTCACTGCTCGCCGCTGGCACCACCTGACGCAACGCACGCACAAACGACGCTGCCTCGATCGTGACATCGGGACCATCAGCGTGGGCGAGCTTAGGAAATTCATCGGTTGGGATCGTCCGGATCGTGAACGCCGAGCGGCCCCCTCGAATCGATAAATCCAATTCACCAACCTCAAGCTCGATAGCTCCAGGCTCAAGCGATCGAACAACATCAATCAACAACTTGGAAGGCACAACGACTGCACCATCTCGCTCACCATTGACCACCAGCGTGCGTGCGATCGTTAGTTCGAGATCACTACCGGTGACCACCAGTTGATCACCGCTAAGGACCAAGTGAAGACCGGACAACACCGGCAATTGACCGCCACGTCCTGACACGGCGCGACCAGCGGTGGTCAACGCATCAACGAGGGTGTCTCGCTCACATCGAAGTTTCACAGGGTTTGCTCTTCTCTTCTATCAGACTTCTTCTAGAAACCTAGTAGTAGTTGTTGGGCTGTGGATTTGTGTACAAGCCCGAAAGTCGTTCGTATCTCACCATTGTTGCCTGTGGAGGCTCACAAGCACTATCCCCAGCCATATTCGCTGTCATTGCCTCAGGTCACCGCGACCATGAGGTTGTCCACCAATGTGAGGTGTTCTTCCCCATGGTGTCCCCAAGCCGCTGTGGATGTTAGGTAGTTGAGCGTCCTGACTTGATGCTTTGGATCAGCTCGGTCACTTGGTCATAAACCTGTCGGCGTTCGGCCATGACGTTCTTCACCTTCTCAACCGAGTGGATCACTGTGGTGTGATCACGGCCGCCGAACTCGCGGGCAATCGCTGGATAACTCATGTCAGTCAGTTCTCGCATGACATACATGGCGATCTGTCGGGCATTGACGAGAGGCCGGCGGCGGCTCGCACCGCATAACTCTTCGATCGTAAAGTCGAATCGTTGCGCTGAAGCGTCAAGGATGAGTTGTGGAGTGATGACTCGAGGCTCTGGTTCATGAACGAGATCAGACAAGACATGTTTGGCGACTTCAAGAGTCAGCGGTTCATTGGTGAGCTGCGCATAGGCGGTTGCCCGGATGAGAGCACCTTCGATTTCACGAATGTTGTTGGTGATATTGCTCGCAATGAATTCGAGGATCGAACCATCGATCGTGATGCTCTCGTTTTCGGTGCGGGTCCGCAGAATTGCTAAGCGAGTTTCAATATCGGGCGGCTGAATATCGGTGAGGAGACCCATCTTGAAGCGGCTGCGGAGTCGATCTTCGAGTGTTGGGATCGCGTCAGGTGGGCGATCTGATGACAGCACGATTTGTCGGTCGGCCTGATGAAGACTGTTGAACGTGTGGAATAGTTCCTCTTGCAGCGCGTCTTTGCCCTCGAGGAATTGGATGTCATCGATCAATAAGACGTCGTTCTCGCGATAGCGGCGCTTGAACTCGGTGGTCGTGTTGTTACGAATCGCATCGACAAACTCACTCAGCAGCGTTTCGGTCGTCACATATCGAACTCGGTAGCTCGGATAGTTGTCATTGACGTAGTGCGCAATTGCTTGAAGCAGGTGGGTTTTGCCTAGACCAGCATGGCCGTGAATGAAGAGGGGGTTGTAGGACCGCGACGGTGTTTCGGCTACAGCAAGGGCAGCTGCATGAGCGAACCGGTTTGAAGAACCAGTCACGAAACGCTCAAAGGTGTAGCGCTGGTTTACGCCAGCGGTGGCTTCGGGTAGTTGATGAGCGGCGGTGGTGTCTGACGATGGGATCGGAAGCGGCTCAAAGTCACGCAGCTGGTCGCGCTGGTTGCGATTCGCAAGATGTCTGTCTGGCGTATCAGGCTGGTCTGGCACCTCGGAGGTGTTGATCTCGACCAAAACGTCGAAGTGAACAGGTTGACCACATGCTTCATGCAGTGCTTCGCTCACGATCGCGTGGTAGCGCGATTCGATGCGATCCTTGGCAATCACACTTGGAACCGTGATGTGCACAGTTGGTTCAGTTGGATCTTGTAGATCGGTCGTTGTTGTAATGCCAGCGAAGGTGGTATTCCAGACGGCGTCAGTGAGTTGAGCCTGCAGGTGCGTGGCAGCGTTGTCCCAGAGATTCTGGACAGAGTGCAAAATGTCTCCCGAAACGGATGTGATGATCGAATGGTGTCTCGGTGAAGCTGTCGTCGTCCCGGACGAGCTTCACCGCATCGACTTGCGACGATGTCAGACGGATTGGCGAACCTAGCACCGAGAATGGACCTCCGCGCAAGGGACACCGCCGCGTTGTTGCTCCTGTGGAGAACCTCTAGTGTGAGGGGTTGAAACGACATACTGAGGGCCCTGATTTGCTTCTTCCCTCGCAGTGTCGTGTGGCCTGCCGATCAAGTGCAGGCCATGTAAGAACGAATCGGGACGAATCGTGAAGAGAACTTTTCAGCCAAATGTCCGCCGTCGCTCCAAGCGTCACGGCTTCCGACAGCGCATGTCGACCAAGGCTGGTCGCCGCATTGTGAAGTCACGACGGGGCAAGGGTCGTCAGAGGCTCTCCGCCTGATTCGTCCACTTCAGTTCCGTGGTCAGTTCGCTCTTCTTACACAGCAAGGGCGACGTAGCCAGGGTCGATACTTTTGGGTCCGCTACGTCGCTCATGGCGCGCGCCCGCTCGCGACAAGCGCAGATGACGTGTGTGTGGGGTATGCGGTGAGCCGCAAGATTGGAACCGCAGTCGTCCGCAATCGCATTCAGCGACGATGTCGGGCGGTGGTTGCGGCGTCGAACCGTGATCTCGGTCTGGCGCCGGGCTTGTATCTCATCGGGGTGCGCAACCCGGGCCCCGCGACGATCGAGTTCGCCGAGATGCGGGCTGATTTGTTGCATGTTCTCGACCGTGCGTCAACTGGCCCGATGTCGAAGTCGTCCTCATGACTCGGCGCCCACGATCGTTCGTACTACGAGGGCTTCAGGCGTATCAGCAGTATCGGTCGCTTCAGCCGGCGGCCTGCAGATATCTGCCCACATGTAGTGCCTATGCCTGCGAAGCAGTCGATACTCACGGTCCATTCCGTGGGCTCTGGCTCGCCTTTCGTCGGGTGCTGCGATGTCATCCGTTTGGGGGACACGGCGTTGATCCTGTCCCTACCTCTGTGAACAACTGGAAGCACACTCATGCTTGATCCGATTTTTGACCTGTTGGCTGGGCTTCTGGCCTGGTTTTATTCGCTCATTCCGTCATATGGCTTTGCAATCATCGCTTTGACGGTTCTGGTTCTGGTGGCGTTCGCTCCGTTGACCTACAAGAGCACCAAATCAATGGTCGCGATGCGACAGCTACAACCGCAGGTCAAACGTTTACAACGTAAGTATTCGGGTGACCGCGAGCGCATGAACCAGGAAATGATGGCGCTCTATCAACAACATGGCGTGAGCCCGTTGAGTGGGTGCCTGCCAATTTTGATTCAATCGCCAGTCTTTATCGTGATGTTTCGGGTTATTCGTGGTGTAACCCGCCGATCATCAACGATTGGCGCCTCGTCCGGCGAAGCCTTGATCGCCAATGAGTTGCAAGATCCGAACTTCGTGCCTCGGGATCTGCCGCTGCGCAACTTCAATCCCGAATATCTCAGCGCGACAAGCGATCTGTATCAAGACTTGTCCCATGACAACGAAATGATGTGGATCGGACTCGATCTGGCGCGCACCCCATGGCAGGAACTACGCGAATCAATCACATCAGGACTTCCGTACCTGGCAATGATTGCTGTTGTTGCACTGCTGGGTTGGTACCAACAGCAACAGATTGCTGGCCGCGCGACAGGCGAAATCAGTCAGCAACAGCAGATGATCATGAAAGTCATGCCCTGGTTTCTGCCAATCTTTGCATTCACCATGCCGACTGGATTGGTGCTCTATTTCATCGTGTCGTCGCTCATCCGTGTCACCCAACAGGCCTACATCACCCGCAAGGTCTACGGCGATGAGGAACTCACCAAAGAACTCGACTTCGACGGCGACGATGATGATGACTTCGACGGCGACGACGGCGAGCCAGAGTCTCCGTTTGCGCAGTTGTTTGGGGGCCGGGACAAGCCAAAGCCGGCGGCGTCAGGCAACCGGCATGGGAGCCGTGGACCAACATCGAAGTCCGATGCCGCTCGCAAGGGTGGGGCCAGCAAAGATCGAGCGCGTCAGCGCAACACAAGCACGACCAGCCGTTCGTCAACGACAACGGCCCGTACAAAGTCCGACACGTCAGCTGACACCGACGGCGGCATATGGGGACGAGCACGTCGCTCCGCCCCGACAAAACGAGACAACGATGAACCGGCGCGGCCGGTCTCGCGGCGTGTGACCCCTAAGGGCACAGACCGCGGTAAACGAAAGTAGGAACAGATGGACTGGATAGTCACTACCGCCACAACCGTGGATGAGGCACAATCTCGAGCCTTGGATCTGCTCGGCGTCGACAGCGCCGATGCTGAAGTGCAGGTACTTGAAGAAGGCAAGACTGGCCTATTTGGTCGGGTGAAGTCTGAAGCACGGGTTCGAGCTCGCATCAAGCCCAAGGCTCCCCCGGCGAAAGACGAACGTCGCGGCGGCAATAGCAACCGTGGCCGTGGCGGCGATAGTCGTGATGGGCGTGGCGGCAACAATCGCGGCGGAAACAACCGTGGCGGCAATTCCAGCCAAGGAAAGCAAAGCCAAAGCGGCGGTTCGAGCTCCGGTGGCCGAGATAGAACCAAACAGAAGGCCTCGAACCAGTCAGGTAAGCAAAACAACCGCAATGATGCAGGTTCGTCTAAGTCGAACAACGACTCAAACCGCGGTGGGCGTGACGACAACACGAGTGGACGCAGTGGCTCCGGCCGCAATGGTGGTGGGCGCAGTGGTGGTGGGCGCAGTGGTGCTCCAGTTGCCGCTGCCGCTGCTGCTTCTGGTGGTCGATCCGGTGGACGCGGACGCGGAAACGACCGAAATGATCGTCCAGACCGCGAAGACCGGGTCGAGATGCCAGTAGATGAGCAACGCAGCACCCTCGAGGCGTTTGTCACGGGCGTAGCGAAGAGTTTCGACACTGCAGCGAAGGTGACGCTGGTTGAGGAAGAGACCACATTGACTGCAAAGGTCAACGGTGGAGACCTCGGACGCCTCATTGGCAAGAAGGCTGCCACCTTGCAGGCTTTTGAAGAATTGGCACGCACCGCTATGCATCGTGCAGCCGATGGTCGTCGTTATCACCGCATTCAGGTTGACGTCGATGATCACCGTGTTCGGCGTCGTGAAGCGTTGGCCCGCTTTGCCACTGAAACAGCGCAACGAGTCGCTGACTCAGGCGAGAGCGTCGCCATGGAGCCAATGGGCGCAGCAGACCGCAAGCTGATTCACGACGCTGTCGGAGAGGTCGCTGGCGTTGAAACGATGTCTGAAGGTCGCGATCCACGCCGTTACATTGTGATTCTCCCACTCGGGACTGACGAAGAAGAATGACTCCCGACGTTGAGCAGCAGCTGATGGCTGCGCTCGAACGTCCCCACCGCTTGGGCATGATTGGCGGCGAGCTCGACGAGCAGCTGCAACATTGTCTACGGTTCTCGACGGCTCTTGCTGCAATGCAGGAGCCGTCGAGCTCGTTTTCGGGTGCTGATTTGGGGACAGGTGGGGGCCTTCCAGGGTTGATATTGGCGCTGGAGTTTCCTGGCAGTCAATGGACGCTTATTGAAATGCGAGCTGGCAGAGCGGCCGAGGTAGAACGGGCGATTCATCGGTTAGATCTCGCAGATCGTGTCACGGTCGCGGCCGAAGCGGCGCAGCGAGTTGCACACACGGAACTGCGAGAGAAATGTGATGTTGTCGTTTCCCGGTCGTTTGGTCCACCGAGCCTCACCGCAGAGTGTGGAGCGGGCCTGCTCCGAACAGGAGGACATCTCTTGGTTGCGGAACCTCCGACCACCGACGACGACCGTTGGCCGGAAGCAGGACTCACCGGGTTCGGACTCGGAACCACCGAGATTTTTGAATATCCATCGGGGCGTATTTCTGTGACTCCGAAGATCACAGAGGTGGGCGCAGACATACCCCGCCTACCACCACGAAAGAATCGTGGGTGGATACACGAGTCATGAGCAGCAGTCGGCCGCGGTATTGTTTCACGTGGAACAGCGACGTGGTTGGCTGCCCTGCGTTGAGAGATCGCCGTTTCAGCTTGGTTCTTCCAGCAGCAGCGATGGCGTGGTGAAGTGGCGTATCAGAGCGGTGTAGCTGCGCTCTGACCACAAACAAGTTGGGGTGATGTCGGTTCTGCGATGTGGCATCTTCGGTATCACCACACCCCGCACGGTTACCGAGACACTTCTGACCCCAGAGGTGTTAGCAGGCCTGAGGTCCCAGCAGGAGTGTGTTTGTACACCACTGTTCCTGCTTTGCTGTTCCCACCCTGCTGCTCCTGCTCCTCCACCACTGTTCACGTACTTCTGTGCCCGAGTGTTTCGCCAACTAGTGTTCCACGTGAAACCCATTGTTCCACGTGAAACACGGAACAGGGCACGTGCCAAGGGAATAGATCCCTTGCCACCAACTCGTCGGCTAGATAGAGGTTGTTTCACGTGAAACACTGGTAGATCCCTGGTGGTCGGGTGTCAGGATTCGTCCGAACAGAGAAATCCTGCAAGAAATGCCGATGTTGATAGTGGGGCGCGAGTAGCATGGTGGGGCATGCGTGATGAACAGGCCTCCAACACTGGCTCAACGACGCCCGGTATCGGGTTTCCTGATACGCGTCAAGCGTCCAGCCCTGCTTTGGAAGGCAACGGTTCGGTCGTGTCGACGACCCCAACCCAGTCCATAGCAGATTCAACGGGTTCTCCATCGGATCACGGGGTGGTGGCAGTCGAAGTCACCGAAGAACCGTCGCCAAGACGGTCACTCCCCCGTGTCATTGCTGTCGCCAATCAAAAAGGTGGCGTGGGCAAGACCACAACCACCGTCAACCTGGCGGCCTGCATTGCAGAACTCGGGTATCGGACCTTACTTGTAGACCTTGACCCCCAAGCCAATGCATCGACCGGTTTGGGGCTCGAACCACGAGAACTCGAGCATTCGATCTATCACGTAATGCTTCGTGATGTTGATCCGGTGACATGTATTGAACCGACAGAGGTGAAAAATCTCTTCGTTCTGCCAAGTTCTTTGGATCTTGCAGGTGCCGAGATCGAGTTGGTGCCGGCGATGAGTCGCGAGCACCGATTGAGGTTGGCGATCGAAGCAGTGATTGACGACTACGACTATGTCTTGATCGATTGTCCTCCGTCATTGGGGCTACTTACGGTCAACGCACTGACCGCAGCGAAGGAAGTACTGGTACCCATCCAATGTGAGTACTACGCGCTTGAGGGGTTAGGTCAACTGATGAGGAATGTGGAGCTCGTCAAGTCCAATCTGAACCCGGCTCTCGAGATCAGCCACATTGTGTTGGTGATGTTCGATCCTCGGACGAAATTGGCCGGTCAAGTAGTCGATGAAGTTCGAGGTCACTTTGGTGACACGGTGTGCGACAACGTGATACCTCGAACAGTGCGATTGTCCGAAGCTCCGTCGTTTGGTCAACCAATAACGACATTTGACAGTGAATCTCGGGGTGCGCAGGCTTATCGAGCGGTAGCAACAGAGGTAGTGCGATGAATAAGGCGCGACAGGGAGGTCTTGGAAAGGGCCTCGGGTCACTCATCCCGTCTGAACCGAAAGAGATCGGCGGTCCACTGCGTGAACTGCCGGTTGGATCAATTGTTCCCAACACGTTCCAACCACGACGTCACTTCGATGAAGAAGATCTCGTCTCATTGACCTCATCAATACGCGAACTGGGTGTGCTTCAACCGATTTTGGTGCGAGATCGAGGCGATGACACATTCGAGTTGATCGCCGGTGAACGCCGTTGGCGAGCCGCGACACGGGCCGGGTTAGACCGCATACCTGCAGTCATTCGAAATGTCGATGATGAAACATCGCTTGCCCATGCAATCGTCGAGAATGTTCAACGAGCTGAACTCAATGCCATTGAAGAAGCGGCGGCATTCAAGCAGCTCATCGAAGAGTTCTCGCTCACTCAAGACCAAGTCGCCAAACGGGTCGGACGATCAAGACCAGCCATCGCCAACGCGTTGCGCTTGTTAACCCTGCCCGACGGCTTGCAACGTCACATCATCGAAGGCACGTTGACCGCTGGTCACGGACGGGTGTTGGTGAGTGTTGACGCTGGCGAACGGGATGCACTGGCGAAGCAGGTTATTGCCGAAGGTTTGAGCGTACGTGCACTCGAAGCGCTGGCTCGTGGAGAAGTCGAATCTGACAGCGACCTCGAGAGCGATCCCAACGAAACTTCCGCGGATACACCGGCAGGACAGGGTACATCAGGTCCGATTGGGGCCACCAAGCCGGCTGCGTTGCTAGAACTCGAAGACTTGTTAGAAGATCATTTCTCGACAAAAGTCGTCATCCGCATGGGATCAGGAAATGGAACGGTCCAGATCAGTTTTGCAGACATCGACGACCTGGAACGCATCTATGGCCTGATGGGCAGTGAATAGCCGACGACCTGCCTACATCACGAACGCTCGGCCGTGTGCAGACAATGTGCATACCTGCATAGATGAAGCAAAACTTACGGTGTAGAACTATGAACCTGTAGTTTACATTCAGCTAGTTCTCGGGTTTACACAGCTTGTGCACAAAGCTGTGAGAAACTTTGCCAGCTTCCCACAGGGGGCCGCGGCTGAACACAAGGTCAACACTTACGGCAAGCAGCCGTTTCTAGATGAATTCTGCAAGATCCTCGAGCAGTTTCGCTTTGCCAGAGGCGCCGACCATCTTCTTGGCCGGCTCGCCATTCGTGAACACGATGAGCGTAGGGATGCTCATGACTTCGAAGCGTTGGGCAAGTTCTCCAGCTTCGTCGACATTGACCTTGGCAATGGAAATTGAACCCTCGTGCTCGGCGGCGATCTCATCGAGAATTGGCGCAATCATTTTGCATGGTCCGCACCATTCAGCCCAAAAATCAACCAGGACCGGACCATCGGCTGCACCGACGATTTCATCGAATGTTTCGGCAGTGACATTGGCGATTTTGTCTGACACGAGGATCTCCTTGTAGGGGTGATGCGGGCTGCGATTCGCAAACCTAGTCGGTTTGACCGGAGCTACACATCGGTCATTGGTAGAGCGGTGGTTGGCGTAGCCATCAATTTCGATGGTCGACATGGTTGGTGGTACGAGCGATGACGATTGCTACTACTGAGGAAACTCACAGCAACCGGGCTCTATTCCGGCGCGGTATCAACAGCGCCGAGGTCAAGCGCTAGTCGAGAGATTCGAGCCAGCGCTCGGCATCGATCGCGGCTTGGCACCCTGAACCGGCGGCAGTAATGGCTTGGCGGTAATAGTCATCGACGACATCGCCGCAGGCAAACACACCGGCAATGGCGGTACGCGTCGAATCAGGCTCGGTGACGAGATACCCGTTCGGTTTGAGCTCAAGCTGATCTGTGAACAACGAGGTCGACGGCTTGTGGCCGATCGCTATGAACAGACCACTAAGTGCCAACTCGGCAGTCTCGCCGGTGATTGTATTGCTCGTGGAAACTCCGGTCAGCTTGCCGTCTCCGAGATAGCCAGTCACGACGGTGTTCCACACGATTTCGATCTTGTCGTTAGCGAAGGCACGCTCCTGCATGATTTTGGACGCTCGTAGTTCGTCACGACGAACGAGGAGCTTGACCTTCGATGCGAACCGAGTCAGGAACATGGCTTCTTCCAGAGCGGAATCACCGCCGCCGACGACAGCGATCTCTTGGTCGCGGAAGAAGAAACCATCACAGGTGGCACATGTACTCAGGCCGTGGCCGATGAGTTCGGCCTCGTTTGGAAGCCCAAGCATGAGAGACTGAGCGCCCGTCGCGATGATGACCGCGGTGGCTGTGAAGTCTGGTTCAGGTTTGTTGTCGTCGTCGATCCAGATCCGATGTGGTTGAGCCGAGAAATCGACCTTGGCGACCTTGCGCACTAGGGAAGTTGCGCCAAACCGTTGAGCCTGCGATCGAAAATGATCCATGAGCTCGGGACCCATGATTCCCTCGGGGAACCCGGGATAGTTCTCGACATCGGTGGTCAACATGAGCTGGCCGCCCGGTTGATCACTCGTGGAGGAAGGTTCTCCTTCGATTACTAAGGGAGCGAGCTGAGCCCGAGCGGCGTAAATCGCTGCGGTCAAGCCGGCCGGACCCGACCCGATAATGATGACCTCGTGGTGTGCAGTGCTCATAGTGATGTCCTTTGGTCGCGTAGTGGCGGCTCATCACCGGTGAATCCGGCGACGGGGGAGTAGTGGGGTCGGGTAAGGAATGCTGTGTGGTTCAGCAGGATTGCTGTGTGGTTCAGGATGCGGCGCCGCGAGGGCGCCGTGACCACAAGAACCCGCCGAGTGCGAGAAACAATGCCCCGAGAATGAGATACACCAGCCAGACGCCGGCGGGAAGCACGGTGTTCAGCAATCGAACAATGCCGATCAAAAAGAGCGGCACGGCTATCACCGAAAGCATGGCTGCAAGAAGACCAAAGACCGCACTGCGGGCAATACCGATTGCAGGCCCCGCAGTCTTGACTTTGACCTGGTCGACACCGGTGACGATCTTCTCGGTTGCTTTGAGATGCCAGTCCTCGGGAAGACCGGGTACCGGAAACGGTTCGGTCGAGGCGCTGGATCCGCTGTTTGCGAGCGAAGAGTCAGCCATGGCGAGCGATCCTACCGCTCACTTCTTCGCCTGACGAATGGAGTCAGTCCTCGAACGTTGTCACGATCAGGCATGTGTCGCTCTCGACGATCAACGAATCTGATGTCCCAGGCAGGCGATGCACTTCGACGGGAGTCGTTGCGATGGTTGCGCGGGCATAGATCGTCGTCAGCTCGTCGATGCTGAGTTGGTCAAGTGCGTTCTGGCACGACGGACCGAGTGGAAGGTCGGGTTCAGTGACCGGCAGCAGCTTGACCGCATCGATAAGAGCAGCGGTGTCGTCGAACTGTCCAAGATCAGTTGGCGCTGAGTCGGATTCGAACGTGCTTGCTGCTTCAGCGGCTGCGTCGTCGGCAGCTGTTGTGCCGATGTTCCCCCCGCCAGCGTTTGTCTGGGCATTGGTAGGTTCGGGTACCAGAGCTGGAGCCTCAGAATCGGCGTCTAGATCCTCGGACATTTCGTCGGAGCTTGGCTCGAAAGGATCTGCCTGTGTGATCTTCGGTAGATCACTCTCCTCCATGTCTGATTCGCTCATGTCTGATTCGCTCATGTCGCTGTCATCCATGGCGGAGTCATCATCCATAGCGTCTGATTCGCTCATGTCGCTGGAATTGCTGTCGCTGGAACTGCTGATGTTGCCATTGTCGAGGGAGCTGGCATCGGTGCTTGCATCAACACTGGCGACATCTGAAGACGCGTCGGATGTCTCGAATGACGCCTGCACGGTGCTGTCTGCCAAGTCGGTATCGGAACCGCCCGACAAACCAATCGCTGCGAACACCACGAATACGATCGCCACAGCAGCGGCAATCACGGTCCCTCGCCGGACTAGCGGACGCCGCTTTGAGCGTTGCTCGGCGAAGTCCACGACCGTGTCTGATCCGGCTGGTATGTCAGGACTGCCCCGCTTGGCTCGGCTCGTTGAATCGGCGCCTGTGGGGTTCGCTTGCGTTGGATCTGCAGGTGCGGCCGCGATCGAGGATTTGGTATCGAACTCTTCTAGTGCTGCGGCGACGTGCACGTCGCGTAGCGCTGCTGGAGAGGTGCGGGGAGCAGCGAGAGCGTCGGCGATCGCCCGTTGAATCTCGACGTCGGCCATCAGCGCGGGGTCAGCTTCGACGATCGCCCGATCATCTGGCGCGAGTGCACCATCGACATATGCCGAGACAAGCTCGTCGCGGGGCAGTCGTGCGTCACTCATGTCAAACGCTTCTGACGTTCTGACAGATGGGCTTGGTTCCCGTCGCGCAGAATTTCTGCCAGCTTGGAACGCCCACGAGAGATGCGCGATCGAACCGTTCCTGGCGCCAGGTTGAGCGCTGCGGCAATTTCGCTGTAGTCGAGACCGCCCTGGTCACGCAGCAGAACGGGAACGCGGAAGTCTTCAGGAAGCTGAGCGAGGGCTTGTTCGAGTTCGTCGCGGACACAGTATTGATCGTCGAGCTGTGGCGTGTCGTCCTGCATAACTGATTCGATGAAGCCGTCATGTTCGTCGACGAGTGACGGTGTGGGCCGTCGCTTGCGGCGGCGCAGCTCATCGAGGCACGCGTTTGAGGCAACCCGGTAGGACCAAGTCGAGAACTTTGCCCGCCCATCGAATTTCGGAAGTCCTCGCACGATTGACAGAAGCGCCTCTTGGGTTGCGTCTGAAGCATCGGCATCATTGCCCGCTATTCGGCGACAGAGCGTCCAGATTCGGTCATGGTGCGAGCGCAACAGCGCGTCAAGTGCTGCACGGTCGCCGGCTTGTGCAGCCGCGACGAGTACTTCATCGGCGTCGCCCCCCATCGCATCTGATCGTAACCGTCATCGCTGCGGTGGACGGTTCACAATGGTGGCGCTACCGGATCGCTGCTACGCGGTGAAGGTCAGTCCAATCACGCCCGGGCCGCCGTGTGTCCCTACCACCGGACCAATGATGTCGACTCGATCGGGGGTTTGGCCCAGCAGAGCGAGAAAGTCATCAATGTCACTCGCTTGACCGTGAGCGATCGCGAGGTTGGTGGCGTTGTCTGGAACCACGCTGGCAAGCCAGGCAAGTGCCTTTTTGCGTGTTCGCTGCTTGCCTGCTTCTTCGACTGCACCGGTGGTGAGATCGATACACGGCTTGATGGACAACATGGTTCCGAGCAGGGCCTGAGCATTGCCGATGCGGCCGCCCTTCTTGAGGTTGTCGAGGGTATTGAGCACCCCGTATACGTGGGTGTTCGTCGACTGTGTCTCGGTCAAGGCAATCACGTCAGCGGCGCTGCTGCCTTCAGCGGCGGCTGATGCGGCTGCCATCACGAGGGTTCCCTGGCCGATGGTTGCGGATTTGGAGTCGACGATGTGCACGTTGGCACCCTTGGCCTGGCTGGCTGCAGTTCGCGCTGATTGAGCGGTTGCTGACAGCGCTTCGGACAGCATCACGCAAACGATGTCGGTCGCTCCCTCAGCAATCAGTTGGTCAAATGCCGCTGCGAAGGCGCCGGGTGCTGGAGCAGCGGTCTCGGGAAGCTCGTCCTGGGTTTCCATCTCGGCATAGAACTGTTCCGGAGTCAGGTCGACTCGGTCGGTGTATTCGGTGGATCCAAACCGAATGCTCAGTGGTACGACAGTGATACCGAGGGCTTCGGCAGCTTCGGGCGAAAGGTCACAGCCGCTGTCGGTGACGATGCGAACAGACATGAGAACTCCTGTGGAAAGACGCTGGGTAAATGGGTTGTCGAGGTCGAGTGGGTTGGCTAGCCCGAAAGGTCTGGGTAGCCGGTGGGATTTTGTCGTTGCCATCGCCAGTGGTCAACACAGGCCTGGGCGACGGTGAGGTCAGCCTGCCAGTTCAGCCGATCTGCCGCCAATGCAGGATCAGCGAAGCTGACCGCTCCATCACCGGCTCGACGCTCCACGACTCGGGTGGGAATCGGACGGTCGACGGCCTGTTCGGCGGCCCTAAGGACATCGAGTACCGAGGTGCCGGTGCCGGTGCCTAAGTTGATTGCTTCGCTTGTTGTGACGGTCGCAAGGGCATTGAGTGCGGCGACATGGCCGTTGGCGAGATCGGTGACGTGGATGTAGTCGCGGATGCAGGTGCCATCCGGCGTGTCGTAGTCGTTACCGAAGATCGAGAGCTCGTCTCGTTGGCCCGATGCGACCTGCATGATGAAAGGCATCAGATTGTTTGGCGTGCCGACGGGGTCCTCACCGATGAGTCCCGAGGGGTGGGCCCCTACGGGGTTGAAGTACCGCAGGTTGATTGCGCGGAGATCAGAGGTGGCCGCCACGTCGTCGATCAGGCGTTCAACCACGTACTTGGTTCGGCCATAGGGATTGATCGGCCCGAGCTGACTTGTTTCGGTCAGTGGACTTGGTTGGTCGGGGTCATAGACGGTGGCTGAGGACGAGAACACCAGCTGGTTGACGCATGCGTCGCGCATGGCCGTCAACAGACTCAGTGAGCCAGCCACGTTGTTGTCGTAATAGCGCAATGGGTCATCGACCGATTCGCCGACGGCTTTGAGACCGGCCAGATGGATCACGGCATCGACCTGGTGTTGTTGCAACGCTTCGGCAATGGTCGCGGTGTCGCGTATGTCCACCTTGTGGAACGCGAATGGTCCGTCGATCAGTTGTTCCAGCCGTTCGACGACTGCAGCGGAGCTGTTCGACAAGTTGTCGAAGCCGACAAGGTTGTATCCCTGCTCCGCGAGTGCCACGACCACGTGGCTGGCGATGTATCCGGTCGCTCCGGTCAGCGCAACGGTCTGGGTATGCACGACCGCCGAGCCTAACCGCGTAGGGTGCTTCTGTTCGCCGGTGCTGGGTGCTCCCAGGGATCACGCACCCGGATCGTCAGGTCTTTCTTCTGGTGCATCGATGACATCACTTTCGCAGGCAACGCTCAAGTTCTTCTTCGGAACGATGGGCTCAGGCAAGTCGACTCAGGCGCTGCAAATTCGTCACAATCTCACGAGCCGTGGCCTGCACGTGCTGTTAACTACCCAGCTTGATCGTCAGGCGGGGCGGGTGTCGAGTCGTCTTGGGGTCTCTGCTGAGGCCGAGATCATTACTGCGTCCTCGGACTTGTTTGTGTTGGCATCGCAGCGCCGCACTCGAGCCGGTCTCGATGCCATCGTTTGTGACGAAGCGCAGTTCTATTCGCCGGAACAGATTGAACAGCTTGCCCGGGTTGTTGACCTGCTTGAGGTTGATGTGTTCGCGTTTGGGTTGTTGACGAGCTTTCAGGGTGAGCTCTTTCCCGGAAGCCAACGATTGCTTGAACTTGCCGATGAGCGAAGCGAGCTGCAGGTCGAAGCCCGATGTTTTTGCGGGCGACGCGCAACGCACAACGCACGTCTTGTCGATGGTCGTCAGGTCTATGCAGGTGCACTCATGGTGGTTGGCGACACTGGTGATCGGTCCGATGCGGACGTGGTCTACGAACTGCGTTGTCGATTTCACTGGCACCAGGCCAAATGGGAACACGAGGGCCACCAACTGGCCCTACCTGTGGAACCGGCGTCGCGTCGCCCCATGATCAATACCCCGATTCAGTCCGACGCAGAGGTGCGTACATGATGTTGAGTGACCGGTCCCTGCGAGAAGCACTCGCCGCTGGAACGATTGGTGTCGACCCGCTTGGTGACAACGCGATCCAGCCATCATCGATTGACCTTCGTCTAGCGTCACAGTTTCGGATCTTCCGAAATCACACCCGAGCAGTTATCGACGTCAAGGAAGACCTCAACGACTTGACGGAGTTGGTCGAGATCGGTGATGAGCCGTTCATTTTGCATCCCGGAGAATTCGTACTCGGGTCAACGCTCGAAACCGTCAGAGTGCCGAACGACCTGGTTGCCCGTATCGAGGGAAAGAGCAGCTTGGGTCGACTCGGGTTGTTGATTCACTCAACCGCTGGGTTTGTCGACGCAGGTTGGAATGGCCAGCTCACCCTTGAACTGTCGAACGTTGCCAGCTTGCCGATCACGCTCTATCCGCATATGAAGATCGGGCAAATTAGCTTCATGCAGATGACCACCGCTGCCGATCAACCCTATGGTTCGACGCAGGTCGGATCCAAGTATCAGGACCAGTCAGGGCCGGTAGCTAGCCGCTATTTTGAGAACTTCGGATAGAAACTCGACTTTTCGCGCAAATGCATCGCTAGACCTGTCCGCGAGCGGGCTGCGGATCGGTAGCGTTTCCCGTCGTGTCAAAGCCGATTCAGAGCTACGGCGATACGCCGCAGGCTCATTGGGTTGAACGAGTATGGGCGGCTCGCGTGCTGCGAATCATCATCTGGGCCCTGCCGATCGTGGTGTCCTACTTTGCGGTGCGGTGGTTTTCGATCTCACTGCCACCAGAACGACTCGAAATCAGCGTGTGGCTGTGGTGGCTGCTCGCGATAGCGCTCGGTTCGGCGACGATCGTGTTGGTCGACCGCCTGATGCGTCGAGCGTTGCCGGTCGTTGCACTTCTGCGGATGTCGATGGTGTTCCCTGACAAGGCACCAGCGCGATACAAGGCAGCCTTGAGAAGAGGTAGTGCCCGAGCCCTTGAGAAGCGGGTGTATGCACTGGATTCGAACGATGCGGACACGTCCGCCGAACAGCGGACGGCGCTGTTGTTCGACCTTGCAGCGGCGATCACGAGACATGACCGGACCACCCGTGGCCACTGCGAGCGTGTTCGGGCCTACAGCGAGTTGATCGGCGAAGAGATCGGCCTGGACGATTACGAAATGGGGAGATTGCGGTGGGCCGCGCTGCTCCATGACGTGGGCAAACTCGATGTCCCACCTGACATCTTGAACAAGCCGGGTCGTCCCGACGACGACGAGTGGAAGATTCTCGCCGGGCACCCGGCAGCATCGAAGGCTTACCTCGGTCCGCTCGTTGATTGGCTCGACGGGTGGGGAGCCGCAGCTTGGCAGCATCACGAACGCTGGGATGGGAATGGGTACCCGGCCGGTGTGCACGGCGAGAATATTCATGTCGGCGCTCGAATCGTGACGATCGCCGATTCGTTCGACACGATGGTGTCGGTACGCGCCTACAAGAAGGCGATGGTGCCTTCGGCGGCTCGCGCTGAATTGGTGGCGTGTGCGGGTAGTCAGTTTGATCAGCGGTTGGTTCGGGCTTTCTTGAACGTCAGCATCGGGCGGGTTCGTCGAGCGGCCGGAGGGTTGGCTTGGCTCGGGAACTTTGGCCACGCACTTGGCTCTCGGAGTGTGTCCCCGGTGGTTGGCTCTGCCCCGAGTCTGATTGCTTCGGGGGTCATTGTCGCGAGTGCACTCGCATTGTCTGTTGCGACGCCTCCTTTTGCGAATGCAGAACCAGATCCTGAAAATGTGGTGACGGTTGCGCCAGACAATCCGGTCGAGCCAAGTCCGACCATCGTGGTGCCCCCGACAGAGATCGGGGAGTTCGAGTCTGGCCGTTCGATTCGCCAGTTGCCTGAGCGTGGGGGAGCGTTGGATAGCGCACCGAGCCAGATCCAACCGCTGCGTACCCCGACGCCAGCGGCGACCCCCGAGGGTGATGGATCGACTTCAGCAGCGGTTGACGACGTGACACCGTCCAACGTTTCAGGTGAACCACCCGGACCGCCAGTGACAGATCAGGAGCTGCTGGTAGCAGACCAGAGCGTCACAACCGTGCCTGGGTCGGCGACCTCGACACCAACCGTCGCTGTTGGACCATCGACCCCGACCGACGATGGCACACCGGCGCCTTCGTCTTCTGCGACGCCGACTGCTGCTGCGACCCCGACGGCGAATGCGACTGCGACGCCGACTGCTGCTGCGACTGCGACGCCGACTGCTGCTGCGACTGCGACGCCGGTGACGCCGACTGCGACGGCGACGCCCGTGACGCCAACGGCGACTGCGACTGCAACTGCGACGCCGGTGACCCCGACTGCGACGCCGACTGCGACTGCGACGCCGACTGCGACTGCGACCCCGACTGCGACGCCAACTGCGACCCCTACGAATCGTGCGCCTGAGCTCGTGTCACCGGGCGGGTTTAGTCAGTTTCCGTTTGCGTTTGGTGTGTTTATCTCTGATCCAGACGGCGATCAATTCACCGTCGAGGTGATCGATGTGCTCGATCGCTTCGATCAGTTGGTCGCTGTGGTCGACCCGTCGAACGGAAACGTTTGGTCGATTGAAGGAATAGGACCTCAGTTGCCGGATGGAACGACATGGGAAATCGAGGTCATTGCCACTGACAATGGGTCACCAGCGATGGTCGGAACGTTGACTCGAACGGGAACCATCGGATAACGAACGCGGTCGTTCCGCATCTGCGATTGCAGAGCGGGTGGTTTCCCAGTCCAAAGCTCCAGCAATGAGCGGTGCCGTAGCTGCGGCCTACACTCCGCGGGCATGAACCTCGGTGGCCCAGAGATGTTGATTGTGCTGGCAGTGCTTGTTCTGGTCTTTGGCGCCAACTGGCTTCCAAAGGCAGCTCGCAATTTGGGCCGGGCCAAGGTCGAGATTGACAACACTCAACGTCAGCTAGCTGAGACCAAGCAGTCAATGATCGAAGCCACTGGTATTGACAAGGCCGATCAGGCGATCAAAAAGGCCAACCGTGCGCTGAACACGACACCACAGAAGCTGGTTCGAGACGCAGCTATGAAACCGCCACGGCCCGCATCTGCCGAAGCCACGTCACCTGACGTCGCGGCCGAGGCAGGGTCCCAAGCAGCTGCTGCTGCAACTGCGTCGACCGCTGCACAAGCGGCGTCTGAGGCGACCGAAACCGGCCGTCCCAACGGTCGAGAAAGTACTGATCAGGGAAGTAGCGGTCAGGTCAACACCGGTGACATCAATGCATCGGTGACGACGTCGTCGATCGACGAAGATCCGTCGACGACAAGCTAACTAGTCGTCGCGGTCTGCAGCAGTTTCAGCGGCGACATCGTTGGTGTC
Source organism: uncultured Acidimicrobiales bacterium (assembly GCA_937941245.1). Taxonomy (GTDB): domain Bacteria; phylum Actinomycetota; class Acidimicrobiia; order Acidimicrobiales; family UBA10347; genus UBA10347. Next base: position 28,534 of record CALDYC010000019.1, on the reverse strand, counting down.
GCTACCTGCGGCGTCATCACCAACCGGGCCGTCTGCTGCAGCGGCACTCGCGCCGCCGGCCGAGGCAACAAGCCCAGCAATTGGGCCGAGCTGTTGCGAGTCGACGATGCCGTTTTGGTCAAGGTCGCCGTGCATGCCGTACCCCAGTGGTGGCTCAATGATGTCGGCGGTGACCCGCTCGCTCATTGGCACCATCATCTCGCCAACACGGGCGTCGTTGGCATCGGCCTCGCCTTGTTCGATTGCTTCGAGTAGGTGCATGGAGATATCGGCCACCATGACGTCGTCCTCTTCGACGCCCTCGCCCTTGACGCCGTCGTCAATCATGACGTAGCAGAATGGGCAGGCTGTAGCGATGCGGGTAGCGCCGGTTGCGAGCAGTTCTTGTGAACGTTCGACGTTGATCTGTTTGCCGACGTGCTCTTCCATCCACATACGTGAACCACCAGCGCCGCAGCACATGCCTTTGGTGCCGTTGCGGCCAGCTTCGACGACTTCGATGCCGCCGATCGAACCAACGACATTGCGAGGCGATAGGTAAACGTCGTTGTGGCGACCGAGGTAGCACGAGTCGTGGTAGACGAGTCGGTCTTCAAGCCGGGCGTCAGAGACATCGAGCTTGCCTTCGTCGATGAGAATCTCGAGCAATTGTGAGTGGTGCACGACTTCGTAGTGACCGCCGAGCTGCGGGTATTCGTTGGCGAGCGTATTGAAGCAGTGTGGGCACTGGGTGACGATCTTCTTGACGCCCATCGTGTTCAGCGTTTCGATGTTCTGCATTGCGAGCATTTGGAAGATGTACTCGTTGCCGCTGCGTCGGGCCGGGTCACCGGTGCACATCTCGCTCGGGCCGAGGATCGCGAAGCTCACATTGGCCCGCATCATCAATTTGGAGAAAGCTTGTGAGACCTTCTTGTTCTTGTCGTCGAAGCTACCTGCGCAGCCGACCCAGTACAGGAATTCTGCCTGCATGGGGTCGCCGCCCTCGAGTACTTCGAGGCCCTCGAATTCTTGGGCCCAGTCGGCACGTTCGGCCTGGCCCATACCCCATGGGTTGCCTTGGTTTTCCATCGCGCGGTACGCGTTGCCAAGTTCTGATGGGAAGTCGGATTCCATGAGCGACAGGTAACGGCGCATGTCGAGGATCTTGTCGAGGATCTCGATGTTCACTGGGCAGTTCTCGTCGCAAGCCTTGCAGGTTGTGCATGCCCAAATTTCGTCGCTGGTGATGCGATCAAAGACAGAGTTTGGCTCAACGAGGATGTTGCCCGGCTGGTTTGCGACGGCGATCTCTTTGTCGACGCCAATTGGCGGCGTTACGACCGGCGTGCCAGAGCGTGCCATGACTTCGCCCGTTTTGAGAACGATCTCGCGTGGGTCAAGTGATTTGCCAGTTGCGTGCGCTGGGCACACGTCGGTGCATCGGCCGCACATGGTGCACGAGTCGGTGTCCATGAGTTGCTTCCACGTGAAATCTTCGATGGTCGCGGCGCCGAACGATTCGAGCTCGGTCTCCATCAGGTTGGCCATGGGCTTCATGGCACCCTTTGGACGTTCACGGTCCTTGAGATACATATTTGCTGGCGAGGTGACGATGTGGCGCAACATCGTGGTCGGCAGGATTAGCAGGAAGATCGCGAACGATACGACGTGGGCAATCCACCATGCCTGGTGCCAGCCGGACAGATTGCCCATGCCGTCCACGGCTTGTGCCAGTGGCCAGCCAATGAAGGACCATTTCTCAAAGCTCGGATTGCCGGTCTCGGCAATACGAAATGCTTCGGCACCGAAACCGCTCACACCAATCGCGAGCAGAGTTCCCAGGATGACTGCGTGTTCTGGTTTGTTCTTGATGCTGATGCGGTACGGGCGCATTGAGCGAGGGCCATACCGACGCAAACCTGCCCACACCAGACCAACGATGAACATCAGACCAGCGGCATCACCGACAAGCGAGTACCCCTTGTAGACCCCGCCTTTGAGGAACTTGAGTGATTCCGGAAGCTGATGATCTATCTCGAGCGTTGTGGTGACAGCCATCAGAATGAGGAAGCCGAAATAAATCATCGAGTGCATGATTCCGGCGACCGGATCACGCATGAGGGTCTGCATGTACAGACCAGCGCGCATATCTCCGAGGCGCTGTTTGATGTTCTTCGAGTTCGTACGGCGATTTTCGGGTGCTCCCCGCTGCCAGTTCTTCACTCGGAACGACAGTTGGAAACCGACGTAGATCAACAGCACCGGCACGATGGTGTAGAACATCGCCTTGACCGGGCCGGGAATGTTGCCGAACACCTCGCGCGTTATGGCGCCATCTTCGTGGTGAAATTCGAACACCGACGCGGCGATGCCTGACACTGCGGTCACCAACGCGATCAGGCCCCAAAAGGCGATGATCAAGTGGTTCGGCCGCACTCGAGAGCCGCTCTTGGCGGTCTCGGATACTTCTTCTGCTACCTGCGTTGCCATCGTGGCGAACGTTAGCGGTTGTTGACACCCAGATCGCAGTTCGAGCTTGGTGATTCGGGGGTCTGGCCGCAAACCCCTCGTTGTTGGCCCCTCAATTGGTTTTGTCAACTTTTCTGGAATCTTCCGTTAGGGGAGTGGGTTGGATGGGTGTGTCACGTACTGTCTGCCGCTGTGCAGCAGGGCTGTGACATGTTCTTCCCCCCGACCCAGTGACAACGGAGAAGCAGTACTCATGGGTAAAGCAGTAGGTATTGACCTCGGAACCACCAACTCAGTGGTCTCGGTCCTCGAAGGTGGCGACCCCGTCGTCATCGCCAACGCCGAAGGGGCACGCACCACCCCATCGGTCGTCGCATTCGCAAAGAGCGGCGAAGTTCTGGTTGGTGAAGTCGCCAAGCGTCAAGCAATCACGAACCCCGAGCGCACCTTGCGTTCGGTCAAGCGCCATATGGGTACGAGCTGGACGATTGACATCGACGGCAAGGACTACACCGCTCAAGAGATCTCGGCGCGCACGTTGCAAAAGCTCAAGCGCGACGCCGAGGCGTATCTCGGCGAATCCGTAACTCAGGCTGTTGTCACCGTTCCTGCATACTTCGACGACGCTCAGCGCACCGCCACGAAAGAAGCTGGCCAGATCGCTGGTCTCGAAGTTCTGCGCATTATCAACGAACCAACCGCAGCTGCTCTCGCCTACGGCCTTGACAAGGACGAAGACCAGACGGTGCTCGTATTCGACCTCGGTGGCGGCACCTTTGATGTGTCGGTGCTCGAGATCGGCGATGGTGTTTTTGAGGTCAAGTCCACAAGTGGCGACACCAAGCTCGGAGGCGACGACTGGGACCAAGCGGTCATCGACTGGCTCGTCAGCTCCTTCAAGAGCGAACAGGGAGTTGACCTCAGTACCGACAGCATGGCTATGCAGCGTCTAAAGGAAGCTGCCGAAACTGCCAAGGTCGACCTGTCGGTCAAACAGGACACGCAGATCAACCTGCCGTTCATCACCGCAACCGACGCTGGTCCGCTGCACCTCGACTACTCGCTTAGCCGGGCCCGTTTCCAGGACATGACCTCAGATCTGTTGGATCGCTGCCGTGGGCCGTTCGAGAGCGCTATCAAAGACGCTGGCCTGACGAAGGGTGATGTCGAGCACGTGATCCTGGTCGGCGGCTCGACCCGCATGCCTGCGGTATCTGAACTGGTCATGGAACTCACGGGTAACGAACCGCACAAAGGTGTGAACCCAGACGAGGTCGTCGCGATTGGTGCTGCGGTGCAGGCTGGTGTGCTTCGTGGCGAAGTCACCGACGTGCTTCTGCTTGACGTCACCCCGTTGTCACTCGGCATCGAGACGAAGGGTGGGGTGATGACGACGTTGATTGAACGCAACACCACGATCCCAAAGAAGAAGTCCGAGGTGTTTACGACTGCCGAGGACAGCCAACCATCGGTCGAAATCCATGTGCTTCAGGGCGAACGCGAGATGGCGCAGTTCAACAAAACGCTCGGCAAGTTCCAGCTCGTTGACCTGCCTCCCGCCCCTCGCGGGGTACCCCAGATCGAAGTCACCTTCGACATCGATGCCCATGGCATCGTGCATGTGTCTGCAAAGGACCGCGCAACGGGCAAAGAGCAGTCGATCACGATCACTGGCCAGTCGTCCCTCGACACTGACGCCATCGATCAGATGATCAAGGACGCCGAAGCCCATGCCGACGAAGACACCCAGCGTCGAGAGCAGGCCGAAGCACGCAACGGTGCGGACACGCTCATTTATCAAACCGAAAAGTTGCTCAAAGATCACGCGGACAAGATCACCGACGAAGAGCGGGCGAACGTCGACGAGAAGCTGATCGCACTGCGCACTGAACTCGATGGCGACAACCTCGACGGCATCAAGGGTGCAACCGAAGCCCTGATGAACGCAAGTCAGCAGTTCAGCCAGCGCCTGTATGAGGCTGCTGCGAATGAGCCGGCTGACACTGGCGACGCCGCATCATCTGATGACGACATTGTTGACGCTGAAATCATCGAAGACGAATGATGAACGCCGACCCCACCCAGGAACCGTCACCGAGCGAGACGGATGTCGCCGACGCCATCGTGGCCGAGGATCAGATTGTCGACCCTGAGCTGGTAGACGCTGAGCTGGTAGACGCTGAACTGGTAGACGCCGACCATGACGATGACGCCGCAGTGAGTGATCAGGTCAATGCCGCAGTGAGTGATCAGGTCAATGACGATGAGGTGTTGGGCGATGTCTCTGAGGAGATGGTGGTCAGTCTGATTGCCGAGCGCGATGAGTACCTCGACGCGCTTCAGCGACTCAAGGCCGAGTTCTCCAACGCCCGCCGACGCAACGAAGAACAGGCAGCAACGCTTCGTAAACAGGCAGCTGCTGACCTGGTGGACAAACTGCTTCCGATCCTCGACAGTTGCGATGCCGCTCTGGGACAAGGCATCGATGCGGTCGGACCGATTGCATCGATGCTCTCTGACACGTTGACTGCGCAAGGACTGAGCCGTCTTGAATCGACCGGTAAGCCGTTCGATCCTGAGCTCCACGATGCAGTCATGCATGAAGATGGTGAAGGTGAACCAACGGTCGCCGAGACCCTTCGTGCTGGCTACCTCTGGAACGACAAGGTGATCCGCCCCGCAATGGTCAAGGTGCAGGGCTGAATCAGCAATGAATGGCGACATCAAACGTGAGTGGTTCGACACCGACTACTACAAGGTGCTCGGCGTTCCCGAGACAGCGTCGCAAAAGGACATCACGAGCACCTATCGCAAGCTCGCCCGCAAGTACCACCCTGACACCAACCCTGACGATCCCGCGGCAGAGGAACGTTTCAAGGGGGTCGCTGCTGCCTACGAGGTAGTCGGCGATGAAGATCAGCGAAGGAAGTACGACGAAGCCCGTCGCATGGGTCCAATGGGATCCGTGTTCAGCGGGGCCGGCGGCGCGAACGGCCAAAATGTGGGATTCGGCGGGGCGGACATTTCCGATCTACTTGGTTCGTTCATGGGAGGATTTGGTCAGCAGGGCCAACCCCGTCAGCGTCCAGGGCGCGATCAGTCAGCTCGGCTAACGATCACCTTCGACGAAGCAGTCCGCGGAGCGACCACTTCGATCAGCGTCGCAGGCCCCGATGGGCCCCGAACCGTGAATCTGCGAATTCCAGCAGGGGTTGGCCAAGGTCAACAATTGCGACTGCGCGAGAAGGGCGGACCCGGGTCCCCGCGAGGTGACCTTCTGGTGTCGATCACCGTTGGTCCACACGATGTGTTTGATCGCGATGGTGACAAGCTCATTTTGAAGCTGCCCGTGACCTTTGCCGAAGCAGCACTTGGGGCCGACATCGAGCTTCCGACATATGAAGGTTCGACAGTCAAGATGCGCATCCCGGCAGGCACGCAACACGGACGCACCATGCGAGTCAAAGGAGCGGGTCCTGACCTTGGAGACGGGCCGGGCGACTTGTTGGTGCATGTGCACCTAGCGGTGCCAACCAATCTGTCGTCGAAAGAACGTAAAGCACTCGAAGCATGGGCCGACCTGCACGCAGGGGCACCGCGAGATCACCTGTTCCCCCACTGATGAACGCCACCGGTACACACTGATGGACACAACCGGTAAACACCGCGCCGTCTACATCATTTCGATTGCTGCCGAGCTCACTGGCGTGCACCCACAGACGCTTCGGGTCTATGAACGAAAGGGCCTTATCGCTCCTGCGCGCACTGGCGGCATGAGTAGGCGATATAGCGAGGTCGACCTCGATCGCATCCGCCGGGTTCAAGAACTCACGTCTCAAGGGTTGACGCTCGCTGGCGTGGCGATGGTCATGCGCCTAGAAGAAGAACTGCGCATCGTTCGTCGCCAGTGCGATGAGTTGACGAAGGAGCGCCGAAGCACAGCACTCGTTCCGATCGCGGAATCGCAATCGGCCAGCGACGAGAAACCATCGGGCTGAACCCGAGCCGCGCGTGTCAAACCACTCTGTGTGAGCACCCGAGACTGTTGCGCTTGAATAGTGTCTGAGGCGAGTGTGGTGAGCTACCATCGACACGATTGTCGAATACCACGTGGGAAGACATCAGAGGCTCGCGCCATCAACTGGTCGCCGAGCACGAACCGAGTCTTTGCGAATCCAACCACACCTTCCGGAGATCCTCACAGGAGATCCACCCAGAACGGAGAACATCGGGATGATGTACGACGCAGCCCCATCACAGGGACGAACTCGACGCACACGAACGGTTATCGCTGCAGCTATTGCGCTGTCGATGATGGCCACGGCACTTATTCTTGGGGCGACGGCTGATCCAGCTGCTGCTCAGGGACTGCCGCCGATCGAAGCAGAAACGGTGTGTTTCTCCCTTGATCAGGCGACGGGCACTGACCAGAGCTTGTTCCAGGTCGATGTTCCTGCTGCGACTGCGACGAACAACGGGTTGTTCAACGCAGCGACGACTGGTGAGGCCGAGTCGATCGCGCTGTTGAACGAGACCGGTGCGATCTACACCTTTGATCCAAGTACCAACACGTTCTACGAGATCGATCCAGCGACCGGTGCCGGCACCGCGATCTGGACAGACGATGACCTCAACGATGACCTCATTCTGAGCGACGACATCGATGCGATGTTCTGGGTCAACGATCAAGATGGCAATCTCGCCAACGACGAGCTGTGGATGGTGCTCGACGAGGGAACCACAGCATCGCTCATCCAAATTAACCCAGCGACCGGTGCACTCATCGGCTCGCCGATCCTGATCGCGGTTCCAGCCAACGAGAGTGTTGAGGGAGCGACGTGGCTTCCGTCGACCAACAGTGTGTACATCAGTCACACGGTGACTGGCCAGGCAGCAGCGCCGAGCTCGTTGTCCATTCTCAACTTGGCTGACGGAACAATTAGCGGAACAGTTCCGACCGAGCTTGACGTCGAAGGTCTTGGCACCGACGGTGAGGGCAACCTGTTCATCACGACCGGTGAAGATGCCACCGACAGCCTGTACCAAGTGGTTCCCGCAGCAGCGCCCAACACTGCGCTCATCATCGACCTCGGCGCGGTCGGCGACCCGGTCAAGACCGACTTCGAATCGGTCGACTGCGCGTTCCCTGAAATCGGTCTCGCCAAGCGAGTTACCGACGGACCGACTCGCAACGGCGCCAACTGGGATGTCGAATACACATTCGTGGTCGAGAACACCGGCGCACTTCCACTCGACAACATTGTTCTCACCGACCCGTTCGACCTCTATCTCAACGACGAAGACATCGGCGACGTCCCCGACCCATCGATCACAGTGGTCAACGATCCACCACCAGAAGTTTCGAACGACTGTGTGGTCCCCGGCGATGATTTGTTGATCGATGCAACCTGCACGATCACCGTCATCGTGACCTATGCAGGTCTGCTTCCAAACACCGTCTACTACAACACCGCGACTGTTGAGGGCACTGATCCGTTCGGGCAGACGGTGACCGATATCTCCCAAGACGGTCCTGACGTTGACCCCGACAACGATCCCAACGTTGATCCTGAAGACGACTCAATCCGCACCCCGATCGAGATTCCGACCGAGCCACCTGTTCTCGACATTCTGAAGACGATCGTGCTGCCTGGTGAGGACTGTCCAGCAGACTTCGCGGCCGCACTCGCTATCCCAGACAACCCAGGACGTGACGCACTAGTCGTCGCTGCCGGAACAATGGTGAAGTACTGCATCAACGTGATTAACACCGGGTTAGGAACGGCGACCAATGTCTCAGTTGCCGATCCTGAGGATCCGGACTCACCGCAAGCTCCGATCGATGGCGAGCTGGTCTCTGATGAAGAATTCGCGTTCGACTACGAAGCAGCTGCAACACCACCGTCAACGAACACTGCAACGGTGACGGGTCAAGACGGTGATGGTGTCGATATTGATCCAGTCACCGATGTCGCTGGCGTCGATCCAGCGCCAGCTCTTGAAATCCTCAAGACGGTCGTCACCTCCGCTGATGATTGCCCGGCCACCTATGCCGAGGCTCTAGCGGTTGTTGGTAACCCCGGCGAAGACACGATTCCGGCCCAGGTCGGTGACCCTGTCGTCTACTGCATCAACTTCATCAACAACGGAGAGGGACCTGCAGACGGCGTCCAAGTTGTCGATGCTTTCGATCCTGATAGTCCACGAGATTTCGGAACGGTGGGCGTCGGGGAACAAGCCGGCTTTGCCTTCATCTTCGTGACGACCGAGTCGCCACAGACGAACACGGCGACGATCCAGATGGATGACCCAAATGGCGATCCCGGTGACCCAAAGGTAGAAGTCGATAGCGATACCGCAGGTGTTCGACCGACCGCCCAACCAAACCTCAACATCCTCAAGACGGTGGTGCTTGATGCTGCTGACTGCCCAGCCGACTTCGCAGCCGCCCTGGCAGTTGCGGGTAATCCCGGTAACGACACCATCGAAGCAGCTGCTGGTGCGGCGGTCGTGTACTGCGTCAATGTGCGAAACACCGGCGCAGGCGACTCGATCAACACCGTTGTCAACGACACATTCCTTGATGGCCCAACTGCGGTTGGCACCGATGGCGTACTCGCTGCCGGAGCGGAGGACTTGTTCAACTATCCCCGCACCGTGCTCGCCTCGCCCGAGACCAATACCGCTGTCATCAGCGGTCAGGACAACGACGGCAACGATGTCCCAACCGATGAGGACACCGCAGGTGTTACACCACCTGGTGGTGTAAAGATCGGTGACTTCGTATGGGAGGACCTCAACGGTAACGGCATCCAAGATCCAGGTGAGCCTGGTATCGAGGGCATCTCTGTCTTGGTCTACATGGTCGATGCAGATGGAAACTTGATCGCTGGCCTCGATCCGGTCGAAGTTGTGACCGACGCCGACGGCATGTGGATGCTCGAGGTTGAACCAGGTACGTACCGGGTTCTGGTCGTCATCCCAGCGAATGCCGAGTTCACGACGCCTGATGCCGCTGGATCGACCGACGCCAATGACTCAGATGTTGCACCAACTGGAGCAACTGCTGGATTCACCGACGTCTACACCATCAGCGAGACGGACAATCCGACCATCGACGCTGGCATCATCTTCGACGATGACCAGACGGTGATGATTGGCGACTTTGTCTGGCTTGATACCAACGGTGATGGCATTCAAGACACCGACGAACCAGGCGTCGAAGGCGTACTCGTTCAGGTGCTCGATAGCACCGGTGCGGTGGTCGCCTCCGATACAACCGATGCGAACGGCGAGTGGGGCGTCGATATTGCTCCTGGCGTCTACAGCGTGCAGTTCGTCAACACGACGATCTATGACTTCACGATCCAAGATGCGGCAGGCTCAACTGACGCGAACGATTCCGATGTTGACCAAGGCACTGGCGTCACCGGCACGTACAACGTGTCGATCAGCAACGGTGACGATCTCACGATTGACGCTGGGCTGGTTGAGCTGGCCTCAATCGGCAACGTTGTCTGGGAAGACCTCAACGAAAATGGTCAGCTCGATGCTGGCGAGCCGGGCCTGCAGGGCGTAACCGTTAACGTCTACGACAGTGCCGGCAACCTTGCGGGAACAACGACAACCGATGCAAATGGCGGTTGGCTCGTCGAGGATCTCCAGCCAGGTGACTACACCGTTGAGTTCGTTGATCCAGGCGGGCGTCAGCTCACAACCGCCAACAGCGGTGACGATGGCTTCGACAGCGATGCCGACCCAACAACCGGTATTACCGGTGTCTACACACTCGCCCCTGGCGAGTTCAACGAGACGGTCGACGCTGGTTTCGTAGTTGGACCAGTCATTGGTCTGTCGAAGGACCTCACCGGTGGACCGACTCGTAACGCGGACGGCACGTTCTCGATGCAGTTCAGCTTCGTTATTGAGAACCTCGGCCCCGTCGCCCTCGACAACATCGAGTTGTCCGATGACTTCGCCAGCGTGTTCGCTCCCGACGCATCGGTTGTGTCGGGACCGGTTCCAAATGCTGCAGGTGATTGTTCAACCACTGCCGCTACTGGTACCGCGACACTTGCTGTTGGGGCTTCGTGCAGCGCAGTGTGGGATGTCGTGATCAGCGCAGGCTTGATCCCAGGCAAGACCTACAACAACGTTGCCACGGTTACTGGTACCGGCCCCGAGGGTGTGGTTACCAGCGATGTGGCTGACGACGGGACCAATCCAGATCCTGACGGCGATAGTCGACCAAACGAACCGGGTGAGAATGATCCGACGCCGATCGTCATCCCGTCATTTGTGACCTACGCACCACAAGAGCCGTACACCGGTCCGTACACCACCTCACAGCCTGAGAATGTTCCAGACCCCGATCCGGTCCTACAGATTGACACCCCTCCACTTGCGGTTACTGGTTCAAACGCAAACCAGCTTGCAGCCTTTGCGATGGTCATGATGGGTGCCGGCGGACTGTTGTTTGTCGGTGCACGTCGCGGGCGTGACGAGTACGACATCTGAGTAACGCAGTGGTCTGATCGGCGTCCGCCGAAGGATTCCAACTACACGATGGCAATGGACCAGAGCTCAGTTCTGGTCCATTGCCTCGTTTTGTGCGCAAAGCGTTGGAAGTGATTCACCGGTGACGGATAAGGTTGTCGGGTAACGACCTCAACTGAAAGTGAGTTCGCCGTGCCAGCGACCGTTGTCGTAGGTACCCAGTGGGGTGATGAGGGCAAGGGCAAGGTCACTGACCTGTTAGCCGAGGACATGGCGTGTGTCGTCCGCTATCAAGGGGGCCATAACGCCGGCCACACGCTGGTCGTGAAGGGCGAGTCATTTGCTCTGCAACTGATTCCGAGTGGGATCTTGTACCCGCACCTCACCCCGGTGATCGGCAATGGTGTGGTCATCGACCTCAGTGTGTTGTTTGCCGAGATCGACACGTTGACGTCACGAGGTGTCGATTGCTCCAAGCTCCGTGTGTCGGCAACCGCTCATTTGATTTTGCCGTACCACCAAATGCTCGACGCAGCGTTTGAGCAGCGTTTGGGTGACAACAAGCTGGGTACCACCAAGCGCGGTATTGGACCTGCGTACGCGGACAAGGCGTCGCGTGTCGGTCTTCGGGTGCAGGATCTGTATGACCCGCCAGCGTTCCGAGCGCGTCTTCAAGCCGTCTTGGCCGAGAAGAACGAGCTTCTGACCAAGGTGTATGGCGCCGAGCCATGCGATATCGACGACCTTGTAACCGAGTTCATTGAACACTACGCACCCCGACTCGAGCCGTATGTCACCGACACGGTCGATCTCGTTCATGAGGCACTCGAAGCCGACGAGAATGTGCTCTTCGAAGGGGCGCAGGCAACTTTCCTCGATCTTGACCACGGCACCTATCCATTTGTCACATCGTCAAATCCGACGGCGGGAGGTGTGTGCGCCGGAGCAGGTGTCGGTCCACTACACATTGGTCGAGTCATCGGGATCGCCAAGGCATATACGACACGCGTGGGTGCGGGTCCGTTCCCGGCTGAACTCTTTGATGATGTCGGCGACCATCTGGTCGACGTAGGGCATGAGTACGGAACCAACACTGGTCGACGTCGCCGGACCGGTTGGATCGACTCGGTCATGCTGCGTCACGCCGTTCGTCTGAATTCGTTATCTGAGATTGCGTTGACCAAGCTCGACGTGTTGGACCAGCTCGACACCGTCAAGATCTGTGTGGCCTACGACATCGATGGGGAACGACACGAGAAGATGCCAGTCGATCAAGCGATGATTCACCGCGCCGAACCGATCTATGAAGAGATGCCCGGTTGGAAGACCGATCTCACAAGCTGCACTACGCCCGAGTCGCTCCCCGCGGCCGCAGCTGCCTATTTGGGTCGGCTCGAAGCGACGATTGGTGTGCCAATAACCATGATCGGCGTCGGCCCCGGCCGGTCACAGATCGTGCATATGTGAAACGGTTGATCGATCATGTCTGAGGTAGTTACCAACGTCCTCGCCGAGCGATACGCGACCGACGAGATGATTGCAATCTGGTCCCGAACCGGCAAAGTCCGGTTGGAACGCGAATTGTGGATAGCGGTGCTCGAAGCGCAGCATCGACTCGGCCTGACTGTGGACGAACAGGTCATCGCCGACTATCGACGAGTTGTCGATGACGTCAACCTTGCATCGATCGATCGCCGCGACCGAGAGCTTCGACACGATGTCAAGGCCCGTATCGAAGAGTTCTGCGCCCTTGCCGGTCACGAGCACATCCACAAAGGAATGACATCGCGCGACTTGACCGAAAATGTCGAACAACTGCAGATCCGCATGTCGATGGTTCTGATTCGAGACCGGGTTGTGGCTGTCCTCGACCGGTTGGCACGGTTGGCCGACCAGCACCGAGACCAGGCGATCGTTGGTCGCTCTCACAATGTCGCTGCACAGGTGACCACCCTCGGCAAGCGATTTGCCACCGTTGCAGATGAGCTGTTGAGTGCGTTCGGGCATCTCGAGTCCGTGATCGAGCGATACCCGCTTCGAGGGCTCAAAGGACCGGTGGGGACCCAGCAGGATCTGATTGATCTGTTTGACGGCGACCCGGTCAAGGTCGATGAACTAGAACGAGTGATTGCTGATCGGCTCGGGTTTTCTGCCACGCTTGACAGCGTGGGCCAGGTCTACCCACGCTCATTGGACCTCGAGGTTGTCAGCACATTGCTGCAGATTGCGTCGGCGCCGGCCAACCTCGCCACCACGGTTCGCCTTATGGCCGGCCAGGACCTGGTCACCGAAGGTTTCGTTGAGGGCCAGGTCGGTTCGTCGGCCATGCCACACAAGATGAACTCTCGATCGTCAGAGCGGATCAACGGCTTTGTGTCGATTCTTCGTGGTCACCAAGCCATGATTTCGAGCCTGGTTGGTGACCAATGGAATGAAGGCGACGTGAGTTGTTCGGTCGTACGTCGCGTGGCACTGCCCGACGCGTTCTTTGCGATCGACGGATTGCTCGAAACCACATTCAGTGTGCTGGGCGGATTCGGACCGTTTCCCGCGGTGATCGAACGCGAGCTGGACCACTATCTTCCCTTTGTTGCGACGACACGGGTTCTGACCGAGGCCGTGCGCGCTGGCGCTGGCCGAGAAGCTGCACATGAGGCCATCAAGACCCACGCCGTGGCGGTAGCACTGACGCTGCGCAACGACGCCGGTGCAACGAACGACCTCATCGACCGTCTCGCAGCGGATCCCCGACTGTCGTTGGACCTCGAGACCTTGCAGGCAATCCTCGCGGATCCTCGCTCTCTCGCCGGTCGAGCTTCGGACCAAATCAGCCGAGTCGTTGCTCGTGTTGGCGAGGTCTGCGATCGTTACCCCCAGGCACGTGGGTACGACGGAGCACCCATCTTCTGATCCTCGACCGGCTGCGTCGATGGTTGACGTGGTATCCGCGATGGCTTGGTGGGCTATCCCTACTGTGTCGCAGATGGCGACGAACAGCATGCGACGCTCGAACGCAAAGGCGACAATGGTGTGCGCCCAATGCGAAGTGACCTGGCGTGGCCTGCTCGCCGATGCATGTTGGTCGTGCGGCGATTCGGGCACCGTGAGCCGCGCCGTGCCGCCCCAGGTCAGATTGCGAGCGGACCCGGAATCACGTCGTCGAATTGCGGGCTGATACCGGCACATGATTGCGGCCGGTATGCCCATCGGCGTGGCATGGCTGCCCGGTCCTCCTAAGGTAAGAGACACGGGTTCCGTTTAACGGAGCACCTATTCCATGGTCGGCAGCTGCTGGGGGGTGGCTGCCGACCATGTCTCCGTTTTGGCGGCGTGTCGTCGAATCAGTATTCGTAGAAGCCGCGCCCGGTCTTGCGACCAAGAAACCCGCCCGCGACCATGCGCTTGAGTAGTGGCGGCGGTGCGTATGTTGGCTCTTTGAACTCTTCGTACAGAACTTCTGCTACCGACTCGATGGTGTCGAGGCCGATCAGATCGCAGAGTGTGAGCGGGCCCATCGGGTGTGCGCAACCGAAGCGCATGCCGTTGTCGATGTCTTCAGCGCTAACCTGGCCGGTGTCGAGCAGGCTGATGGCCTGAAGCAGATACGGCACAAGCAGCCGGTTCACGATGAAACCAGCTCGGTCTTGGCTGATGATCGTCTCTTTGCCCAAGGTTTGCTGGGCGAAGGACTCGGCTGTGGCCAATGCGGCGGGGTCGGTCGCAATCGACACGACGAGTTCGCAGAGCTTCTGCACCGTTGCCGGGTTGAAGAAGTGCAGTCCAAGCACTTGGCCGGGTCGGTTGGTCGCTGTTGCCAGGTTGATCAACGGAATTGACGAGGTGTTCGACGCAAGAATCGCATGCGCAGGTGTGATCGCATCGAGACGTCGGAACAGGTCGAGTTTGATCTCTTCGTTTTCGACGATTGCCTCAATTACAAGGTCACGGTCAGCGAGGGTTTCGAGATCGGTCTCGAAACGCAACAGGTCGCCCGCTTTTGAGCGGTCTTCGGCGCTCAGACGTTCTCGGGCAACGGCTTTGTCCATCGACTGGCCGATGCGGCTCTGGGCAGCTTCGGCTGCGCCGGGGTCTGCTTCGATGACGATGGTGTCGAGTCCGGCTTTGGCGCACAATTCTGCGATGCCCGAGCCCATGGTGCCGCCACCGATCACCGCAATCTTTTTGATTTCCATGTGTGCTTCCTTTTCAGATACCGGATGTGAGCTTAGAAGCAGCTCATCTCGGTCGGTGTCGCTGGCTTGTCGAGTAGTGGCAATAAGGTGTCCAGGCTTAACCACGACAGGAACACCGAATGACTGAATGTCCGAATCCCGATGGCTCAAGTGAACGCCGCACTGCGTTCGACGAGGCACCACCGATGTGCATCGACCCAGCCAAGACCTACACCGCAACGATGAAGACGAGCCTCGGCACGCTGACGATTGCTCTGTACCCCGACAAGGCCCCAAAGACGGTCAACAACTTTGTGACGCTTGCTCGGTACCACTATTACGACGGACTTATCTTCCATCGCATCATCAACGGCTTCATGTGCCAGGGCGGTTGCCCCGAAGGAAGCGGACGCGGCGGCCCCGGCTACCGCTTCGAAGACGAGCTTCCGAATCCCGGTGAGTACGAACTGGGTTCGTTGGCCATGGCCAATGCCGGTCCGAACACCAACGGCAGCCAATTCTTCATTATCAGCGGACCAAATGGCGTTGGGCTTCCGCCCCAGTACTCGCTGTTTGGCAAGGTGGTTGGTGGCCAGGAGATCGTTGGGGAGATGCAAGCTGTGCGTACCGCAGCTGGCGACCGTCCATCCGAAGATCTGGTCATCGAGAGTGTGACAATCGCTGAATCGTGATGGTCCTTGCCCTCGTCAGCGCTCCAATGGCGTTGGTGTTGGCGGGGGCGGGATCGTGAGTTCTTGACCGATTGCTAGGTTGTCGTCGTCGAGTAACGACGCGTCGAGAATCGCGTCTGACGTAACGCCGTACAGGTCAGCGAGTGCCGACAACGTGTCGCCGGCCTGCACCGTATGGAAGAGGATCTCGCCGGGCTCTCGCTCGACGGGGACCGGCGTTGAGAACGCAGCGATTGCCTCGGGTGACAAGCCGGTGTAAATCGGCGGGATTGTAAGAATCTGGCCCGGGACGATGCTTGCGGGATCTACATCGGGGTTCTCGTCGATCAGCGAGTCGAGTGCGACGAGGTGCTCCTCGGCGATGAGACCGAAGAAGTCACCCTCCTGAACGGCATAGAAGATGCTGACACCTTCTTCACGGTCCGCCGGATCGAGGTTGACGTTCGTGGCGTCGGTTGTTGCTTCGGGAATACGAAGTTCGTCGCCGACAAATAGCCTGCTCGGATTGATTCCGGGGTTTGCTCGGATGATTTGATCCGGAGTCACGCTGAATCGAGTCGCAATCGTCCCCATGTTGTCGCCCTCTTCGACGGTGTAGGTGAACGGTTCCTCGGGCTCGGCAATATCAGCGGGAATGGCGGTGACTACCGGAGGCGCAGTCGGTGTAGTGACCACCGTTGTGGGTACTTCGATCTGGGCGGTGGACGGCTCATCGGACCCGAAACACCCAGCTAAATACAGCACCCAGGCCACGGTGAACACAAGGAGGATAGGGACTGCCCTGTTCTGACGTATCACTGCTGCTCCCGTTGCAGACCGTGGTCAGACTAGCGGTACGGCGCTATTGCACTGAGGCAGCTGACCAGAAGGCCAGTCAGACCACGATGAAGCTGATCAGGATCGGCAACAGCATGGCAATCACCAATCCACCAGCGACGATACGGGTCCAGAACAGGCGACGGTCGCGTCGTTGCGGCTGTGGTGATGGCGCTGCGTTGCGCTGGTTCGATGTCGTGCGTCGACTATTTGCGGGTGTGGCCACGACGAGATCGTATCGAACGGACTCAACGGTGCCCGTCGCCCCGATCGAGGGACGGTGCACCGCAGCGATATTTGGCGTGATCAGCGCTGGTGGTGGTCAGTTACTGGTGGTCAGTGGTGCCGGTGGTCAGTAGTGCGATGGTCGGTGGTGTTGTGATCGCTTCCGGTGCATTCGTCGATTGCGGTAAGCAGCTCGCCGATTGAGTCGCTCGACGGGTGGAGCTGCCCGGTTGTATGAAGATGAGTGACAATGGCGGCAAGTGCAGCTGCAATGCCATCGGGTACGTTGAGCCGCCTGGTTCGGCACCAACTGAGGATGTCGACGAAGACGAGTTGCCAGATGAGTTCGGCTGTGAATCGGTGCGCTGGCCCGACATGGTGGTTTTGGCGGGCGGCGAGCACGACACGAGCAGCGTCGGCGTCGACCGGTTGGCCGGTGGCAAGGCGCGCCCGCAGCAACTCGTTGAGCAGGCGACGGGATTCGAGACCGAGGTTCGCCGTATCGCGGTAGCGCGATCGGCGAATGCGGGGGCGCCCAGACGATGAGACCAGTCGAAGTTGGCGGGGTTGGTCAAGTTGAAGAACCGTCATGGGTGCATACTCGCGCCGCGGTGTGACACGCTCGCCGGATTGACCAAGTTGGCGGGTCAGCCGGCAGTTTCGTACACGTCCGGGCCGAACGCGCCCTGAAGCTCGCCCGCAGTGATGACGTCGAGTCCGTCGATGCTGAGCGATCGCTGCGGAAGCACGAACGTCAGTGCATCGCAAGATCCGGTTGGTTCACCGCCGATCTGCCCGAATCCGAATCCGATGAGACCTGCAGCAATTGGTGCTTGGTCGCGATCAAGTAGCAGTGGATCGAATGGGTTCACGCATTGCGTATGGCCGGCGTTGACGCCGAGTTGGAGTTCGCGGGCGGTCAACGGCTCGGATTGGTCAGTATTGGAGAACTGACTGGCCTGTTCGACGACGGCGCGGATCGAGTCGGCGTCGGAGGTCTCTCCGTCGATGCGGGTGAGGTGGCTGCGCTCGAACGTCAGCCGAACTGGCGAGTGTATGAATGTGGCCAATCGCAGATTGGCGTCGCCAGGCATGAAAACAAGGGTTCCGTCGATCGCACGCTCAATGGGGTGAACAAGCACCATGCCGCCGGGAAATACTGCGACAGTTCCTGGGTCGAGAACCGTGCCGGAGCTGCCCGTCACGGTTGCTTGAGCGAGGTCAATGTGTAGTTCGGTGCCGTGAGGGTCGCTTAGCAGCGCCTTCGACGCTTTGCGAAACGTTTTGGACAGCGTGGCAGTTCGCCGGCGCATGCTCTGTTGTGGCCGGTAGCGGCCCGCATGGACGGTCGCTGGGCTGAGATGCAGCAGACGCTGATCAGCGAAGTCCTGGCTATCCCACCACTGGGCAAAGCCATGCTCGGGCCCACACGTGACGACCAATTCAGCCGAACGAAGCGCACCTTCGAGGACCGGATTCGTGGCGGCAGCGGCGATCGATGTGGTGCGAGCTCGAACTTCTACGAGCGTTGCGCTCAATCGGTCGATGCTGAGTGCAACCAGATCGACCACGTCGGACGGCGTGTGCTGATCGGTCAGCAGCACGACGTTGGTTCCTGTCGACACGTTGCACGCTTCGAACTGCCGGGTCAGTGAGTCGAGGTTGTCCCAAGAGATCATGTGTCGTTCACGCTAGTTGCCGTTGGTCATGCATGGGAGCGAAGTGCGTCGAGGACTCGCGCAAATTGTGGCCAATGTTGCTGGTGGGGTTTGGGTATCCATGTATTGGTCACGGGGCTTGAGTAGCTTGTGGCGATGGATACGTGTGCACGCATGAGCTGCGCCCATGACGCCGTGGCGCTGTTGAGCTTCGCTCCGAATCAGGCGAAAGCGTGGTTGTTCGATCTCGACGATCCGAACCCGGCTACCGGCATTGTGCTTTGTCGCCGCCACGCCAACGCAACGGTCGTTCCGATGTCGTGGCAACTCGTCGACGCACGTGATCCAGGATGGACCGCACCGGCCCGGCCGGTCGAGCCATTGACGACGACGGTCGAAGAACTGCTGGCTCGCCAGTACGAGGCAACTGCTGCTGCCGAGGCACAGCAGCCGACCCCAGACGAGCAGTTCCGGGCATTGACCAATGACATCCCGGTCAATCCCGACGCCTATCTCGAAACACCCGATGCCGTGGCTACCAAGCCCGAAGTCGAACTCGCAACCGTGTCGACGCCGCCGGTCCACCAGCCAGCGCCGACACCAGCTCGAACCGTGCCGGTTCCGTCTACGCCGACATCATCTGTTACGCCGACATCATCTGTGAGCACCATGCGAGCACCGGGCCATTTGGCAGCACGGGCAGGCGATGACGATCACCGACCGCAGGACCTATCACTGTTCGAGCTTCCGCTCGACATTCCTGCGGTAACACCCCGCCGCTCTTGATTCGGCACTGCCCTTGATTCGGCACTGCCCTTGATTCGGGACTGCCTTTGATTAGGGACTGACCAGTCGCAACGACCGAGCCGCCCCGCCCGCCCCGCTATCCGCTAGCCGGGATTCCTGGTGTTGGTGTCGCCCGTGGTGCCGGGATCTCGGGGAACAATGCCACGAGTTGTTCCTGCAATGATTCTTTCTCTTCGATGAACTCATCGAGGTTGGTCTCAAAATCAGCTGCGTCGACCGAACGTTTCAGCGTGAGTAGATCGATCTCGTAAATCAGATCACCCTGCAGATCAACTGTCGCGACCAGACGCAGGTCATCGTCGGTGAAGCACACCTCAAATCCAGTGTTCGCCGCTGTGGTCTCACCAACCACCTTGAAGCACTCCGTGACTGATCCGAACGCAGACGTTCCCCTCGAACGCTCCCACGCGTCGGGCTCAGCACGGACGGCCAGTTCCATCTCGCTCCAGCTGGCAAGGCCGTAAAGCTGGCGCGGACTCCACTGTCGAGTGAGCTGCAGCGGATACTCAAGTACCGGGGGCGCTCCATCGGTGCGCTCGGTCAACGCGCAGAACGAATCACCGGCGCGGAAGATCGCAGCACAAAAGATCACTTCATCGCGGGTCTGGACTGCGACGTGATCCGGAGATTGGATGAGGTACCGGCCAGTTCGGTCATCGACAGCTTCTCGATAGGCGTACGGATAACCCGGCCCGTCGGCGCCGACGGACTCGGCGCTGATGAACCACTCAGCAACATAGGTCTTCGCATCGGAGGTTGTGACCGACGCAATGTCTGGTACGGCGGTTGGTTCGGCCTCGTCGCCGCCGCCCGAGCAGCCGGCGAGTGCCAGCGCGACGACCACCGCAAGCATCGAAGAGCGCTTCATAACCGGGTCAGCCTGCCAGACCGAACACTACGATCGTCGGTCATGGCCGAATCGGGCGCGTCGCGTGAGGTGCTTGCTGCAGGATTCCGCCTGGTCCGCCGCTCCTGGCGTCTGCGACCCGCCGCACACGCGCTTGCCACGTTGGGAGCTGTCATCTACGCGTTGGCCTCGGTCGGGTTCAGTCAGTTGCTTGGCGAGGTTGCAGATCGAGTCGTGATCCCACAGCTCAGCGGGCAAGACATCTCGAACCGGACAATGTGGCTGACTCTTGGGGCATTGGCGATGGTCGGCACAGTTCGGGCATGTGGGGCGATGGGTCGTCGCTGGTTTCAGTCGCTTGCTGAATACGGCACGCAGAAGTTCTGGCGCGAGCAGCTCATGGATCAATTCGTTTACCTGCCGCTGAGCTATCACCGTCGGGTGCCAGCGGGGCACCTGCTTGCGCATGCCGACACCGACCTTGAACGATCCACTCGCATGCTCAAGCCATTGGCCTTTGCAACTGGCACGATCGCTCTTGCTGTCGCGTCGCTTGTTGCTCTGTGGCTGATCCATCCGTTTATGGCACTTGTCGCCTTGGTGCTGTTCCCATTGCTTGCGGTGCTCAACCGGTATTTCACCGATCGAGTGTCGAAGCCGGCTCAGCAGGAACGCGTCGACAATGGCGTGGTGGCTTCGATTACCCACGAGAGCTTCGATGGAGCGTTGGTTGTCAAGACGCTGGGACGTGAACAAGATGAGGTCGACAGGCTCGCAGCTGCGGCTGATGCGTTACGTCAGAGCCGGGTCGCAGTCGGTCGGCTTCGGGCGGTGTTTGATCCAATCATCGAAGCGCTGCCGAACGTCGGTGTCGTGGCACTCGTCGCGATTGGTGCCTGGCTTGTCGATCGAGGCGAGACAACGATTGGCGGTCTTATCACCGCCGTTTCGCTGTTCACCATTTTGGCGGTGCCCGTTCGCATCGTTGGCTTTTTGCTTCAGGAGATCCCCGGGTCGGTAGCGGGGCTGTCTCGAGTCGACGCAGTCATTGCCGAACCGCGCCGCAGTGTGGAGCACCACATCGGTGTAGCACCTGCTGAAGGGCCGGTTGCTGTTGAACTGCGCGGCGTGTCGTTCGCGTATGACGCCGAACCCGTTCTGCATGACGTGAGCTTTGCGGTCTCTGCCGGCGAGTCACTCGCGATAGTCGGATCAACCGGATCGGGCAAGAGCACAATCATGCACCTGATCGCAGGACTCGCTCCGGCGGACAGCGGCGAGGTCCGCGTCGGTGGCGATGACCCATCATTGCTTGCAGCAGGCGCACGAGCAGAACGGGTGCTTCCCGTCTTTCAAGAAGCGTTTTTGTTTGCGTCGTCGATCCGCGAGAACATCACGCTTGGTGTTGACCTGACCGAAGCTCACGTCGCAGCCGCTGTCAGCAATGCGGCAGCAGAGGCGTTCGTCTCGGAACTTCCTCACGGTGTCGACACCGTTGTCGGCGAGCGCGGGATCACGTTGTCGGGAGGCCAGCGTCAGCGCATTGCGTTGGCCCGAGCGCTGGCGCGCGAACCCTCGGTGGTTCTGCTTGATGACGCCACCTCGGCGCTTGACCCGGCCGTTGAGCGCGACGTCCTTGATCGCCTGCGCACCGAGCTGAGCGCGACCTTGATCATGGTTGCCTACCGACTGGCGACGATTGAACTCGCCGATCGTGTCGTCTACTTGGTCAATGGTCACGTGGCCGCAACCGGCACCCATGTCGAGCTGATGCAACGCGCTGACTATGCAGCCTTGGTGCGGGCCTATGAAGAGAGCGCGGCGTGAAGGAGCCGGATCCAATCGACTCGCCGCCTCCGGGGTTCGAGACCTCCAACGGTGATGTCCGGCTGATGGTGCCGGTGTGGACCGCCATTCCAATCGCCGTGGCCTTCGCCGTGGCCCTGATATGGGCATTCGGGTCGACGCGCCTGCTCGTGTCGCTGCTTCCATTTGCGGCATTTGGGGCTGCTGTCACGGTGGTCGACATGCGCGAGCTTCGAATCCCGAACCGTCTGACGCGCCCCGCCACGGTCATCGCGGTGCCGTTGTTGTGGGTGGCTTCGACTGCGGGTTGGTCCGACCTGTCGCTCACACGGGCCGCACTGGGTGCAGTCGCTATGAGTTCGATGTATCTCATGCTGGCCTTGGTCTGGCCTGACGGACTTGGACTGGGTGACGTCAAACTCGCGGTTGTCCTAGGGGCACAACTCGGACTATTCGGGTGGATCACGATTGTGCGAGGCGTGTTCGCCGCGCACCTGTTGATGGGCCCGGTCGCCATTGTTGTGCTTCTCACTCACCGTGCCGGGCGACGAGCCGCACTGCCGCTCGGGCCGTTTCTCGTTGCTGGATCAATCGCTGCTCTCGTGATCGAAGCTCGCACATGACCAACCCAGCGCACGAGCAGCCAGCAAGTGAAGACGATGACACGACACCAGCGTCTGCGCTCGACAACGCGCCGGCTCTCGAAGTTTTACGTCGCGGCCTGATTGTCAGCCCAGGGCTCAAACGTGGCGTGCGGGTCACGATTGCGATGGCCCTCACCGCAGCCACCGGACGTCTCGTTGTCCCTCTGCTCATTCAGCAGATCCTCGACCGTGGATTCGTCGACCAGTCATGGCGTCCCGGATTCGTGCTCGGAGCTGCCCTCACGGCGCTCGGAATTATCGGCGCGGTGACGGTGCTCAGCGGGGTGACCTATCTACGCCTGGTCCGAGTCGCGGAACAGACCCTCGCCGATCTGCGAGTCATCGTGTTTTCGCATCTGCATCGGTTGAGCATTGCGAGCCATCATTCGATCCGCGGGGGGATCATGACCGCGCGGGTCACCAGCGATATTGATCAGCTGGCGTTGTTCGTTCAATGGGGTGCCATGAGTTGGATCACCTCGATCTCGCTGCTCATCGGCACGTTGGTCGTCATGGTGATCTTCTCGTGGCAACTCACCGTGGTCGCGGTCGCAATGTTCCTGCCGCTCGTGCCCTATGCAAAGATTGTGCAGCGCGGACAGTTCCGGTCGTACTCGCTGCTGCGTGAACGGGTGGCGGCGACGATGGCCGAAACATCAGAGGCGGTGAGCGGCGCAGCGGTGATTCGGGCATATGGCTACGAGAACCAGACGAGAGAACGACTACAAGACGCCGTCGATGGCCACTTCAAAGCACAGATGCGAGCCCAGAAGTACTTCTCGCTGTACCTGCCGGCAACCGACATCGTCGGCGGCCTTGCGATCGCCACGATTGCCGGCATGGGGATCTGGCAGCACGAAGCCTGGGACCTGACGTCGGGTCGGCTCGTGTCCTTTCTGTTTCTTGCTGCGCTCTTGCTCAATCCAATCACCGAGATCACCGAGGTACTCGACCAAACCCAGACATCACTCGCTGCATGGCGCAAAGTATTGGCGGTACTCGATTGGCCGATCGATGTCGTCGAAGCCGAGCCCATCGCCACATCGGCGCGAGGGGCGCCGCTCACGCTTCCGTCTGGGTCGCTGGGGGTCGAACTGGTTGACGTTGACTTTGCGTATGACGATGACAAGCACGACGATGACAAGCACGACGACGACAAGCACGACGACAATTTGGTGCTGCGCGGCGTATCGGTGAACATCTCGCCCGGAGCGCGAGTGGCGGTCGTCGGTGAGACCGGCTCTGGGAAGTCAACGTTCGCCCGGTTGCTCGCCCGTCTGGCCGATCCACGTTCGGGACAGGTGCTCATCGGCGATTGCGATTTGCGCCAGGTGACTGCACAGTCCCGGCGCAGCGCAATCCGCATGGTGCCACAGGACGGGTTCTTGTTCGATACGACGGTTGGGAAGAACATCGAGTACGGCCTGGCGGGCGCTGACCGAGCTGCGGTGATCGCGGCATGCGAGCAACTCGGACTCACGGCGTGGGTTGCACGTCTACGTGATGGCCTTGACACTCAGGTTGGCGAGCGGGGCGAACAACTGTCTGTTGGTGAACGCCAGTTGGTTGCATTGGTGCGCGCTGCGCTTGCCTCGCCGGGCCTGTTGATCCTTGACGAAGCGACGTCGGCAGTCGATCCCGAAACTGAGCAGGCCCTGGTACGCGCTCTCGATGCGCTATCGGCTGGCCGAACCACAATCAGCGTTGCGCATCGGTTGTCGACGGCTGAACAGGCTGACGTCGTACTGGTGTTTGATGCCGGTCGCCTGGTGCAACAGGGCCACCACAGTGAGCTGGTGACGCACAACGGCCCCTATGCGCGACTGCACCAGGCATGGGTGGGTAACACCCAAGCGTCTGGCTGAAATCCATGGCAGGACGCACCGGTAAGCTGGGCGACAATCCGTTCGCAAACCCTTGAGGGAACAATCGTGTCCAAGACCCCCGCACGCGTCGTCGTCACTGGAGCTGCCGGCCAGATCGGCTACCAGCTCTGCTTCCGAATCGCCAGTGGTCAGCTGCTCGGTCCAGATCAGCCAGTAATCCTGCAGATGCTCGAAATCACGCCGGCGCTCGAAGCCCTCAAGGGCGTGGCGATGGAACTCGACGACTGTGCGTTCCCCCTGCTCGCGGGCATGGTGCAGACCGACGACGCCAATGTGGCGTTTGGCGATGCCACCCACGCGCTGCTCGTCGGTGCAATGCCCCGCCGAGACGGCATGGAACGCGCTGATCTGCTTCAGGCCAACGGTGGCATCTTCGGCCCTCAAGGCAAAGCCGCGAACGACAACGCGAGCAAAGACATCAAGGTGCTGGTTGTTGGCAATCCGGCCAACACGAACGCGCTGATCGCCATGCACTCGGCACCAGATATCGCCAACAGCCAGTTCACAGCGATGACCCGTCTAGACCACAACCGGGCCATGACGCAGGTAGCGCAGAAGACTGGCACCACCGTCAACGACGTGAAGAAGATGACGATCTGGGGTAATCACTCGGCCACGCAGTACCCCGACCTCTTCCATTGCGAAGTCGAAGGACAGATCGCTGCTGCCCGCATCGATGACCAAACCTGGCTCGAAGACGACTTCATCCCGACCGTGCAAAAGCGTGGTGCAGCGATCATCAAGGCACGCGGGCTTTCGTCGGCAGCCTCGGCGGCCAACGCAGCAATCGATCACATGCATGACTGGGAACTCGGCACCCCCGAAGGTGACTGGGTTTCCATGGCGATCCCGAGCGACGGCAGCTATGGCGTACCCGAGGGCATTATTTCGTCGTTCCCGGTCACCTGCTCGGGTGGTGCATACAGCATCGTGCAGGGACTTGAGATCGACGACTTCAGCCGCAGTCGCATCGACGCCACCGCAGCCGAGCTCGTTACCGAGCGAGACACCGTCGCAGGTCTTGGACTGATCTGATGCCGCAGCTTCCGTCGACCTCGTCCGTCTATGCGGCCGAGGCGATGGTCTGCACGGTTGATCAGCTGGCTTCGACGGCCGGGCTTCGCGCGCTCGAAGCGGGCGGAAGCGCAGTCGATGCAGCGATCGCGGCCAACGCGGTTCTGACAATCACCCAACAGCACATGTGTGGTCTCGGTGGCGACCTATGGGCGATTGTGCACCCGGGCGGTCACGGCGAGGTCGCGCTGCTCAATGCATCGGGTCGCGCCGGGTCGGGCGCAGACCCCGAACGATTGCGCGCGGCTGGTCACACGTCCATGCCTCATCGTGGCGATGTCGGCGCCGCCCCGGTTCCCGGTGCGATCGATGGCTGGTGCGCACTGCATGAACGATTTGGTCGCTTGCCAATGCGAGAGGTGCTCGCCGGTGCGATCGACCTTGCCGAAGCTGGCTTCGCGGCGACGCCGCACCTGGCGGGCGCCGCGCGAAGGGTGGCTGCGGTTCCTGGCAATACAGATTTTGTCGGGATCGCTGCCGGTGACCGGGTACGTCGCCCGGGGGCGGCGCGGACGCTTCGGGCGATTGCCGAGCATGGCCGCGACGGCTACTACGGCGGGGAGTTCGGCGAAGGGTTGATCGCACTCGGCAACGGCGAGTACACCGCCGACGACCTTGCGGCCCCGCAGGCTGATTGGGTCTCCCCATTGGCCGCAGATGTATGGGGCCACCGCGTGCATACCGCCCCACCGAACTCACAGGGTTACCTCAGTCTTGCCGGTGCGCTCATTGCACAAGGGCTCGAGCTTCCGACCGACACCGACGATCCGTTGTTTGCGCATCTGCTGATCGAATCGGCTCGCGCTGCGGCGTTTGACCGACCCGACGTGCTGCATGAGCATGCCGATGGTCAGGCACTGATTGCCGCTGATCGCATGGTGCAGCGTCGAGCTCGGATCAGCAACGACACCACCGCTGACTGGGGCGACACGCACGGCGACGGCGGCACGATCTTTCTCTGCACCGCTGATAGCGATGGCATGGCTGTGTCGCTGATCCAGTCCAATGCTCGTGATTTCGGCAGCCATCTCTGTGTTGGTGACACCGGAATCTTTTTGCACAACCGAGGTATCGGATTCAATCTGATTGACGACCATCTCGCTGAATACCGACCGGGGCGACGCCCGCCGCACACGTTGGCGCCCGCCCTCGTCACCAATGCTGACGGAACGTTGCGTTCGGTGTTGGGCACGATGGGTGGCGACGCGCAACCGCAGATCGTTCTGCAGATGCTGGCTCGCCTGTTGCATGCGGGCGAGCGTCCGGGCACGATTCTCAGCGCGCCACGGTTTGCGCTGGCCTCGCCTGACCCGACGTCAGGGTTTGAGACCTGGTCGGCCGGCGGAGCTGTGCGGGTTGAACTCGAACCGCACGCCACACCCTGGATTGACGGGCTTATCACTCGAGGACACACCCTCGATATCCACCCTGGCGGAGATCTGTCTGGGTTCGGGCACGCGCACATGATCGATGTCACTGCATCAGGTCTGGTGGGCGCAAGCGACCCCCGGGCGCGGGCTTCGGCAGCGCTTGGGCGCTGATCGGCAGCGGCTTGGTAGGTGCGCCAATCCGGTCAGGTGAAGGTTGTTATTGCCATGAGTGGAGCAAGCGCCGACTCGAGCCAGTCGAACACGGCGCGATGTTTGATGAGCAGTTCGACGTCGCCATCGAAGACAACATCTCCGAGCAAAAAGGCCTCGTGGGCATCTCGCTGCCCCGAACCGATGCTGTTGGCGACGTCGCGTGTTTGAGAAAAGGACACCTGCGAGTCAGCACCGCCATCAGACGCAGTATCGCGAGGTAGTGCAGTGTCGCGAGATAGTGCAGTGTCACGAGGTACTGCAGTGTCGCTAGATAGTGCAGTGCGAAGTAGTTCAGCGCGCTGATCGAAGAATCGGACCGACCAGGTCAGGTCGTCCACTCGCTGGTGGACCGTCAGGTCACAAGGGCCAGGAAGCGCACCAGCCGTCGCAATGGCTTCGGTTGCAGCCGAGAACCATTCATCGCTCAGATACTGCACGACCGGACCGTAGCCGGTGAGTAGCTTTGCCCACAGAG
The DNA here is from genome assembly GCA_937941245.1 of uncultured Acidimicrobiales bacterium. Lineage (GTDB taxonomy): Bacteria > Actinomycetota > Acidimicrobiia > Acidimicrobiales > UBA10347 > UBA10347. The sequence continues at coordinate 902 of CALDYC010000019.1, read as the reverse complement.
CTGTCGGGGCCCCAGAACTACAATGGAACATCATGACAACCGAGACCCCCACCTCTCCACGATTGTCACGACCAGCAATTCGCCGAGATAGCGCGGCTCGTTCAGCTGTTGTGATTCTTGCCATTTCGCTGCTTGCTGCGCTCACGACCGCGAGTGCAGTCACCGCTCCCGACGCCGCCGCGCAGGCCGATGTCGTCGTGCAGGTATGGACCCGCTCCGATGCGGCGGGCGCTGTCGCAAACCCGCGAACCTGGGACTACCGCCAGTCATGCGATGACAGCGCCGGTCTGCCGAATTACGCAGGCAATGACTGCCAGCTTCCCCTCATGGACAGCCTCGAGGCCGCCTTGTTGACCACTGACGTCAACGACGGGACCTGGACCACCGCAACGGGTGTTGGTACCGGCCCAATCGTCAATGACCGAATCACCGGCATCAACGTGGGAAATCATTTCCGCAAAGAGTTCACGCTTGCTGAGATCGGCTACCAAGCCAACCAGATCGCAGGAATCCAGTTCTCGGTGTTCCACGACGACGCAGCGGTTGTCTACCTCAATGGTGTCGAGGTCTATCGCTCGATTCGTGGCAACCTCGACCCGACCTACGCCGAATATCCACTCGGCACTGGTATCCCGATCGATGCTTCGGTTCCATTCGGTGGCGCCGAGTGGATGGCGAACGATGACGTTGGTTGGGCTGACGTGCCGAACTTCGACAATGACAATGCGTGTGAGCAGCGACCCGGCTGTACCGACAGCCCGTGGGGCGATGCCAACCCGCCGGCTGTTCCCGTCAGCTTGCTGCGTCCAAACGACACCAATGTCTGGGCCGTCACGGTATTTAACCGAAACAGCAACGTCAGTTCGCTGGACATGACATTCGACCACACCTTTGACCTGTTG
>CALDYC010000018.1 GCA_937941245.1 uncultured Acidimicrobiales bacterium | reverse complement strand
GCTACGTGGGTGTGTCGGTGCAAGCGGTTGGAATCAACGGCATGGGTGGCGATGGGCGAGCAGGCGGGCTAGTCGACACACGCGGACTCAAGGCTATAGACCCGCAGCGGTACGGATCGTTAGAACATCCGGGCGACGCTTATGCGTTCGACATCTTGACGCATGCCGGAGCAGTCGTGTCAGGCCTGCACAGCACCGATGTGCTCAATGGACTGGTTGCCGACCAGGTGCTCGCCCTTGGCGAGTCGCAATCTGCGATCTACCTGGCCACCTACATCAACGCAATTCATCCGGTGACCGGATTGTTTGACGGCTTCTTCGTGCACAGCCGGGGTGCTGGCGCTCCGAGGCCATCGGTACAAGGCCGACTCGACCCGGTGCTCATTCGAGAAGACGTCGGCGTGCCGGTATTCCAGTACGAGGCTGAAACCGACCTAACCGCCCTCGGGTTCGTGGCAGCACGCCAACCCGACTCAGAATGGGTACACACGTGGGAAGTCGCCGGAACAGCACATGCCGACGCCTATTCGCTGTCGATCATGGGCGGGCTTCCTCGCCAGGCCAGTCTGGGTTCGGTCATTGGTTGCGAAGTACCGATCAATGACGGCCCGCATCACGAGACGCTGCAAGCAGGACTGTCGCATCTCGTTGCATGGGTGTCCACCGGCATCACGCCGCCGACATCGCCGCTGATCGAGATCGACACGTCTGACCAAGACAACCCTGTGGTTGTTCGAGACGACCTTGGCATCGCGCTCGGCGGCATTCGCACCCCACCGGTCGATTTACCGCTTCGCGTGCTCTCAGGAGATCCAAGCGGTGAAGCAGGCGGCTTCTGTTTCCTATTCGGTCAAACGCTGGCCTTTGACGATGGGGTCGCGGCTGAACTGCACGGCGATGTCGACAGCTACGTGGTTGCGCTTGGCGAGGCTGCAGCAGCGGCCGTCGACGCTGGCTGGCTCCTCGAGCCCGACGCGGCGACGATGATCGCTGAAGAGACGGCTCGAGCTGAAACAGTTCTCACCGGCTGAGTGCGCACCAGCGCGTGATCGTCGCCTTGCTGGCATGAATGTGGCATGCTTGGGGCATGAGCCGCACGCGAATCAGCACAACAGTCGACGGTGAGATGCTCGAGCGGGCACGGGAAATCGATGTTTCCCGGACCGATTCACAGGTGATCGACGCCGCCCTCGATGCGTTGCTGCGACATCACCGGCGGCACGAGATTGACAGAACCTATTCCGCTGCATATGCCGACCAACCGCTCAACGATTCTGATGACTGGGGCGACCTCGACGGGTTCCGGTCAAGCGCAGCGGCTACATGAGTGATCTGCCGAGGCGAGGGGAACTGTGGTGGTGTGAGCCGCCTGGGGCCGGCCCTCGGCCGGTAGCGATTCTGAGTCGCGATGCCGCCATTGGAGCGCTTCGTCGAACGATGATCGCGCCCTGCACGACAACCATCCGCGGTCTTCCCAGCGAGGTGATTCTTGAACCTTCCGATGACCCGGTACCCAAGACGTGTGCGGTCAATCTCGACACCGTTGAATCTGTCTCGGTTGGCGTTTGTACCGAACGCCTTGGCGTGCTTAGCGCGATGCGCATGCACCAGATCTGCGAAGCGCTGGCGGTCGCAACCGATTGCGGCTGACCCGGCGCGCCTGGTCAATCGAATGTTTTGAGCGCCTGATGAGACCTCAAACGTAAAAGACCCCACAGCAGCAACTGTGGGGCCTGCCTCAATGAGTCGTCGCAATCCGAAGACTTCGACGCCTTACTGAGGCTTGTGATCCTACATAGGGAGAGCAGGCTTAGTACGTTCGGAGCCATGCCTGCTCCGATCGAACTTGGTTCGTTGTTATTCACCGCTGTTGAGCCACACCGCGGTCATGAGGTTGCCTACAACCGCTGGTACCAGAGCGATCACTTCTACGCAGGCTGCATGGTGGGAGCGCACCAGTTCGCTGGTGCCCGGTTCGTCGCGACGAAGCGGCTCAAGGCCCTGCGATCGCCAGCGAGTTCGCTCATGTGCGAAGACCCCGCCGGTGGCAGCTTCTTGTCGATCTATTGGGTGCTCAAAGGCTTCCACGATGAATGGGTTGACTGGGCCGTCACAACCGTGAACGAGCTGCACGCCGAGGGCCGCATGTTCGACGAACGCGACCACACCCACACCGGCGTCTACGAACACCACTCGTCGGTGCAACGCACCCCGACCGGCACGTCGATCGAGTTGGCCCTTGACCGGCACTTTGCAGGTGTCATCGTCACCGCTGGTGAGCTCATCGACGGCTCGACCCTTGACGAGGTCGCAACCTGGACCAGCGACGTTTGGGAGCCCCAGGCGTCAGCCTCTGAATGGGGGCCTGAGGTCATTGGCACCTCACGACTCATGCCGCTTCCTTCCAACGCACCCGGCGTGCCGGAGGTCGTTGAGAACAACGCGCGCTTCTTGCAGCTGCACTTCGTTGACCATGATCCCGCACACCAGTGGGAAGCCGGATACGGCCGCTGGGCCGACGCCCTGGCAGACTCAGGGCTGGCGACCCACATCTGGACCGCCCCGTACCTCGCCACGGTGCATGGCACCGACACATACACCGACGAACTCTGGTAGGAGCTCACCATGAAAATCGGACTGACCATGTTCGCAACCGATAAGGCAATCAATCCGGTCGAGCTTGCGGTCGAGGCTGAGGCGCGGGGGTTTGCCTCCCTTTGGTTGCCAGAACACACCCACATTCCGGCAAGTCGTGCAACGCCGTTTCCTGGCGGTATTGACCTACCCGAGCGCTACTACCGCTCGATGGATACACCCACGGTGCTTGCAGCGTGCGCTTCGGTCACCAAAACGATCGAGTTGGGTGCCGGCATCTGGCTGGCTGCGCAGCATGAGCCGATCGCCGCAGCCAAGGCCTGGGCCACGCTCGACGTGCTGAGCAACGGCCGGGCGCGATTCGGTATCGGCTATGGCTGGAACGTTGAAGAAATGAATCACCACAACGTCGAGTACAAGACGCGTCGGGCGCAGAGCCGTGAACATGTGCTGGCCATGAAGGCGCTGTGGGCAGACGAAAAGGCGAGCTATTCCGGCGACTTCGTCAACTTTTCAGAAAGCTTCAGCTGGCCGAAGCCTGTGAACGGCGATATCCCCACCTACATCGGGGGCGGCGCCGGACCAAAGATGTTCGGCCACGTTGCCGAATATGGCGACGGCTGGATCCCAATCGGCGGCGCAGGTATTCGACAGGCGTTGCCTGATCTGCACGAAGCTTGGGCCGCTGCAGGGCGTGACGGCACGCCTGAGGTGATCCCATTCGGCACGATGCCTAACGCCGGCAAGATGGAGATGTACGCCGAACTCGGCTGCGCCGAAGTCGTGCTCAATGTCGAGCCTCATGACCGTGACTCGGTACTGGCACAGCTCGACGGCTACGCCGAGTTCCTGCACTAGGACCTGCAACCTGATGCGGGTCAGCCCTGCGGTCGTAATCGTGTGTTTACTCGTGGCACCTCTCGCGTGTACAGGCGAGGAGGTCCTGTCTGACGCCGTGTCGCAGGCAGATCCGTCGCGAGCCATCTCAGCAACGGCACCACCGTCACCGCAACCCACGCCTGGTGACCTGTCTGGGACTACGCAAAGTAGTGCCGAGCCAACCGCACCGGCGCTGACAGCGGCTAGGCCGACACTGGTCGAGCAGGCAACGGTCGAAGAAATCGCGACTCAAGTGGCGCCGCGTCGGCTTCAAGTTGACCCCCAAACCGAGGGCGAAGCTCTGGCACTCCTGTCGAATTTTGTGCGCTTACTCAGAACCGACGACAAGCAAGGTGCTGACGATCTTTGGTCGGGCTACCCGCACGCCGACGACGCCCGTCAGGAGGCATTCGA
>CALDYC010000017.1 GCA_937941245.1 uncultured Acidimicrobiales bacterium | reverse complement strand
GGTATTCGTCCAGAGGGCGTTGCCCATGACGATCAGGCTCGAGTCGCCACGCCACAAGAAGCACTGGACCAGGGCGCTGATTTGTTGGTGATTGGCCGAGCCATAACCAACGCTGATGATCCCGAGGGTGCTGCCGAGGCGATGGTCGAGTCGCTCACGCTTCGTAGCTGATCGCTCAACGATGGCCCAGCCGATCACAACACTGGAACAAGCAGCAGAATGGGTGGGCAGGCTCGTGCAGACCCGCGAACGAACGATTGATCAACTCCGCTCGCAAGATCGCACCCTCGATGATGTGTTCGCGTTGGCCCAACACGACGACTTTGTTGCTCGGATCGCCGTGCTCAAGCTGTACGAGGCGGTGCCCGGCAACGGCAAGGTGCGGTCACGGCGAGCGCTTGCGCGAGCCGGTATCGCCGACAATGCGCTGACCAAAGACGTCACGGCTGCACAACGATCTCGGGTGGTGGATTTGCTTGCCAAGCCATTGCCGAGGGAAGAGAGCTAAACGTGGCTGCACGCGTCGCCGAAGATGCACCCGAAGCCGTGACATTCGTGCTGTCCGGGCCGGGGGGAGTGGGCAAGGGAACGATCGTCGCCAAGGTGCTTGAGCGTTTGGACGACCTGTGGCTGAGTCGTTCGTGGACGACCCGCGACCCTCGACCTGGCGAAGCCCCCGACGCGTACAATTTCACGTCGCGTGACGCGTTCTTGGCCCATGCCGAAGCCGACGGGTTTCTCGAGTGGGTTGAGTTTCTTGACTATCTGCAGGGCACGCCGGTTCCCGATCCTCCAGCGGGTATGGACGTGCTGCTTGAAATCGACGTTCAAGGCGCTGCTCAGATCCGATCAATGAATCCAGATGCGGTACTGATCTTTCTCGACACACCGTCGCGCGACGAGCAGCTGAATCGGCTTCGGGCACGCGGCGACGCTGAAGAGCGCGTGCAGCAACGCCTTGAGCACGGAGACATCGAGCGTGAACTCGCTGCCGAGCTCGGTTGCGTCGTGGTGATCAACGACGACTTGGACCAAGCCGTTAACCGTCTGATCGAGGTCATCGACAGTCATCGCTGAAATCCCACGCACGTTGGCTAGCGAGGCGCATCGTCGCCGGTTCGCGGCGCTAGCGTAGAACGACCGTGACGAGTAGGTAGGTCTGACATGGCACACGATTCAGAAACGATGATGGCAACGCCGATCGAGGATCTTCTCGAGGCTGCCGGTTCGAAGTTTTCGCTCGTCACGCTTGCTTCCAAGCGGGCCCGCCAGATCAACGCGTACTTCGGTCAGCTCGGCGGTGGCATGGGAGCGTCGATCCCGCCGCAGGTAACGTCTGTGGCCCACAAGCCCCTGACGATCGCATTTGAAGAGATCGGCGCCGGCAAAATCGTACTCGGCGACCCCGCGGTCGTGGCCGCCGCCGAAGCCGAAGCGGCCGCTGCTGCGGCCGCGGCCGAAGCAGACATCGCAGCAGCCGCTGCCGAAAAAGCTAGCGACGACGGCAAAAAGGACAGCTGAACCCGGTCCTGCAGCCTGCCGCTGCAGACCGCCAAGCCGAAAAGGTCATCGCCGCAATGGTGAGCAACGCACCCTCGACCAACGATTCGCTCGTCGGCAAACGCATCGTGTTGGGCGTCTGCGGCGGAATCTCGGCGTATAAAGCAATCGAAGTGTGTCGACGTCTCGTCGATGCGGGCGCTCACGTCGTGCCGATTATGACGAAGAGTGCCGAGCGCTTCGTCGGCAAGGTGACCTTCTCGGCGTTGGCCTCGGAGCCGGTACACACCAGCATGTGGGATGACTGGGGTGGCCCGATCCCACACACCAAACTCGGTCAGGAAGCTGATCTGATTCTGGTTTGTCCGGCGACCGCGAGAGTGATCGGCAGCTACGCATCGGGCATCTCCGATGACCTGTTGACGAACAGTCTGATCGCCACCAAAGCGCCGGTGATCGTGTGTCCAGCCATGCACACTGAGATGTGGGAGCACCCAGCGGTCTCGGACAACATCGCAGTGTTGCGGCGACGCGGGGTTCATATTGTTGAACCCGAGGCAGGGCGCCTGGCCGGCGGCGACATTGGCCATGGTCGCCTTGCTGAGCCGTCAACGGTGATCGAATCGGCACGTCGGGTGCTTGGCGGATCGGCGGCCGCTGATAGCGGCACCGTCGAACTTCCCGATATGACCGGACTGCGAGTCGTGGTCACTGCCGGTGGGACCCGCGAGCCGATCGACCCGATCAGATTCGTCGGCAATCGATCGACCGGCAAACAGGGATACGCATTCGCTGAGATTGCCGCACGAGCCGGAGCACAAGTGGATCTCATAACCACGGTGGCTATTCCAGTCCCGTCTGGGGTCAACGCAGTGGCGGTAACGACCGCCGCTGAGATGCACCAAGCAACGTCCGAACGAGCAACCGGGGCCGACATCGTCGTCATGGCCGCTGCCGTAGCTGACTTCCGGCCGATTGATCCTCCCGATCACAAGATCAAAAAGCGCAACGGCGTGCCGATCATTGAGTTCGAACGCACCGTAGACATTCTTGCCGATCTCGGTTCACGTAAACCTGCCCACCAGCAACTCGTCGGGTTCGCTGCCGAAACCGACGAGCTGATTGCCAACGCTGCAGCGAAGCTTGAATCGAAAGGCGCCGACTTCATTGTCGCGAACGATGTTTCGGCAGCGGGTGTGGGTTTCGGGCATGACACCAACGCGGTCACGGTCCTCGCTCGCGATGGCTCACGCGATAGCCTCGCTCTCGCATCAAAACACGACATTGCTCGAGCCGTTCTCACAACGGTCATGGCGGCTCGCAGTACCACGTCGTAAGAATCCGAATCCCCGGAATCGACTGTTCAGGTCGATACCGAGTCCATCGTCATCACCGACCGATGCGTCGGCTGACCGAACCCCATGGAGATTGCATGACCAGCTATTCGTTCACATCCGAGTCCGTGACCGAGGGTCACCCCGACAAGATGGCTGATCAGATCTCAGATTCGATCCTCGACGCGCTTTTGGCCGAAGACCCTGAGAGCCGGGTCGCCTGTGAGACGTTCGTAACCACAGGTCTGGCGGTCGTCGGTGGCGAGATCACCACGCAGGCGTACGTCGATATTGCTTCGCTCGTGCGCAGCACGATCTGTGAGATCGGCTACGACAACGGGGAGATCGGCTACGACGGCAAGTCATGTGGTGTGCTGATCTCGCTCGACGAACAGTCACCTGACATCAGCCAGGGCGTGACCGCGAGCGAAGAGATCCGTTCGGGCGCTGGTGGCGCCGGCGACGATCTAGACACGCAGGGTGCCGGCGACCAGGGAATGATGTTTGGCTATGCCTGCAATGAGACCGATGTGCTCATGCCGCTGCCGATTCATCTAGCTCACCGCATGGCCGAACGTCTGGCCGAGGTTCGACGGGCTGGGTCAATCCCGTATCTTCGCCCTGACGGCAAGACTCAGGTGACCTTCCGCTACGAAGACGGTGTTCCTGTTGCGCTTGAGAATGTCGTGGTATCGACGCAGCACAACCCGGGCATTGACCGTGACAACATGATCCGCCCTGATGTGATCGAGAACGTGATCCGGCCAGTGATTCCTGAGCGCTTCGCAGACGACGACTACGAAGTCTTTGTCAACCCCACCGGCAACTTCGTCGTCGGCGGCCCGGTAGGCGACGCAGGCCTTACCGGCCGCAAAATAATCGTGGATACCTATGGGGGCATGGCCCGACACGGCGGCGGTGCCTTTAGCGGCAAAGATCCAAGCAAAGTTGACCGCTCAGCGGCCTACGCCACCCGATGGGTCGCCAAAAACGTTGTGGCGGCCGGAGCAGCAGACCGCTGCGAGGTACAGGTGGCGTATGCCATTGGCGTGGCTCGTCCAATGTCGGTCATGGTCGATACCTTCGGCACAGCAAAGGTCGACCCGGTCGCGATCGATGCGGCCGTGAACGCCGTCTTCGACTTGCGTCCCGGCGCAATCTTGCGTGACCTTGATCTCAAACGCCCCGTCTATCGAAAGACCGCGGCCTATGGGCACTTCGGTCGCGAGGGCGACGGATTTACTTGGGAAAACACTGACCGGGTCGACGACCTCAAGTCGGCCCTGGGGCTCTGACCGAACAGGTCACCCCGACGGCCGTTCGAGTGCGGCCTGACATCACCGGCATAGACCGGTGCTTCGACTACGCGGTACCGAAGGCATGGGCCGACAATGGATCCGCGAGCCAACTGCGTGTGGGCTCGCGGGTTCGTGTTGATCTGCACGGACGTCGGGTCGCAGCTTGGGTGGTTGAACTCGATCCGCAAACGCCCGACGGCGTGACATTGCGTGAACTGCGCAAGTGGTCCGGCTATGGCCCAACCGCGGAAGTGCTCTCGTTGGCGACGTGGACGGCGCATCGCTGGGCCGGCTCGCCCGTGCATCTTTTGCGCACTGCTTCGCCTGAGCGCAACGTGATGACCTTGGACGATGGTGCAACCGACCCTTCGCCGGGCAGCGCGTTCGCTGCGCAGAGCACCGGTCCACCGTGGGCCCGTGCTGCGTTTGATGGCGCAGTATCGGTCGTGCGCATCGGGCCGGCAGGCGACCGGTGGCCGGTGATCGCCGAGGCGGTTAGGCGAGGCAACCCGCTGCTTCTCGTCCCGACCGTCGAAATAGCTACAGCGCTCGCTCGGCGCTTGCGGAACCTAGGAGTAACTGTTGCCGAGATGCCTACAGCCTGGAAGCTGGCTGCGAGTGGCGCAACCGTGGTTGGCGCGAGAGCGTCGGTCTTTGCTCCGCTCGTGAACCCGGGGTCAATCGTGGTGCTCGATGAGCACGACGAGGCGTATCGCGAGGAGCGGGCACCAACGTGGCATGCACGCGATGTCGCGGTGGAACGCGCCCGGCGTTTGGGTGTGCCCTGCGTGTTGGTATCGCCGTGTCTGTCGGCCGAAGCCACCATCCAGGTCGGACAGAGACCTGCGACGGTCACCCGCGTCGATACGGCGTCTGGCGATGTCGAGTCGGCTGCGGAAGCACGCGGGTCGAGCCATAGCCCAGACCGTCGCCAGGAATACGCTCAATGGCCGGCGGTCACCATCATCGATCGTCGAGATGAGCCACCTGGCCGGGTGGGACTGTTCGCCGATGCGCTCACCCGCCATCTTTCACCCGACCACCGAACCGGCTTCATCTTGAACCGCAAGGGCCGTGTCCGCCTGCTTGCTTGTGCGGCATGCGGTGAATTGACTCGATGCGATCGCTGCCAGGCGATCATGAACCAACCGGACGGCAGCTCGCTGCGCTGCGGTCGGTGCGCTCATGAACGTCCCGCAGCGTGCGCTGACTGTGGCGGGCTTCGGCTAAAGAACCTCGTACTTGGCGTGTCGAGAGCCCGCGAGGAGTTGGCAGCGCTGCTTGGCGAACCGGTTGGTGAGTTCAGCGCAACGACCCAAGACGAAATCGATGCACGTGTAGTTATCGGGACCGAGGCACTGCTCAGAACCGCGCCGCACCCATCGCGCCGATGGCACCAGATCGTGTTCCTCGACTTTGATCAACATCTTGGAGCGCTACGTCAACGCGCCGAGCCCGAGGCGATGTCTCTACTCATCCTCGCGGCCAGGCTGGTTGGAGCCCGGTCAAGCGGAGCGCGGATTCTCGTGCAAACGCGCCAACCCGAACACCGGGTGCTGCGGGCCGCTCTCCGCGGTGACACCGCCGAGCTCAGCCAGTCCTGGGTGCAACATGCCGAGACCTTGCGTTGGCCGCCGGCGTTTGCGCGTGCGCAGGTATCGGGTGCTGCCGCGGCGGAGTTCGTCGAGTCCTTCGGCCAGCCCGTCGGTGTCGAAATTCTTGGGCCAGTCGACGGCCAGTGGCAGCTACGAGCCCCATCGATCGACGTGCTCACCGATGCTCTAGCACACACAACGCGGCCCTCGGGTCGGGTCCGTGTCGAAGTCACCTGATTGCAGACCGGCCCAAGCCGTCGACCGGCAGCGCTCACGTCGCGAGCGGGCTGCGCTACTGGTCCTCGAAGCCCCGCCGGCGCGCTTCCCATAGCGCTATTGACGTTGCCGTCGCAACGTTGAGCGATCCAATGCGGCCAAGCTGTGGCAGATAGACAGCAGCATCGAGGTCTGCAAGCGCCGTCTTTGACAGACCGCGGTCTTCGTGGCCGACGGCCAAACACAACGCGTGCGGAAGCTCGGCCGTGTGCATTGGTTCGGCTCCCTCGGCGAGTTCAAGCCCGACGATCGTCGTTCCAGCCTTGCGAGCAGCATCGGCAGCATGGGCCCACGTTTCATGCGCTGACCATGTGACGTAACGATCAGCGCCTAGAGCGGTCTTGCCGACGTTGGTCGAACCGGGGTCGATTTGCATTGCGGCTAGATAGATGTGTTCGACGCGATACGCCGCAGCGGTTCGAAGGATCGACCCAAGGTTGTACGGGCCGCCGAGGCCTTCAAGCAGGATCGCGAGTCGTCGAGGTTCGGTCTGTCTCCATTGACGATGGAGCCGTTTGAGCTCGGTGCTGCCGAGCTGACGCAAGCTCATGCTTCGACCCTCGGGCGGGGGCGCACCTGCAACACGCGGTATCCAGACCGGCTGATGAGTCGTGTCGTTGGCCAACCTTGCTCGTTGAGCCATTTCTGCAACGAGTCGCTTCCGAGGTGCTTGTGCACAACGAGATCTGCCCGGCCCTGTGGCGTCAGCCGATCAAGCCACGTGGCCAAAAGCGGATGCAGCACCTTCTTGCCTACCCGGATCGGTGGGTTCGACACGATGAGATCGAACTGAGCATCGGGCGGAACCTCGTCGGGCATGCATGCCGTCAGCTGATCCAATCCGAGCCGCTCCGCGTTCGCACGACACAGTCCGACTGCACGTTCATTGACGTCGATTGCATAGACCGCCGCCTGCGGTGCCCGAGTGGCGACAGCGCATGCGACCGGTCCATAGCCACAGCCGAGATCGAGTATCGACGTCGCACCGTCAGGGCTTGCGGCTTCGGTCAGAAGCACCCGCGTTCCAGGGTCCACCTGGCTATTCGAGAACACCCCGCGGTCGGTCATCAGATCGAACGCCATGTCCTTGAGGTGCAGCGCAACGCTGTGCGGCGAACTTGGCGTCGCGGTGTTGGGACTGAAGTAGTGATCCGACATCGCGAGCCAACGTAACGCTTCGCGACGCCGGTCGGTGTCGATGGAGCGGCTGAAGCTTGACGATTGGCGGCCGCATTCGGCGATCCTCGACGACGGTTATCCTGGTTGCGATGGGCAAGCAGAAGATCCGCGTATATGGCGACCCGGTCCTCAATACCCGCGCCACCGATGTGACCGAAATCGATGGCCGATTCGTCAAGCTTTGCAATTCGATGTTCGACGCGATGTACGAGGCTCCTGGTATTGGTCTTGCTGCTCCTCAGGTCGGGGTGCAGAAGCGCTTCTTTGTCTACGATCTCGACGATGATCCCGGCGTTTTGATCAACCCCAGAATTCTTGAGAGCGAAGGCGAATGGATCTACGACGAAGGATGTCTGTCGGTCCCCGGCCTGAACTTCGAGATCGTGCGACCCAAGAAGATTCTTGTCGCCGGCATCGACCTTGATGGCAACGAGATCACTCTCGAAGCCGACGAGCTCATGTCGCGTTTGATTCAACACGAGGTTGACCACCTCGACGGTGTGCTTTTGCTTGAACACCTCGACGATGAGCAGCGTAAATCGGCCATGGCCGAGCTGCGCGATCGCCAACGTCGCGACGTCCCAGTAATTGCAACATCTTCGTCTTCGGGGCTACAGCTTCCGTAGTGGCCCTCGTTGCAACGCACCCGGGCGGCTCCGCTCGGATCATCTACATGGGATCACCCGCGATCGCCGTCGAGCCATTGCGGCGGCTGGTCGAGGCTGGCCACGAGGTTGTGCTGGTGATCAGTAACCCTGACCGCCGTCGCGGTCGCGGCAAAGAACTCACTGCCACTCCGGTCAAGGCAGCAGCCATCGAGCTCGGACTGCCGGTCTCAGACACGCTAGGCGATGCCCTTTCGGTCGACGCAGATCTCGGCGTGGTGGTTGCGTATGGCCACCTCATCGGTTCAGACATTCTTGATGCGCTTCCGTTGGTGAACATTCACTTTTCGTTGTTGCCGCGATGGCGGGGCGCAGCACCCCTCGAGCGTGCGATCCTCGCCGGCGATCGCACGACCGGCGTCTGTCTCATGCAGATCACCGAAGGTCTCGACGAGGGCGCCGTGTATGCACGAAGCGAGATCGAGATAGGCGAACGTACCCTCGAAGAGCTCGCCGATGCGTTGGTCCACACCTCATGTGAGTTGCTGATCGATGCACTCGCACACGGCTTTGGCACGCCGATACCGCAAGTTGGCGAGCCAGTTGTGGCCCGCAAACTGCGAAGCGATGACTTCGCGATCGATTGGGCTGACACGGCTGAGCAGGTGCTGCGAGTGGTCCGACTCGGCCGAGCATATACCACCCTCGATGGACGCAGATTTGCGATTGGGCGAGCGCGGATCGCGAGTCCGGACGATCTCCCTGACGGTCTCTCAGCGCAACCAGTCGGAACAATCGACGGAACGTATGTCGCCACGGCTGACGGCGTCGTCGAACTGATCGAGGTCCAACCCGAAGGCAAGAGGTCGACACCAGCGACCGACTGGGCGAACGGTGCTCGGGTCAACCCGGGCACGGTGCTCGGAGCGTGAGCGCCAAGCGGACAAGCCCGCAGCCTGAGACTGCGAGAGCGGTCGCCTTTCAAGCTCTTCGGCGTATCGAGCAGCAGGGAGCGTTCGCCAACTTGGTCCTCGATGGCGTGCTTACTCGGTCTCAACTCGACGAGCAGGATCGCCGCTTTGCGACCCAACTGGTCTATGGCACGACACGCATGCGTCGAGCCTGCGACCACCTTGTCGACCGGTTCGTCGTCCGCTCAGTCGATGACCAGATTCGTACGCTTCTGCGCCTCGGTGCCTATCAACTGCACTATCTGTCGACGCCGGACCATGCGGCCGTTAGCGAGACGGTTGAACTTGCGCCACGCAAAGCTCGCGGCTTTGTCAACGCGGTGCTCCGCAAAGTCGCGAGCCAGTCAGCCGTCGCTTGGCCCAACGCGGCGACCGAGCACAGCTACCCGGACTGGATCGTCGAGCTGCTGAGCGCCGATATCGGAGCCGAAACTGCGCAAGCTGCACTCGAACACATGAATCGCGAACCCTCGGTGCACGAGCGATCCGACGGCTACATCCAGGATCCAGCATCGCAGTGGGTGTGCGACATCGTCGGGGCACAGGCGGGGGACACGATCCTGGATTGTTGTGCCGCCCCAGGCGGCAAGGCAACGTTGCTGGCGGCCTCCGGCGCAACGGTTGTGGCATCGGATCGTCGTTTCAGTCGAGCGCGACTCGTTGCTCGCAACGTGGTGCGAACCGGGGCAGACGGCGTCTCGGTCGTGGTTGCCGATGCCACCGCGCTGCCGTTACGGCCAGCGACCTTTGACCGAGTGCTGGTCGATGCACCCTGCTCTGGGCTTGGTGTACTTCGCCGGCGTGCCGACGCTCGCTGGCGTATCGATGCCGACGGCATCGGGCGCCTGAGCCGTTTGCAAAAAGAGATTCTCGGCGCTTCCACTAACCAGGTCGCCGTCGGTGGAACGCTCGTGTATTCGGTCTGCACCGTGACCACGGCCGAGACGATCGAGATTGCGGCCACGGTCGGCGACGACTTCGAACCAATCGATATCGACCTCGGAACCGGCAGGTGGCGTCGCCACGGTGACCACGGTGTCATGGTTCTTCCCCAGGATCACGACACCGACGCCATGTCGGCCTTTGCGTGGAAACGCATCAGGTAGATTCGCCCCATGCCCGATCATGCGACTGAAGGCCTGTTGGCGAAAGTGCTCACCGTGTCCGACGGCGTCATCCACGGCACGCGAGAGGACCGGTCAGGCGTTGAGTTGGCTTCGCTGCTGATCGAGCACGGGTATGAGGTCGTCGATAGCCACGTCGTCGAAGATGGTGTCGAATCGGTGGCACAAGCACTGATCGCGATGGCTGACGGTTTCAACGGCGTCATTGTCACGACTGGCGGAACTGGCTTTGGCCCACGGGATCTCACCCCCGAAGGGACCGCCACGGTGCTGGACCGACATGCGCCTGGAATTGCCGAAGCGATGCGGCTGGTCAGCCCCCTCGGCCGTCTGAGCCGCGGTATTGCCGGGACCCGCGGGCAGGCGCTGATACTGAACTCACCGGGTTCGCCAAAGGGAACGGTCGAGACGGTGTCAGCGGTCCTTGATGTCATTCCCCACGCGGTGCGGCTCATGGCATCGGCCCCGACCGATCACTAGCCGCTGGTCGCTTCCGATGTTGTCGAGTTCCACCCGATGAGCGATCGCCACGACGCCGATGCAATGGGGAAAGCGATCGAAGCCGCGGCGCAGGCGCGTCTGATCGCTCCGCCGAATCCATGGGTCGGCGCAGCACTCGTACAAGGCCAGTCAACCTGGACTGGAGCGACCTCGGCCCCCGGTGGCCCGCACGGCGAGATAGCTGCGATTGCGGCGGCCGGCGACGGCGCCGCTGGGGCGACGCTGTATACGACACTTGAACCGTGCTGTCACACCGGGCGGACCGGTCCATGCACCGAAGCGATCATTAACGCTGGCATCGTCCGGGTTGTTGTCGGTGTAACCGACCCCGACCCACTGGTGGCGGGCAAGGGCATCGCTCAGCTTCGTGCCGCTGGGCTGCGGGTCGACGTTGGCGTCGGCGCAGCGCGGATCGAACGCCAGCTAGCGCCGTACCTGCATCATCGCCGCACTGGCCGGCCCCTTGTTGTGCTCAAACTTGCAGCAACCCTCGATGGCTTCACGGCGGCACCAGATCGCACGAGCCAGTGGATCACGAGCGCCGAAGCTCGCGCCGATGCGCACCGACTGCGAGCGGAGAGCAATGCAATTCTTGTCGGTGCCGGAACGATCCGAGACGACGACCCTTCGCTCACGGTGCGTGATTGGGCCCCACCTCCGAGCGCCGGCGAGCCGCAACAGCCGCTTCGGGTCGTGCTCGGAACCGCTCCTGAGGACGCACGGGCTCAACCGTTGCTGGAGCTCTCAGGCGACCTCGGCGAGGTCCTCGATGATCTCGGACGGCGAAACATCTTGCAGGTACTCGTCGAAGGAGGAGCGTCTGTAGCCGCTGGTTTCCACCGGCAAGATCTTGTGGATCGGTATGTGGTGTATCTGGCGCCAGCGTTGTTCGGCGGCGACGATGCCCGGTCACTGTTCGCTGGCAACGGCGCGTCGACGATCGACGACGTCTGGCGCGGACGAATCGTCGATACCCGCATGGTTGGTCCAGATCTGCGTATCGACCTGGTTGGGGCGGGGCCGCCCGGCTGATTTAGGCTCGGGTATCGGGCCACGGAAGCGAGGCTTGGAGTTCTCCCAGCTGATCGTTCGACCAAATCTTTCGCAAGAATCGCGGGTTTTTTGACGACATGTCGATCTGGTAGCGACTTTCGTTGCCAGGTGCCGGAAGATCAAGTATCGCAGCCAAATTCTGAGCAAGCCACTTTTCGATTTTGAGTACGACCATCTTTTTGCGCAGCCGTCCTTGGACGTCGCGGTTGAGCACCGTTGGAAGGGTGTTCAGGGTGAGAATCTCGGTGATGGCATCGTTCGCCATCTTCTCGCGTCCCTCATCGCTTGCGTAGAAATGCGTTACGGCGAAGACCACCCGTCGCGGCGCGACCTTCTGCAAGAACTCACACGATGCAACGACCGTTGACCCGGTTCGAACCATGTCATCGAATAACACGATGTCATGGCCCCGAATCTCGTCGAAGGTCATGTCGCTCTCGGGATGAAGCGTGATCTCAACATCGCGCTCGCCGGACCGCTGCTTGTCGAGCATGATGAATCGGGCGTCGGGCAGGCTGAGCTCAGCAAACATCTGTTTGACAAAGTCACGGGCCCCCTTGTCAGGGGCACACAGCGCCAGTCCCACTCCGCCGGGCGCGTAGTCAACGATGTCTGATCGCTTGAGATAATCGACATAAATGTCATACGGGATCAGGTTGTGGAACCGCCCAGCGAAAATGTCGCTGAACTCGCGCTGCACGGACACCGAATGGTTGTGAACGGTAATCACGCGATCAACGCCGGCAAGTTGCAACATCTGGGCGTACAGCCGGGCGGAGAACGGCTGACCGTCGAACTTCTTGCGATCCTCGAGGTCGCGTTCGAACGTAGGGCGTCCGTGATCTGACCCTGGACCGCGGTCCTGGGCGCTGTAGTACAGGTCAGGTTCGACGAGTACAACTGCCTCGGCGCCGTTGTCTTTGGCAGCGCGAGCGATCAACAGGTTGCGCATAGCCAAACTGTTGCGGCTCATGGTGCGACTTGAGGTGCTGACGATGACGACGGTTCGGCCCTCGAGCACGGTTCCGATCCGGTTGAGGTCGTTCTCGTCGGATATGAAACGCGGGCAGAACTCGGTGTTGGCGAAGGTCTTCATGCTGATGAGATCAGCAATGTCTTCGGCCTGGCCGACCGTGTACGCCACATCGATCGCAAATGGATCGTCGGAAAAGTTGCCGACGATGATCACATCGTTCGGACGCGAGGCCGCTGCCATGGCTCCATGTCTAGCCGGTGTGACGTCGGTTGTCTGGCTTCGCGCTAATCGTCGACTCGTCCGCTGCGGCGGCGTTCCCAACCTTCGAGCTTGACCAGAACAACACCAGCAAGGATCAGGCCCAATGCGATGATCACCAGCCGCAGGTAGTTGGTCTCGTTCGCTGGTGCATTGTTGCCAACAACCGGGTTGTCGCCTGGTTGGTCGTCGATGACCGGATCGCCGGGCGGGAACTCCTCATCGAACTCGGCCTCGTCATCGACCTGGGCAAAGCCAGTCTGCGTCGACAGAGCGTGCGCTGGCCCCTCTTGGGCCGATGCAGACGGCATTGCGCTGAGGAGCGCCGCTGCGAGGATCAGCGCCACACAAAGTCCAGCAGCCCCATAGGAGGTCGCCGGCGAGAAGGTGTTCCTGTCGCATGGCGGCCGTCGAGTGAACCGGCGCGGCAGGTGGGTCTCGAGCATGTCGGCAGTTTCGCATGTGGCCGAGGCGCAACTGGCGCGCGTGATCGAGCGCGGCCAGGCTGGTCAGAATCGCTCATGCCACCACAGATTCGGTGAAGCCTGCGCAGTGAGCTCCGCTAGCCTCGCGAGGTGCTTCGTCTTGTGCTTCCCAAAGGTTCGCTTGAGAAGGCGACATTCGCCCTCTTTGAAGATGCCGACTTGCGGATCCACCGCAGTTCGTCGGTTGGCTACAAAGCCACGATCGACGACCCGCGCATCGGCGAGGTGCGCATCTTGCGGCCGCAAGAAATCGGGGGCTACGTCGCCGACGGGCTTTTCGACATCGGTATCACCGGTCGCGATTGGATTGAAGAGACCAGCGCCGATGTGGTCTCGCTCACCGAGCTTCGCTACTCAAAGGTGACGGCAAAACCGGTACGCATCGTCGTTGCAGCTCCCGCAGATTCGCCGTACCAGAGCGTTGCTGACTTGCCCGCTGGCGTGAAGGTTTCGACGGAGTACCCCGAATTGACCCGCCGGTACTTCGCCGAGCACAACGTCGACGCTGATATCGCCCTCAGCTACGGGGCGACCGAAGCCAAGGTGCCCGATATCGTCGACGTGGTTGTCGACATAACCGAAACCGGCAACGCGATTCGTGCCGCAGGGCTACGGATCATCGACACGATGTTGACGAGCTACACCGAGTTGATCGCCAATCCGGCCTCGTTCGCCGACCCCGAAAAGGCCAAAGCGATGGCGCAGATTCAGACGCTGCTGCTTGGCGTCCTCGATGCACGAGGCAAGGTTCTCGTCAAACTCAACGTTGCTGCCAAAGATCTCGGGGCCGTCATCGAACAGCTTCCATCAGCCAAAGCTCCAACAGTAAACGAGCTGTTTGGCGGCAAGGGCTACGCCGTCGAGACCGTTGTGGCAAAGCAGCAGATCAATATCTTGATCCCGGCATTGCGCGACGCTGGTGCGAGCGACATTGTCGAAATGCCGATCGCGAAGATCGTTCCCTGACGAGCCCTAGCCAGCGCGGATGCAGTCAAGCGGCGGCCGTTCCGAGGTGGCTTGTAGCGAGGTCTCAGGCCACCCAGAGGCAGCCCTGACGCTATTCGGTGGCGTTGCTCAGTTCGACGAATGCGAGCTGGATCTGCGAACGCGCAGCCTTGAGCGTTTCTTCGTGCTCGCCAAGACGCCCAGGAAGCGCATCGACGATCGCTCCCATTGCATCGATGGCGACCTTGGACTCATCAAGGTTCGGCGGATCGTTGCTCAGATGAATCGCTGCGAGTTCGTACAGCCCCATCGCGTGGTTGGCGACGACCATCGAGCTTGGGGTTTCGGCAAGCCGAGCCCGCGCTTCGTTGAGCTCGGCTGCCATTGCTTCGGCTTGAGCGAGCTCCTCGGGCGACAAGTCATCGAACGATGGAGCCCCCGGGATGCCGTCGGCTGGGCCGGGCTGAGGTGCCGATTGTGCGCTGGCATCGTCGCGATCTCGGGATACTTCGTGCTCACCATCTGGGGTCCACAGGCTCATGCCGCAAGATCGTAGACTGACGGCCGCTCAACCCGTCGACCTCTGGAGAACCATGCGCATCTCGATCGGCAGCGACCATGCTGGTTTTGACCTCAAAGCCCACCTCGTTGCTTGGTTGCAGGCCGCGGGCCATGCAGTCACCGACCACGGAACAAACGGCACCGAATCGGTTGACTATCCCGAATTCTGTGCGGCGGTAGGGCGGGCTGTCGTCGCTGGTCGTGCCGACATCGGCATTGTCATGGGCGGATCGGGCCAGGGCGAGCAGCTGGCCGCCAACAAGGTGTCCGGCGTTCGAGCCGCATTGTGCAACGACCTCTACCTGGCGCGGATGGCGCGCGAGCACAACGACGCCAACGTGTTGTCGATGGGGGGTCGCGTCGTCGGGACCGGCCTCGCTGAAGAGATTGTGACCGTCTTTTTGTCGACGCCGTTTGCGGGCGGTCGCCATCAGCGACGGGTCGATCAGATCACAGCTATCGAACGGGCTGGCGATGGGGTCGGTGCACCGCCAGCTGTTGACTAATCGCGGTTGTCGATCGCACGTTCGACCGCGAGCGCGGTTGCGAGCAGGCGGTCGTCGTTGGCTCCTAACAGCTGCAATCCAATCGGCGGCCCGTCGCCCAATAACGGAATCGATATGGCCGGAAGCCCAACCACATTCGCGAGACGGGTGTTTGCGACAATCGTCGCGGGTAGCGATGGGTCATCTGCGTCGGCCAACAACGGTGCAACGATCGGCACTGTCGGGCCAATAACGGCGTCGATGTTCAGCAGCGATGTGGCAACCTCTGATCGAAGCGCTTGCCGCAACCGGTGAGCCGAAGCGACCTGCATGCCGCTGAGTGTTGCGCCAAACGCCAAACGGGCCACGATGTCTTCGCCGTACAGATCGCGGTGTTTCCGCAGAGCGTGTTCGTGCACAGCGGCGGCCTCGCTAAACATGATCGCGGTTGACGCGACGAACACCTTTTCGGGATCCGGAAGTTCGATATCGATAAGGGTCGCCCCGGCTGCAGCGAGTAGATCAAGCCCCGACTCAAGCCGGTCGCGCACGGCGGGTGCGGCGCTCTGCATCTGCCCCCGTGCGACCGCCAGCCGCAGATCGGCAACGCGGGGCAGCTCGCCGGAGCGCGCGCTCCCAGACGCGAGCACACGGTGAGCGTTGGTGACGTCGGCCACGGTGTTTGCAAACAATCCGACATGGTCGAGGGTTGGCGAGAGCGGAAAGACTCCGACCGACGAATAGGTGTGGTGGCCGGGCTTGAATCCAACCACTCCGCAAAATGCAGCGGGGATTCGCACCGAACCGCCAGTGTCGGTGCCAAGCGCAAGGTTTGCAGAGCCGTCAGCCACCGCAGATGCGCTTCCGGAACTTGAACCGCCAGGGACCCGGTCAGGAGCCGCCGGGTTTGGAGCAGTGCCAGCATGGGGGTTGAGCCCTGTTACGCCGAATGCGAACTCGTGCAGAGTTGTGGATCCAACGGCGACGGCGCCGGCTGCTCGCAGTGCGGCCACGACCGGAGCGTCGACTCGTTCGCAAGCGGCGTTGGCCCGCGCTGGACTCGCAGCGGTCATGGGGTGACCAGCGACAGCAAACAAGTCCTTGATCGCGAACCGGATCCCATCGAGCGGCGGTTTCGACAGGTCGCTCATCTGGCTGGGGCCACCGTCGCGTTTATCACTGTCGTACAGCTCGAGGTAGGGACCGCCGTCGGCGATGACCCGTGCGGCCCCCAGATTCTGGTGCGAGCGCCGAGCGCTTCGGTGGGGCGGGCTCTGCGCAGTCGGCGTCGCGTTTGTGGTCAGTTCGTGGCGATCGGGCCAGCGATCCCAATCGGGCCACTGCAATCCTGCGCTGACGCGTTCTTCAAGCGATGTCACAGCTCAATCGTGGCACGAGTGCGTGCCCACTCGGTCTTTGGGCGATACACCCGCCGGTCCGTGAGCGCTACACACCTCGCCTGCCAACTGGACAGGCACGCGAGGCGAGAGGGGGGCGGTCGGTCGACAAACGAGCTTGCGGTAACCGGAACCCGAACTGCGCCGGATCAGCACTCGGCTAGCTGTCGAGGTACACGAGAATCGCCGCAACCGCGATCACCATGGCGTCGCCGTCACGTGGGGATTCGACATCGAGGCCGCCCACGTGGGTGCTGACATCGACCGTCCCATACGGAATCTCGGCGGCGACCGCTGCGTGATCGACGCGATCGGGCTCAGCGATGCCAATGCGTACCTCGACATGCATGTCGTGGACGGTCTTGTCGGTCGCGGTGAAGAAGTGAAGACTCGAATGACGCAGGGCATCTGAGACGGCGCGTCGAGCGGCCTTGGTGTGATCGCCGCCGTGTACATCGACGCCCATTCCCATCTCGGTGATCCAGCGTGTCCGAGCCATGCGTTCGATGTTACTGGGACTTCGTTGTCCGATGAGCGTCGACGAAGCTCACCAGACGGTCAATCTCGGCCACGATGTGCTGTTCTGCGCGAGGGCGCAAGCGACGGTACACGGCGATCGCAACCTCGTCGGTGCTGCGATCGACATAGCGATCCGTGACTCCCATCATCTTGGCCGCTACATCGTCTGCGTTGGATCGGACACGCTCGCGATCAGCAGATACTGGTCCGTCGGCGTCTGGCGTGTCTGCCCAATAGGGATCCACCACATCGGCCCACCCCGGCAACAAGGCCGCGACGTGGCGCTCAAGAAATGAGGGCCGCAGACGCTGGATCGTGTCGAACCCAGCTCCGACCACGGTGGAACGAAGCCCCGCGAGCTCGCTGACGCACACGCGGGCTTCAGCTACCGCAGCCGCAGCAATCCGCTGCCGGGCATCGACGCATTCGACCGCCGTTCGCAGACTCATTGTGCGGGGTGGTAGGCGCTTCCTCCGATGGTGTCGAGCCAGCCGCCCGAATGCGTGCCGTCGGGCTGAGGGGCGCCCTCGAATCCGCCGACGATGTTGTGGGGCGACGTGAAGCCCGAAGCAAGCAGTGCCTCGGCCGCCGCTTGGGATCGCCCGCCAGACCGGCACAAGAGGAGCAGGGGAGTGTCGGGGGCGAGTCCATCGGTTGCCTGGTCGAGGAAATACGGGTTGCCCACGCCACCTGCCAAAGTCCATGAGACGAATCGCACCGGGCGCCCAAGCGCCGCGGCATCAGGAACACCAACGTTCGTCCACTCTGCCTCGGTGCGAACATCGACCAGCACCGCTCGGTCGTCATCGCTGAGCATTTGGACGGCTTCGGCGGCAGAAATTTGCGGGATCATGAGGGCTCCTGTGAGATGAAATGTGTTGAGTTCTTGCGGGTCTGGGACCCCGTACCGTGGGCTCCGGGAGAATTTCCCAGAAAAACACCTATGCGAGGTTTCCGAAAGGGTTGCGGGCCCGCTAGCTTATGGCGTCTGCCCACGTAGCCCATATCGGCCTACGGAACGGCAATGGTGGCCCCTAGCGCACACAAGCGCTATGCCACAGTTTGTCAGCGCAAGCTGGTCGACGCTCTTTGAAAACAGAAGACAGGAAGAGAGCCAGTGCGGCACTTCACCAGACACTCTTTGTTTGCTGAAGTGACCGTCAATATATTTATTAATACAAAGGTCAGGAACCATTAGTCAAACCTTCGGGTTTGTATTGATGGTTGCAAACCTCCAATTTCGCAGGTCGCCATTAAGAGCAGCATTTATGCTGTGGTCGACCACGCAACTGATTTCAAGCCAACTTCGGTTGGTGATGATTTTGACGGAGAGTTTGATCCTGGCTCAGGACGAACGCTGGCGGCGCGCCTAATACATGCAAGTCGAACGAGCACGGACTTCGGTCCATAT
>CALDYC010000016.1 GCA_937941245.1 uncultured Acidimicrobiales bacterium | reverse complement strand
AGAGCCGGCACCAGAAACCAACCCCACGGCAGAACCCGACCCGACCGTTGACCCGCTTGCCGGTTTACCCGCGCTCGATTCGCTTCCAGAACGCGGTGCGGTGTTTCGGCCACCGATCCTCTACCTCGAGGGTCCAGTTCGCTCCCAGGACGAGGCCGACGCCTTCTATGAGCGAGCCGTAGCCGTGCTCGGCAGCCCTGACCTGGTGATCAACGAGTATGTCGTGCGTCCCGACGCTCCCCCAGCCATCGACGGCAACGTTCGCGTCGAACAAGCCGTTCTGTTCGAGACCGGCTCTGCAATCATCTCGTCTGAATTCGAGTCCACACTCAGACTGGGGGTCATCGTGATGAGCCTCAACCCGCAAGTGACCATGGTTATCGAGGGCCACACCGACGACGTTGGGGCCGACGAGCTCAACCAGGCCCTATCTGAGCTGCGAGCCGAGTCCGTCGCCGAATACATCGCAACAAGCGGCGTCGACCGCGACCGGCTCAAAGTCGTCGGCTTCGGCGAGTCCATGCCAGTCGCTGACAACTCGACTGCCGAGGGCCGCCAGATCAATCGACGCATTGAAGTCCAGCTGCTGGATTTGCTTGCCGATCCCAACGGCGGCAGCTAACCCGGCCAAGCGACGACTCGCGACCGACGCATCACGTCCGGGCTGGCGAACACCTGATGCCGGGATCGTTGGCAAGAACTGAGCCCCTCCGCTCTACTACCGTCAGAGTGCGGGGCGCCACAGACGGTTGGCCGCCCGTCGTCCGGGGGGACATATGGCAGCGATTCCAGCAACGATCGACGACGTCACCGCGCAGTGGCTTGGTCAGGCAACGGGCCTTGACGTCACACACGTCACCAGCGAGATCATCGGCGTCGGCATTGGCGTAAGCAGTGCCGTGTACCGGCTGCGATTGACCGGCAACGACGTCCCAGAAACGCTGGTCCTCAAACTCAACGCACTCGACGAGGCTGCCGTATTCACCTGCACCATGTTGCGCATGTACGAGCGTGAAGTGAAGTTCTTCGACGCGCTCGCCGAGCGGTCACCGATCCGGGTTCCCAAGGGTTTCGGCGGAGCACTCGCGCAGGACGGAAGCGCCTATTACTTACTTATGGAAGACATGGGCGGCAATCGTGAGGTTGACCAAACCATCGGCATGGAACTATCCGACGCCGAGCGGGCTATCGATGCCATTGCCGGCTGGCACGCAGAGTTCTGGGGAGACGCCGAACAGTACGTCGCGTCTGGAGCTGCGGTCAGCCTGGCCGACCCGATCTACCCGGCCGTGCTTCCGCTGGTCTTTGCCGAAGGGTGGGCCAAGCTTCGGGCCGAAATCTCGGTGCACCCGACAATCACCGAAGTCGCCGCGAGATGGACCGACTCGCTCGACGCCATGTTGACGCAGCTGTCGACGTCGCCGACAACGATCTCACACGGCGACTACCGCGCCGACAACATCTTCTTTGACAACAACGGCGACGTCGTCCTGCTCGACTTTCAGCTCACCGGCATGGGCAGCGCCGCCTACGACGTTGCGTACTTCATCACCCAGAGCCTGCTGCCCGAGGTGGCAAGCGCGAACGAACGAGCTCTCTTCGATCGCTATCTCGCGGCGTTACACGCAGGCGGGGTTCCCGAGGCTGAGACCGCACGGCTATGGGATGACTACCGCACCGCAGCACTGTTCTGTCTGGTCTACCCGATCGTCGCATGTCGAGGAATGGACCTATCCGACGAGCGCCAGCTTCAACTTGTCGACGCAATGAACAGCCGGTTCGTGCGAGCCTTGACCGAACTCGAACTTGCGTCGCTTCTCTAGGTACCCGATGCGGGCTGCAATCCCGCGCTAGCGGAACGGCTCGCCTGACACCCAGACAACGAGAGACTGCCGCCGGCCCTCGGTCACCGGGGTTACCCGGTGAAGCGCATACGAAGGGAACACAGTGACGTGCCCCTTCTTCCTCACGATCTGGTTGACCGAACGGCGGAAGCGAAGCTCGAGATGCCCGCCCTCGTATTCAGCGGGGTCGGTAAGTTGGACCACCATGCTGAGCTTGCGTCGGCTGAACTTTGCCCCAAGGTCCATGTGCCAGTCATAGTGACCCTGCTTCCCCGCGAAATACTCGGTGAACTGCAGCTTTTCTGACATGGCTGCGACGCTGAAATTCCACATCTCGCCATTCGCCTTCGCTGCGAGCGCACCGAGCTTCTTGTAGAGCCACAAACTGTCCTCAGCCAGCTCAATCCATGAAACGTCGCTCGATCGATATGCCGGGTTCAACCCGCCGCCGGTGACACCACTGACCGAAGCCCGCGAAAGCCCAAGTTCCACAATCTGATCGGCTTCGTCAGACGAGAACCCCTCGGCAAAGTGGTAGTAGTTATCGAGCGGGACCGCGTCGTTAAACGCCAAGAAGTCCGAGTAACTCTCGATTCTGCCCGCAGTCATGTTGGCCTGCCCTGAGTCGCAGAAGTGAGATCAGGTCGCTTCTTCGTCGTCGCGATTGCGTCGCGCCGCAAGAAGTAGCCGCTCATGCCATCCAACCAACGCAGCACCCACCCCGATCATGCCGGTTGCTACCGCCAACGTCCGGCGATCTGAACCGGTAAACGCAAGTTCATCGTCTTGTATCAACCCGAGTGATTCTCGACTCTGACCTTGGGCCTGTCCCGTCGGTGTCGAGACAGTGATTTCTGCTGCTGTTGCGGCCTCGATTGCCATGCTGATTCCTGGAGGCCCCGGTGGTCCTGGGGGTCCAGGCGCACCACTGAGTCCAGCCGAACCGATTGGCCCAGGTGCACCATTTTCGCCGTCGGAGCCATCTTCGCCCGGAGCGCCATCAACACCGTCCGCACCCGGGGCACCAGC